>JALZIJ010000087.1 GCA_030860375.1 Actinomycetota bacterium | reverse complement strand
CGCCAGGTCTTCGACTTGATCGAGCGCTTCGCGCCCCGCTTTCGCGATCAGGTGCTCGAGTACGAGGTAATGGGGCCGCCCGACATCGAGGAGCGAATCGGCCTAACCGGCGGCTGCATCTTCCAGGGCGAGTGCTTTCCTGACCAGATGTGGGACCGCCGGCTCGCCTCGCGGACCCCGGTCGAAGGCCTGTACCTCTGCGGCGCCGCGACGCATCCCGGCGGCAGCGTCATCGGGCTCAACGGTCGGAACGCAGCGATGGCCGTGCTCGAGGACGAGGAATAGTCCGAGGGGTTCCTTGCGCCGGGTGTCGGGTGGCTACCGGCTGCGAATCAAGCGTCTTACCGCGCCCATCATCTCTTCTGTCATCTCGTCACGAGTCTCCTCGGTCGCTCCCACCACGCAGTGTCGCGTGTGGTCGTCGAGCAATGCCAAAGAGACCTTGTCGAGCGCTGCCTGGACGGCTGAGACCTGCGTGAGGATGTCAATGCAGTACCGCTCGTCGTTGACCATCCGCTCCACGCCGCCTACCTGGCCCGAGATGCGTCTCAGCCGCTTTAACACATCGTCCTTGTGGTCGATGTAACCGGGGTTGCTCAATTCGGGGGTCATACCACGCTCCTTTGATTCGTTTCGGTTGATCGCTGCGAGTCGAAGGTTCGAAGCCGCAGCGAATTCGAGACGACGAAGACACTCGAGAGAGCCATGGCCGCACCTGCCACCAGCGGGTTCAGAAGCCCGGTCACGGCCAGTGGAATCGCGGCGACGTTGTAGGCGAAGGCCCAAAACAGGTTCCCCTTGATCGTCTTAAGCGTTCGCCGGGAGAGACGAATCGCGTCAGCGGCCGCGCGCAGATCTCCCGAAACCAGGGTCAGGTCTGAGGCCTCGATGGCGACGTCGGTACCGGTCCCGATCGCGAGCCCGAGATCAGCCTGCGCCAGCGCCGGAGCGTCGTTTACGCCGTCGCCGACCATTGCGACGACTCGGCCCTCAGCTTGCAGGCGCTTGACGACCTCGGCCTTCTCAGATGGGAGAACCTCCGAAATCACCTCGCCGATGCCTACCTTGGCCGCAACGGCCTGCGCCGTAGCATCGTTGTCGCCGGTCAGGAGGACCGGCCTCAACCCGAGTTCGGCCAAGCGCTCGATCGCCTCGGCGGAACTGGGCTTGACCGTGTCGGCGACGACCAGTACGGCCTTCACCTCTCCATCCCATCCGGCAGCGATGGCGGTGCGGCCCTCGCTCTCGGCATGGCGCATGGCGCCGGCGAGGCGGTCCGGGAGCCGGAAGCGCCAGTCGTCCAGCAAGCTCGCCCGGCCGGCTACCGCGAGCCGCCCCTCGATCATTCCCTCGACCCCGAGTCCTTCGCGGTTCCGGAAATTCTCCGGCACAGGTAGAGAACCGCCCCGTTCGCGCGCCGCATCGGCGATCGCGCGGGCAATCGGATGCTCTGAGCCGTTCTCAAGGGCGCCGATAACTCGGAGAGCCTCATCCTCACCAACGCCGTCGGCGGTCACCACCGCGTGAAGGCTCATCTTGCCCGTGGTAACCGTGCCCGTCTTGTCGAGGACGATCGTGTCGACGCGACGGGTCGACTCGAGCACCTCGGGACCCTTGATCAGGAGCCCGAGCTGAGCGCCGCGACCGGTGCCAACGAGGAGCGCAGTGGGGGTTGCAAGACCAAGGGCGCATGGACAGGCAATGATCAGCACCGCAACCGCAGCGGTGAACGCGTACGCGGTGCTCACGTCGGCGGCAAGCCAGAAGCCGAGCGTCGCGACCGCAAGAGCAATCACGATCGGCACAAAAACTCCCGAGACGCGGTCGGCCAGCCGCTGAACCTCTGCCTTACCCGTCTGCGCATCGGTTACGAGGCGCGCGATCTGAGCGAGAGCGGTGTCAGAGCCGATTCGAACGGCCCGGACGACGAGCCTGCCACCCGCGTTGATCGTGCCGCCGGTCACCTCGTCGCCGGGTGCGACCTCAACCGGGACGGACTCGCCGGTCAGGAGAGACTGGTCGATGGCCGAGCGGCCTTCGATCACGACGCCGTCGGTCGCCACCTTCTCGCCGGGCCTCACGACAAAGAGTTGGTCGGGCGCGAGCTCGTCGACAGGCATCGAGCGCTCCGAACCGTCCTCTTCAAGAATCGAGACGTCCTTGGCGCCAAGCTCGAGCAGAGCCTTCAGCGCCGCGCCGGCCTGTCGCTTCGCCCGAGCCTCGAAGTAGCGGCCCGCGAGGATGAACGTGGTCACCACCGCGGCGACCTCGAAGTAGACCTCTTCGGTGCCGGCTCCCTGCTCGGGGATCAGCTGAAACGCCATTCGCATATCGGGCTCGCCCGCGCCGAGGAAGAAAAGCGCCACCACCGACCAGCCCCACGCCGCCAGGGTTCCGAGCGAGATCAAGGTGTCCATCGTCGCCGCGCCGTGCTTGAGGTTCTGCCACGCGGCCTTGTGGAACGGCCAACCGGCCCACAGCACGACCGGGGTCGCGAGCTGCAGGCTCAGCCACTGCCAGTAGTCGAACTGGAGCGGCGGGATCATCGCGATGAGGAAGATCGGCAGCGAGGCGACGGCAGACACCAGTAGCCGCGTCCGCAGTCCGCTCAGCTCGGATGCGCCCGCGTCTTCGATTGAGTCGCCTTCGGATCGGGGGCCGCCCGACTCGCTCGGCAGCGTCGCCTTGTAGCCGGCAGCCTCGACGGCGTCGAGGAGCTCGTTGGTCTCCACGGCCTCAGGGTCATAGGTGACCGAAGCCTTCTCGGTCGCGAAGTTGACCGTCGCCTCGACGCCCTCGAGCTTGTTGAGGCTTCGCTCAACCCGTCCAACGCACGAGGCGCAGGTCATTCCTTCTACCGGGAGGTCGAGCTTCGCTGTTTCAGTGACTGCCATGGTCTGCCTCCTCTGTACTCGCGTCCGAGCCGGCGCCCGCGCCGGTGACTTCCTGGGTGAACGCGGCCGTACGAACCTCGCCCCCGTGCTTGAACTGGAGGAAGAGCCGATAGCGCCCGGCGCTCGGATACTCGACGGCGAAGGAGATCGGCCCCCGCCCCCCCGGTTCGCCCTGCGGATGGGTGTGGAGGAACGCTTGGTCGTGCTCGCGCAAGGCGACCAGGTGCCCGTCGGCGCCGAGATAGGGCTCGACGGAGTCGAGCTTGCGACCGTCCTTGCTGACTGTGAAGCGGGCAGGATTGATGCTTCCGGAGCTTGGAGCGGCCGAGTCCAGCGTGACCTCATAACCGCCGCCGGCGTCGGCCGATGCTTTCGGCGCCGCAAGCGGCACCGGATCAAAGG
>JALZIJ010000115.1 GCA_030860375.1 Actinomycetota bacterium | reverse complement strand
TTCGAAGAGACCGACGAGTGCAAGGCCGCCGTCCACGAGCTTCTCCTCGAGGTGATGCCGTTCGTCGCCGCCGTCTTCACCCCGCCCGGCTTCGACCGCGAGTACACCCGCTGCTACGGGTTCGAGATGGAGGACATCTTCGAATTCGGCATGCGCTCCGTGATGACGAAGTGGCGCGCGATCGGCTGGCCGCTCGAGGACATGCCCGGCGTCCTCCCCGTCGACCACTCGCTCGAGCACTCCGAGCTCGCAAAGCGCCAGATCAAGCTCCTCGAGGCGCGAATCATCGGCGAGCCTCACCCCAACCCGGACTCCTCGCCCGAGGTTCAGGAGCTCTTCTTCGACCTCGTCGCCCGCTCGGCGAACACTTCCGCCGTCAACGGCAGGCCCTTCACCATCCAGTGGCGCTTCTCAGACGCCGAACCCTGGCATGTGATCGTCGCCAACGGCTCCACGCGCGCTGAGCACGGAATCGCGGCCGACCCCGACCTCACCTGGGAGACCACCTGGGCCGAGTGGATCGGCCTGTCGAAGGGCGTCGTCAACCCGCGGACCGCCTTCCTTCAGCGAAAGCTCCGCTTTCGAGGGTCCCCGCGCGAACTCGTGCGCTTCTCACGCACCTTTCCGCGACGCGGTGCGGCTGCCTGAGAAGGACTACGCCGCGCCGCCGTTGGACGGCGCGCTCGTCGACGTGTATTCGAACTCCTCTTCGGCCCCGAAGAGACGGTCGAGGACGGACTTGCGAATGTCCTCGGAGAGGACGAGTGCCGCGATGCCGCCGATGATGGCCACGACAAGGAGCTTGCCCAGGGTCGAGCCGCCCTTTTCCTTCTTGCCCCGCAGCTTGTCGGAGGCCGCACGAAGCGTCTCCGCAGCCTCGCGAAGCTCGCGCTGCGTCTTCTTGTCGTCCAGGACGGACTTCGCTGGGTGCTTTTGCTTTTGGATGCGGCCGTAGGCGCTCTTCGAGGCGTCGTAGGCCTCGCGGATCGAATCACGAAGCTCCTCATCCTCGATGAGCCGGCGCACGTACTCGTTTGAGCCAACGGTCGATGCCGCGCTACGCGCCTTCTGAGTCTTCGTGTTCGACATGTGGTTTCTCCTCTGAGTGGGGCAAAGTTTGGATTGGGGAGGTTATACCCCGAATCCCTACTCCTATAACGAGACCTCTTCTCGCATCGCGGTTCGGCGACGTGTCAGATCTATGGAATCGCCGCGCCGAGTGCTTCGGCGATCCGATCGACGTATACGAACTCGAGGTCGCCCAGCTCGTGTTCAGGGATCTCGGCGATTTCGCCCTCGTTTCGCGACGGGACGATCACCCTCTTGATCCCCGCCCGCTGCGCGGCGAGCGACTTCGCCTTGAGGCCGCCCACGGGGAGAACCTGCCCGGTGAGCGTGATCTCACCCGTCATGGCGACATCGGCCGAGACCGGCTTGCCCTTGATGAGCGATGCGAGCGCCACCGTCATCGCAACGCCGGCCGAGGGCCCGTCCTTCGGAACCGCTCCCGCCGGGACGTGCACGTGGATGTCGTGCTTTGCGAACCAGTCGCCCGCGAGCTCGGGCGCAAGCTCACTTGAGTGCCCGCGAACGAACGAGAGCGCAGCCTGCGCGGACTCGCGCATGACGTCACCGAGCTGGCCCGTGATCGTCAGCTTGCCGGTGCCGGTCATCGCGGTCGCCTCGATGAAGAGGACGTCGCCGCCGACCGGGGTCCAGGCAAGGCCGGTCGCCACCCCGGGATCGGCCGTCCGCCTGCGGGTTTCGGCGAAATAGCGCTGCCGCCCCAGTAGCTCGCGAACCCGCTTGGCAGAGATGGTGGCCTTTCTTCCCCGCTTGCCTTTCCGCTCGGCGACCTCCCTCGCGATCTTCCGGCAGACGGTGCCGACCTCGCGCTCGAGGTTGCGGACGCCCGCCTCCCGCGTGTACTCGTCTGCGATCGCGCGAAGCGCGGGGTCCGCGAAGGCGATTTGCCCACCCTTCAGGCCGTTCTCGGCAATCTGGCGCGGGACGAGATAGCGCTTGGCAATGTGGACCTTCTCCTCGAGCGTGTAGCCCGAGAGCTGAATGACCTCCATCCGATCGCGAAGTGGCCCCGGGATCGTGTCGAGCGTGTTGGCGGTGGCGATGAAAAGAACGCCGGAGAGGTCGAAGCCCAGGTCGAGGTAGTGGTCGCGGAACGTGCCGTTCTGAGCCGGGTCGAGCACCTCGAGCATCGCGCTCGAGGGATCCCCGCGAAAGTCCGAGCCCATCTTGTCGATCTCGTCGATCATGAACACGGGGTTGAGCGAACCGGCGTCGCGGAGGGCGCGGACGATCGTCCCCGGCATCGCCCCGACGTAGGTGCGGCGATGCCCGCGGATCTCGGCCTCGTCGCGCAC
>JALZIJ010000089.1 GCA_030860375.1 Actinomycetota bacterium | reverse complement strand
GCCCGGCTCCCATGACGAGGGCACCGATCAGACCCAGCACGCCCAGGTCCGCGCCCGTGAACGGGAGCTCTTCGCGCGGTCCCTTCTTGGCTGAAGGCCCATCATCGCCGGGACCCTTCGGGCCACCGTTGGGCGGGCCGTCCGGGCAATCGGGGTTGTCCGGATCGGGGCACTCGTCGATCGGCGGGCAATCCGGGTTGTCCGGATCCGGGCACTCGGGCTTTGGCGGGCAATCGGGGTTGTCCGGATCGGGGCACTCATTCCCCTCCGGGGCAACCGCGTGACTCTCGGACGCCGCCGTCGTGAGCTTTACGAGCGGCATGTCATCGGGGATGATGTTCAGAACGAAGACCGTGAAGGCCTCGCGCACCCCGTAGGGGCTATCCGTCTGCGTCCCGTTTTCGTCGTTCGCGTTGCAGACCGCGCTCAGGAGCGGGTTCAGCGGCGTGAACTCGCTGTCGGGCGTGCCGTCGGCACAGCCCGGCGCCGGGATGGGCACGCCGTTATCGGCGATGCTGATCACCTCGGAGTCCTGCTCCACCGTCTCGGTGCCGTCGCTGCAAGCCGTCGAGGTCGAGCTCGACCTCGCGGCGTCCGCCGTCAGCTCCCCCCCGACGCTGGCGCCGACCACCTGCGAAGAGCCCTCAGCCGTCTGGCACTCGTTGTCCTCCTCGATGTTGCCCTCCGAGCTGACAGCGTCCGCGCTGATCCCGGTCTCGCCGCCGAGGTTCACCCCGACCGCCTGGAAGCGGTTGCGCGAGCCGTTGTCCGTCGTCTCCGAGTCAGCCGCAAGCAGGCAGAGCGAAAGCTGCTCGTTGCCGCCGCCGTTCAGCGGACAGAGTGCCTCGTTGATCGGCCCGAGCGGGCCGCTGTCCTGCTCGCCCTCGTTCGTTTCGACTCCGGGGACGATCTCGTTGCCGAAGAGGGCCGCGATGACGATGCGCCCGTGGTAGTCGCCGTTTTCATCCTGCTCGCCGCGCGAGCGGCCGACGACGATCTCCTCTTGGTCCTCACCCGTGCCACCGGCCGGGTCTCCCGACAGGGGAAGGGTGTCGCTCGGCGTCAGGTCGACCGTGGCTCCGGTCCCCTGGCCGTGCGGGTTGTCGCCGTGCAAGGGCGGCGTGTAATCCGGCGGAATGCCCGCTGCCGGAGCCGGAGCCGGAGCCGGGGCCGGGGCCGGAGCCGCCGTTCCACCCCCGCCGCTCACGGTGTCGACCGTGTCGTTGACAGCGTCGTTGACGCCATTGACGCCGTCTTCGACGGGTCCTGCGTTCGCCCCATGCGGGATTGCGAGCGCCAAGGTGAGAACTACCCCTCCTACCGCGACCCCAAGCCTGTTCTTTGCTGACACTCGTCCTCCTCGAAATTTGGTTAATCAAGACTAAGCGCTCATCCTTGAGCCCTTCAACCCCGTCAGCGCATTCCTTTGGCTAACCGACTCAATGTTTACCACGGATCGGGTACGTATAAACCCGTTACTGGATTCATCACGAGTTTCCCTGAGAACCTATATGCAAGTTCCGCTAGCTTGGCGGCCGTGGGTGCAACTCAACTTGCAAGCATCGATGGGCGAATCGGACCGACCTGCGAGGCCGTTCTACCGCTTCCCGACGACGGGCTCTACCGCGGCGATGGCGTCTTCGAAGTCGCCCGCCTCTACGGCGGTCAGCCATTTGCGATGGATGAGCATTGGGACCGTCTCGAGCGCTCCGCCGCTGCGATCGACCTTTGGGTCGATCGCGCTGCCCTCGAAGACGAGCTACCCCCCCTTCTGAAAGCCCACGGCACAGGCGACGCGCAGCTCCGCGTGATGGTCACCCGCGGAGGGCGAAGAATCCTCCTCATCGAGCCTCTCGCGCCCCGTGCCGAGTCGGTGAAGGTCGCGACCGTGGAGTATCGGCCAACCGTGATCCTCGACCGCGTCAAGTCCCTCTCTTACGCCGCCAACATGCACGCGACCCGCATCGCGAAGGGGCAAGGCGCCGATGAAGCGATCTTCGTCACGCCGGAAGGGACGGTGCTGGAGCCCCCGACCTCGACCGTGTTCTGGGCGAGCGCCGACGGCGCCCTGAAGACGCCCTCGCTCGACAACCCGATCCTCGACTCGATTACCCGCAACCGCGTAGTGCGCGAGTTGGAAGTCGAAGAGGGCACCTACGACGTTTCCGACCTCAAAAATGCGGCCGAGGCCTTCCTCGCCTCGACGACACGTGAGGTGCAGCCGATTTCGAGCATCGATGGTCGCGAGCTCGCCTGGCCGGGGCCGCTCACGGCCGCCGCGGCCGAAGCATTCGAAAGCTGCGTCGAGCGTGAGCTCGGCGCCCCCGCTAAAGGACGCGCACTTTGAACCTGGACCTGACCGACGAGCAAAAGCTGATCTCTGAGACTGCGCGGGACTTCGTGGACTCAGAAGTCGTCGACCGCGCCCGCGAGAACGACCGTGCCGAGAAGTTTGACCGCGAGCTTGCTTCGAAGCTCGGTGAGATGGGCTACTTGGGAGCGCCCGTCGCCGAGGAGTACGGTGGCCGCGGCCTCGACTACGTCGGCTACGGGCTCATCGTCGAGCAGATCGGCCGCGGCGACTCGGCGGCGCGCACCGTCGTGTCGGTCCAGACCTCGCTCGTCTGCGGGTCGATCGAACGCTGGGGCACCGAGGAGCAAAAGCAGCGGTGGCTGCCCAAGTTGTGCGACGGCGATTATCTCGGCTGCTTCGGCCTGACCGAGCCCGACACGGGCTCGGACGCTGCAAGCCTCCGCACTCGCGCCGAGAAGGTCGACGGCGGCTGGAAGCTCTCCGGTCAGAAAATGTGGATCTCGCTGGGCAACTTCGCCGATGTCGCGATGATCTTTGCCCAGACCGAAGCTGGATCCGGTCCGAAGGGCCTCGCCTGCTTCCTCGTCCCGACGGATTCGGAAGGCTTTTCAACGCAGGAGATACACGGCAAGCTGGGCCTCCGCGCCTCGGACACCGCCTCGATCGCGCTCGACGGTGTCGAGGTGCCCGACGACTGCCTCATGGGCGAGATCGGCGAGGGCTTCAAGATCGCGATGACCGCGCTCGATTCGGGGCGCTACTCGGTAGCCGCGGGCTGCGTGGGGATCATCGACGGCTGCGTGGAGGCGTCCGTTTCCTACGCCAAGGAGCGCCGGCAGTTCGGCGTTCCGCTCGCCCGTTTCCAGCTCGTCCAGGCGATGATCGCCGACATGATCGTCAAGCGCGACGCCGCACGGCTCCTTGTCTTGCGAGCGGGCATCCTGAAAGATCAAGGCAAGCCCTCGACGCTCGAGACCTCGATCGCGAAGCTGTATGCGACCGAGTCGGCAATCCAGTGCGCGGACGACGCGATCCAGGTGCACGGAGGCTCGGGGTATGTCGACGACCACCCCGTGGAGCGCTACCTGCGGGACGCGCGCGTGACCACTCTCTACGAGGGCACCTCGCAGATCCAAAAGCTCATCATCGGCCGCGACGCAACGGGCATCTCGGCCTTCTTGCCGTTCGACTAGATGTCAACTCTGATCGCTGAGGAGCGCCACGGCCAGGTCGCGCTGGTTCGCCTCGACCGCCCGGAAGCGCGAAACGCGCTTTCGCCGGAGATGATGGACGAGCTGGGAGCGGCGATCGAGCGCCTTGATCACGACGACGAGGTGCGGGCGATCGTGATCGCGGGCTCCGACCAAGTCTTCGCGGCGGGCGCCGACATTCGCGCGCTCAGGGACCGCACCTTCGGCGAGGCTCTCTTCCACCCCACCTCCGCTTTCTGGAAGCGGCTCGCGGGCTGCCGGACCCCACTGATCGCGGCCGTCTCCGGCTTCGCGCTCGGCGGCGGCTGCGAGCTGGCGCTCTCTTGCGACATGATCGTCGCCTCGGAGACAGCCGAGTTCGGGCAGCCCGAGATCACCCTCGGCATCATTCCCGGCGGGGGCGGCACGCAGCGCCTGGCGCGCGTCCTCGGCAAGCAGCGCACAATGGAGCTCGTGCTCACGGGACGGCGCTTCTCCGCACAGCAGGCGCTCGAGTGGGGAATCGTGAACAGGGTCGACAAGGCGTGGCTCAACTCGGCAATCGACCTCGCACGCGTTGTCGCCTCGGGTCCGCCGGTCGCCGCCAAGCTCGCCAAGCAGGCCGTGCTTGCGGCCGATGAGTCGGGGCTTGCCGCGGGCTTGGAGCAGGAACGCCGCCTCTATGAGCTGACGATGGGGACAAAGGACAGGGTCGAGGGCATGTCGGCGTTTCTCGAAAAGCGCCGCCCGGATTTCCAAGGCCAGTGAAACCTGGTGAGCGTTCCATGAGATGCCTGACCCCTTGTTCTGTGAGCGTTTCATGAGGTACCTGGCACCTTGATCGAGCGCCTCGGGGTTGTTGGCGCCGGCACTATGGGCGCCGGCATCGCGCAGCTTGGCTGCCTCGGCGGCTTCGAGGTCGTCCTCCACGATCCCGACCCGCAGGCGCTCGCATCGGGCGCCGATCGCCTTCGCGCTGCGCTCGCCAAGGGGGCGGGCAAGGGCCTTTGGAGCCCCGAGGACGCGGCACGGGCCGAGGGCAAGCTCGAGACGGCCGGCTTCGACGGGCTCGCGGGCGCAGACCTCGTGATCGAGGCCGCGCCGGAAGACCTCGCGCTCAAGCGGAGCCTCTTCGCAGACCTCGCTGAGACGTGCGGCTCGGACGCGATCCTTGCCACGAACACGTCCTCGATCCCGGTTTCGGAGATCGCAGCCGAGGTGGACCGGCCCGAGCGCGTCCTCGGCATGCACTTCTTCAACCCGCCGGCGTTGATGCGCCTCGTCGAGATCATCGCGGGCCCGCGGACTGCAGAGCCGGCCCTCGAAGCGGTCACCGAGGTCGCCCGCGCTATGAACCGTGAGCCCGTCCGGGCCGCGGACGCCCCCGGCTTCATCGTGAACCGCTGCAACCGACCGTTCGCGCTCGAAGCGCTTCGCATGCTGGGCGAGGCGGTCGCCGGGCACGCCGAGATCGACCGCGCGATCCGCGACGGCGGCGGCTACCGCATGGGACCGTTCGAACTGATGGATCTGATCGGCGTCGACGTGAACCTGAAGGTCGCCCAATCGTTCTACTCACAAAGGGCGGAGCCGCGCTGGGAGCCGCATCCGATCCAGGAGGAGATGGTGGCCACAGGAAGGCTGGGGAGAAAGGCCGGGCAAGGGTTCTATTCCTACGAGCACGGACGCAAGGTTGAGGAGCGGCAGCGCTCTACCGGCGCCGCCACCGACCGGGCGATCCTGGAACGGATCTTGAGTTGCCTCGCAAACGAGGCGAGCTACGCGGTCGATGAGGGAGTCGCCGAGCCCGACGATGTAGACACCGCGATGAAGCTCGGGCTCAACCACCCTCGGGGGCCGTTCGAGTGGCGAGACGAGCTCGGTGCGGGCCGGGTCGTCGCGACGCTCGACGCCCTGGCCGAGGGAGCGCAGACCGAGAGCGAAGCCGCGCGCTACCGGATCGCCGACTCGCTGCGCGAGCTGGCGTAGCCCGCGGCGAAAGACGACCCGCCGAGGATCAGCGCGAGGCCGACGATCGTCGCCACGCTGACCGACTCGTCAAGGAGGAATGCACCGTAGGCGACGGCGAATCCGGGCGACAGGTAGGTGACGATGAACGTTCGTGAGGGACCGATCGTCGTCATGAGGCTGAAGAAGATGGCGAACGCGAGGCCGGTGCCGATGACGCCGAGCGCCACGACGGCCGCGAGCGGACCCAGGCCCGGAGGCTCGGCGGGGAAGTCCGCGATCGCAAACGGGGTGAGGAGGACCGTGGCCGAGAGCGTGATCCACGCCGCCAGCCCCGTGCCCGGGGCGCCCGGGAGCTTGAGCTTCGTGACCAGGCCACCGATCGCGTAGCCGAGGCTCGCGAGGAGAACCAAAGCGCCGCCCAGCGCTTCCTCCGCGGTGCCGCTGAGATCGACGCCGAGCAATAGACCCACGCCGGCGAGGCCGGCGATCACGCCTACCAGGCGAAGGCCCTCGGAGCGCTCCGCGGGGTCAACTCGCACAGCCAAGAGAGCTGTGAAAAGCGGCGTCGAGGCGACGAGTATCCCCGCCAGCGATGAGGTGATCTCCTCCTGGCCGCGCGCGAGGGCGGCGAACGGGGCACCGACCTGAACTGTCCCGAGCAGGGCGATCAGGCCGAAGGTCGCCCCGGGGATGCGGAGCTCGCCTCGAAACCAGGCGACCGGCAAGAGCACGGCGGCGGCCAGCGCGACACGGGCCCACGCGATCACGACCGGACCCATGTCGCGAAGGCCGATCTCGATGAAGAGGAAGCTCGCCCCCCAGATCGCGCCCAGGGCGAGCACGAGGGTCCACGAGCGGCGGTCCATCGGAGGAGACTAGTCGTGTCTGAAACCCCCTCAGGGGAGCCACTTTCGCTGGTACTCTGCCGGAAGATGGCGAGGAGTGGGCGGAGATTCGGATGGGCGGGGATTGTGGCCGGGCTGTTGTTCGGCTTCATCCCCTCCGTCGCT
>JALZIJ010000075.1 GCA_030860375.1 Actinomycetota bacterium | reverse complement strand
GCCGATGGCGTCGTCACTGGCTGGGGCGACGTCGATGGGCGCACGGTCGCGATCGCCGCCTACGACTTCACCGTGATGGCCGGATCGATGGGCATGACTGGCGAGCTGAAGGTCACGCGCCTGCGCGAGATCGCGCTCAAGCAGCGCATGCCGCTGATCTGGCTCCTCGACTCCGCCGGCGCGCGCATCCAGGAGGCGGCGGGATCGCTCTTCGCCGGTTCGGGCCACCTCTTTCGCGAGGAGGTCGAGATGTCGGGCGTGGTGCCGATGGTCGCCGCGATGCTCGGCCCTTGCGCGGCGGGGACCGCGTACATCCCCGGCCTGTCCGACTTTGTGCCGATGGTCGTCGGCCAGGGCGCAATGGCGCTCGCCGGCCCGCACCTCACGAAGGCCGTGACGGGAGAGGACATCTCTATGGAGGACCTCGGCGGCGCCAAGGTCCACTGCCGCAAGTCGGGCGTGGGCGACCTCGAGGTCAAAGACGACGCCGAATGCATCGAGGCGGTCAAGACCTATCTCTCGTTCTTTCCATCCAACTGCGAGCAGCGCCCACCGTATAAGGAGACCAAAGATCCGGACGACCGGATGTCGGAGAAGCTCCTCGACATTGTCCCCGAGTCGGCGCGCCACCCGTATGACATGTACGAGGTGATCCGGGAGATCGTCGACGACGGCGATCTCTTCGACCTGAAGCCCAAGTTCGCGAAGACGATCATCACCTGCCTCGCGCGCTTCGGCGGGCAACCGGTCGGCATCGTCGCGAGCCAGCCGAAGCAGCTGGGCGGAATCCTCGAGAACGATTCGGCCGACAAGGCCGCGCGGTTCGTGAACCTGTGCGACGCCTTCTCGATCCCCCTCGTCTTCCTCCAGGACGTCCCGGGGTTCATGGTCGGCTCGAAGACCGAGCACGCCGGGATCATCCGCCACGGCGCAAAGATGCTCTACGCGATCTCGCGAGCGACCGTGCCGAAGGTGACAGTCGTGATCCGCAAGGCCTACGGCGCGGGCTACTACGTGATGAACGGGAAGGCTTACGAGCCTGACCAGATCTACGCTTGGCCGTCGGCCGAGATCTCGGTCATGGGCGCCGAGGGCGCGGTGAACATCATCGGCCGATCGGCGATCGAGGCGTCCGACGACCCTGACGCGACACGCGAGGCGATGCTGGAAGCCGTGCGCTCGCAGATCGACGTCTACATTGCCGCAGGCAACGCGATGATCGACGACGTCATCGACCCGCGCGAGACGCGCCCGCGGATCATCTCTGCGCTGCGGATGGCAAAGGACAAGAAGGTCGAAAGGCCCTGGAGAAAGCACGGAGTGATGCCGGTATGAACGAATATGAGCATCGAGTGAGGTGCCTGACCCCGTGAGTGTTTTTGGCGACCCCGTGATCATCTCGTGTTCGATCTCGGGCGCGATCGCGAACCGCGAGCAGTGTCCTGCGATTCCTTACACCCCCGAGGAGTACGCCGCCGAGGCCAGGCGGGCAGTGGACGAGGGCGCCTCGCAGATCCACATCCACGCTCGCACGCAGGATGGTGTCCCGTCGTATGAGATCGACGACTTCCGCGCGATCACGCAGGCGATCCTCGACGAGGTTGGCGACGTGGTCATCAACTACTCCACGGGGGCGATCGGCGTCCCGATGGAGAAGCGACTCGCCTACCTGCGCGAGCTGACCCCCGACGTCGCCGCGCTCAACATGAGTTCGATGAACTACGCGAAGTACTCCAAGCGCCGCAAGGACTTCGTCTTCAAGGCCGTCTTCGAGAACTCGTTCGACACGATCATCGAGTTCCTGGAGGAGATGCGCGAGCTTCACGTCAAGCCCGAGCACGAGTGCTTCGATGCCGGGCACGTCGCGAACCTGGACCCGCTGATCGACATGGGCCTAGTCACCGAGCCGCACCAGATCTCGCTGGTGATGGGGGTGACCGGCGGCATCAGGCCGACCTCGAAGAACATCGGCGTCATGTCCGAGCAGATCCCCGGCGGCCCCGACCACGGGGCCAACTGGCAGGTGATCGGGATCTCGCGCGAGCAGTGGCGCCTTCTCGCCACTTCGCTCACGCTCGGCGGCATCGTTCGCGCCGGGCTTGAGGACAACCTCTACGTGCCAGGCGGCGAGATGGCCCGCTCGAACGGAGACCTGATCGCGAAGGCACGCTCGATGGCCGAGGACATCGGCCGGCGAGCCGCGACCATCGCCGAGGCGCGCGAGATGCTGGGGCTCGGCGAGAA
>JALZIJ010000068.1 GCA_030860375.1 Actinomycetota bacterium | reverse complement strand
CGGAGCTGAGGAACCCGGTCGAGGAGAACGCCCGTCTTGCGCTGACGGCCGGCGGGCGGCGGGCGGCCGTGGCGCTCTTCACGAAGGCGACCCTCAAGGAGCGCTGGGGGCGCTGACCCTTGCTGGGTGCCCGCGTCTCCCGGATGGTTGTCGACGATCCAGAAGACTCGCCTGGCGGGGGGCGTAGGGCTCCTTCACCATCACCTAGTTGGACGAGCCGGTCGAAGGCCGCGATCCCACCCTTAGGCTCGAAGCGACCGAACACTACCAACGAGCAGATCAACACGATCTACCGTGCGCATGACGACCCCACGAGCACGAGCACCTCGACGAGCGCCACCGGCACGGGCAAGGTGCGCCGAGTGCGCAAGGACCGCTACGTCGAGACCTTCCCCAACGGCGACAAGCTGTTCACGTTCGTGACGTTCACGAACGACGTCGCGGCCGCCCGGGCCCCCAGGGACGGCGTTCCTGAGTAATCGCGATCCCGCATGGCCGCCGCCGGCTGATGGGTCGGCGGCGCATGGGCGCCGCCTATCGCTTCGGCGTGGAGCGACCGCGCTGGCGCGAAAGGGGACTCGCTACTGCTCCTCGACGAAGGCGGCACTTTCGCCACCGGCTGGTGTCCCCGCGTCGCACTCCTCCTTTCGCGTGGCAGGGGAAGCGTGTCGAGCGAGCCCACGCTGCCCGTCTTGTCGGAAAGGCACCAGTCACGTCGTCCTTTCCCGCAAGGCCGAAAGCTCACCCCAGGGCTGCGTCATTCTCAGGGTGCCGCCCGGCTGCTAGACCTCCGACGGCCCACGCTAAGGCGCCTCTTGGAGGCTCGGAGACGTCGGCTCCGCCGGAGCCTCGTCGTCCTCGGTCACGAAGTAGTCGAGGTCGAGACGCTTGAGCTCGTACTCACGGGACACGGACACCCCTACCGCGTGCTCGATCATCAGCTGAGCAAGCTCCTTGCCATCGACGAGGATGACTCTCGGCGACACTCCATCGGCGTACTCGACCGCTTCCCTGCTGAACCCAGAGGTCGTGATAAAGACGCCCTTCGTGGCACGCTGTCCGTGGAGCGCTCCGAAGAACTTCTGAATCTCGGGCCGGCCCACGACGTTCTTCCACCGCTTCGCCTGGACGTAGATGAGATCCAAGCCGAGTCGGTCCTCGCGGATGACCCCGTCTACGCCCTCGTCGCCGCTTTGGCCCAGGCGCTCCGCCGCATCATCTCGCCTGCCGCCGTAGCCCATCTTGTGCAGGACATCGAGCACGAGCTGCTCGAAGAATTCGGGCGTTTGGTCGAACACCCGGTCGAGTAGTTCGGCAGCCAGCGCGGAACGTAACTCGCGGTAAGCGCTGTCGATCCGCTCCTCGGGCGTCTGTTCTTCGTCGCCCGTAGGCCCTGGGGTCTCCCCGCCTCCGCCGACAGGAGTTTTGGCCTGTCGAAACTCCTCGAGCTCCTGAAACTGCGCGAGGACCTTGAGATCGATTCGGTCTGGGTTCTGCTCGAGCGTCTGTCGACCTCGATCGGTGATGCGGTAGACAGCCCGCTTCGGTCGACCGATGAGCTTCGTACGGTAGAGGTACGTCGCGGCCCAGCCGACTCGGTTCTGAAAGGTCGTGACGCGCCCGCTGGGGATCATTTCGTCGATGTCGTCCTGGTTGAGAGCAAACTGCTCTGCGAGATCCCCACGGATCGCTGCGATGGCGTGGTCCCCGCCGTCCGCAAGTGCAACTAGCAGAGGACGCATCAGCGACTGAAAGTCAGGAACCGCCATTCGGGAGGAACCTACAGCCGCCGCTCTCTGTCCGAGCGACAGCTGCCTCCGGTTTCCGTGAATCCCCTGGTCATCGTTCCCGCTTCCGAAGACTGCCGCGAGGGCAAGCTTCGCTCGACGATCTTCCTTAGGAGCTCGGCCTCTGTCGCGTCACCCTCGAATCGAACGGCTCCGCCAACTCCCGCGCCCCGTACTCGCCCCGGCCTTCGGATCTCCAGCGCTCGCATCTCAGCGCCTGGTCCGCCTCAGCTCCCTCGGGCGTGATACGGCCGTGAGGTTGGT
>JALZIJ010000045.1 GCA_030860375.1 Actinomycetota bacterium | reverse complement strand
CTACGCGAGGCGTCTCTACGAAGCGCTCGGCCGACCGCAACCGCTCCCAGAGCCCACCACTCCGGCGGAGATGTCGGGGCAGCGGCCGCCGGACTATGAGCGTCGACTGGCCAACGCACAGGCAGCCATCGGGCTCCGTCAGCTGAGGCGACTCCGCCCCAATCTGCGCCACCGCGAAGCCATGGTGGCCGCTTACGCCCGGCGGCTGGAAAAGGAGGGCCTCGAGCTCCCGCGGATGGCACCCGGGCGTAAGCCGGCATACGTTCGCCTTCCTCTGGTTGTGCAGGACAGATCAGCGACCATCCGCAATGTTGCGCCTCACGCCGTGCTGGGAACCTGGTTCACGTCCGTGCTGGAGGAGTCGTCCTCTTCCGCCGCGGGTGACTACCGAATGGGGTCATGCCCTGTAGCCGAGGCTGCCGCCGAACACCTGGTGAACCTGCCGACGCATCCCAGGACCCGCCCGTTCGACGTGGAAGCGATCATTTCCGCGCTCATGCCCTTCGCGCCCAAGGCCAGCGTACGTGAGCTTCAAAACCCTCGCTTGAAGTAGAGATACGGAAGGAGTGCCACCTCCATCAGCCCCGGGACCGGGTCGTCACGGCTGAAGACCGCCTCCACGTCATGGTTCTGTACGGAGCGGAGATAGTCGCTTGCTTTCAACCGGCCCGCGCGGATGTCCAGCAGCGAGGTTGGTAGGTCCGTCAAGAGGCGTATCCAGGTGACCCCGACATCGGCGCGGCATGGAGCAAAGCTCATCCCGACCTGATCGGAGTACAGCAAGAAGGGGAAGTCGACACCCGCCTCTTGGCCGAGAGAGTGATAGCCCCATGTGCGCGCATTGAAGTCCAGCAGCTTGTAGCTGTGATCACGGGCATCGAACTTGAACTCGAGCTCCGCCAGCCCGTAGTAGTCGATCGCCCGCAGGAAGCGCTCGCCCATCGTCTCGAGCTCCTCCCGTTCGATCGTCTCGACGAACGTGCTCGCGCGGCCGAAGTCGTGCGGGTGCTGGCGCGCCCGGCGAACGACCATGCTTCCCACCGAGCGCCCTTCCTTGAAGAAGGCGCAGTAGGCGAACTGCCGCTCCCCATGACCGGGAATGAGCTCCTGCACCATGATGGGATCCCCGCCTGCCATTTGGGTTGCGGTGACGAAGCGTTCCCGCAGTTGGTCCCTGGTGTCGACTCGCCATGCCTTGGCCTTCGTGGCCCTGAAGAACCGCGGCTTGACGGCCGGCTTGATTACCAGCGGCGCCTCGACGTCGATCTCTTCGACCTCCTCGATTGAGCCGGGACACCACGTTCGTGGGACCGGGATCCCGCACTCTGCGGCGAGCTCGTAGGTGGATCGCTTGTCCCAGGCGCGGGCGAAGGTCTCCCAGGGGGGCACCGGAACCCGGACGCGCTCTGAGAGGACGTTCCGGCTCCGGGACAGCACCTCTACCGTCTCGTCCCGCGTCGCGAAGAGCACCCAGCCCGCGAGGCCCAGCTTTCGCTCCAGTCCAAGCACTGCATCCACCGTGTTATCTCCGTCGGCCAGGTCGGACACGCGGACTGATCGCGAGGCGTACCGCGAGAAGCGGGAGATCGAGCGCTCGTCGTCGACGACCAGGACCGGCACCCCGTGACGACCGAGGCTGCGCACGATTCCCAGCCCCTGATAGTCGCCGCCGAGGACGATCGCACCAACGTCACTCATCGAACGGTGCAGCCAGACGGCGGGAGCGCGACTACTCGGAAGCCGGGACCGCGCCGCTCGCCTGCGTCGGTCTAGCCGCGGTGCGGGCGGGGGCAAGAGGGCCCATGCGCCGCCCGGGCCGGTCGTGTCGGAATACCACGTTGCCCGCTTCTTCCAGCGCGTAGGCGATCGTCGGTTGCAGTCTGGCCGGATCGCCAGTGCAATCTCCCGGCGCGACTGCCTCGAGATCCAGCGAGGAGCGCGTTCTCCACCACTGAGCCACATCGCGTGGAAGTGCATGCCAGCCCTCCTGCTGCTGTCGCAGGAAGCGGAGGAACCGGTCGTAGTGCTCGAGCCGCTCGGGGGTCGTGTAATCGGGATGAAAGATCAAGTTGATCAGGCCGTGATGGCGGATGATCCACTCGCTCTTGTCTATCCAGGGGGAGATGGACCGGCCGCCCATGATCTCGAACCAGGTGTGGTCTTGTACGAGCGTGATGGGAAGCTCGACCATTCGATCGATGAAAAACGGAAATATCGAGCAGCATCCGCCGGCTATCGGCTCGAACGGATCGGTGTCCGGAAAGGACGTGTCATATGCGCAGCCCAGCTCCGGCATCCATTCAGCCCTGCGGTGGGTCGCCGGCGAGCGAAACCCGTCGACCTGCCAGTCACTGAGATAGCGCCGGATCTTGGGCAGATCCGCCTCGAAGTGGGCTCGGCTGGAGAAGAGCTTGCCGTCATGAAGAATGCCGTGCAGGCCGACCTCGCAGCCGGCGGCGCGCAGCTCGTCGAAGAGGCCGTCGGGGATCGGATACTGCTCAGCGCAGAAGTTCCACGACGAGGTGAAGCCATACCGCTGCTCGACTTCGATCAGGTCCGGAATGGCGTCGATGCCTTTCTCGGACTCGACGTCGTGGCTCAGAACGAAGCAGAAGCGCTTCGCGTCCGGCCAGAAGTTGACGAAGGGAATCGGGTTTCCGCCCGACCGGCGCAGGCGACCCCGCAGATGCTCGTACTGAGCCTCGACGAGGACTGGCTCGATCGGCCAGCGCGGGAACTTGCGCGACCGCTGCGCAGGGACGTAGGCTCGCCGGAGGGCGAGCTGGAGGCGACGGGGGACGAGCGGACGCAGCGCGTAGTAGGCGGCCAAGGCCGCAGAGAACCGTTCGCGCTCGGTGTAACGTTCGTAGAGGTATCTGCTCGGGTCGAAGGCGTCCCAGGTTTCTGCATCCTTCGGTGACCTGTCAGCCAGCGTCTGATAGGGCCAGACCGGGAACGGGGACCACTGCGATTCGCCACGGGTAAGCGCTCGCGCCGGAGCCCTCGTACCTGTCTCAGCTGTCCCTGCCCTGCCAGCCGCTCCTGCCTTGAAACGGGTCCGCATCG
>JALZIJ010000017.1 GCA_030860375.1 Actinomycetota bacterium | reverse complement strand
TCCTCCGGCTCAATCGCGATCGAATCGAAGGCATCCCAAAAAGATTCGAAGAACTCTCTGAGGCCTTCCTCACCGGCGTACTGGGCTTGATCAAACCCCATCGAGTGGGTGAGGTCCACCTCGAAGTCGGGGTGGAGCAGAGGCCCGAGCGCAGTCAGGTCCCGGCGATTAAAGGCCTCGTACCCCACTCGCAGCGTCTCGAGATTCTCCTCCGGCATCGGCTACTCCGAGAGCCCGGCGGCGGTGAGGGCTTCCTCACGGTCGAAGTACGCGCGGACCTCTCGGATCAGCCCATCCTCGATTTGAAGAATCCAAGCGAAGGGTCGCTCAAGGCCAACCCCACTGCCGATGCCGGTGCCTTGAAGCGCACCGAAAGCGAAAACGCAGCCATCGCGTGGGCTACGAGCTTCAGAGAGAGTCCAGAGCCGAACAGCGGCTTCGGCGACCTGTATGTCCTCCTGCGACATGATTCCCGCAGTATGTCGCGCCGAAGTCGCGCTTCCCAAGTGGAGCACAGGTGCCCCTCGTCTTTAAGCGCACCTTTTCAGCGGCGACGGCCCGCGCCCCAGTAGAACGGCCCCTCCGTCTGGTGGACGCTGATCTCCCAACCAAGCTCGGATAAATCTCGCTCAAGGTCGGCCGCGGTATGCGGGACCTTCACCGCGCGGAAGATGCTCCCATCCTCAAGGCGCCGCTGGATGGTGGTTGAAGCCTCTCCCTCGATCAGTTCATCAGGCGTCCTGTAAGCGTCGTCGACGAAGAAAACACGGCCGTCTGGAGCCAGGCAGTCGGCAACCATCGACCAGAACGACTCGAAACGTTCGAGCGGCACGTGCGAGAGCCAAAAGCCGAAGAAGACGACGTCGTAGAGGCGATTCGGTCGCCACTCGAAGAGATCCGCATTGACGAAGTGCACGCGCGGATCGCCTTCGACGCGACGCGACGCGACCGCCAGCATCTCCGGCGACGCATCGACAGCGGTAACGCTCTTTGCATGCTCTAGCAGACGTGGCGTCCAGACCCCCGGCCCGCACGCCAGTTCTAGGACCAGCCCGATCGGGCGAAACGCGTCCAGTGCGGAGTCCAACTCCTCGCCACCGGGGAGGTCGAGGGCCCCCAACTCGTACTCGTGTGCGCGTGCCCGGTAGTACGAGATCTGCTCGGAGATCAGCGCATCGATTTCGTCACCGCTCACGTACGAGAAGTATCACGTTCCACGCAAAGGCCCGGACCCGGCTCAGGATGTCTCGCGCCGAGATGCGCCCGTGTTGGTGGGTTAGGCCCTGAGGACCGCTTCGTACTCTCGGAGGACGGCCGGCATCGCAGCCGCGTACTCGTAGATCCGATCAGAGCGGCGGTAGAGGAACCTCGGGACGAGGAGGCCTTGATCTACGCCCGGGACCTCTGAGACCAATAGATCAACGCCGAGGTCCGGATCGCCCTCCCACTCCGCTCCGGACGCGAGCGCGGCGTCCAAGGCGAGATCGACATCTCGATCGCTGATCGCAAGAGAGCCCCGCTCGCCCTCGGCACCGCCGACCCGGCCCGCCTTTAAGAGCAACCGAGGCGGGTTGCCCGGGAGACGAGCAATGAGCGGCAGGAGGCCGTCGTCTGAGACGCGGACGATCTCAGGCGTCCCTGCCATCGGCCCTCGCTACTCGACCGGGCCCTCGGCTTCGGCGCCCGCCTCGTCGGCGTGGACCTTCCGAGGGATGAGGACGGCGCGCTTGAATTCGGCAACGAGGTCGCCTGTCTGCTTGTAGACGCGAGTGTGGACCTTGACGACGCCGCGGTCGCCCTTTGACTTCGAGGGTCGTACCTCCAAGACCTCGGACTCGCAATAGAGCGTGTCGCCGTGAAAGACCGGGTTGGGGTGCGAGAGATCCTCGGTTGCGAGGTTCGCGATCGCCTTGCCCGAGACGTCGGAGACCGACATACCGAGAGCGAGCGAGTAGACGAGCGGGCCGACCACGACGTTTTGGCCCTGCTGCGACTGCCCGGCGTACACGTCGTTCAGGTGAAGCGGATGGTGGTTCATCGTGATCAGGCAGAAGAGGTGGTCGTCCGCCTCGGTCACGGTCTTCGCGGGCCAGTGCTTGTAGACGGCGCCGACCTCGAACTCCTCGAGGTAGCGGCCGTAGGCGTGAGCGCCCGATGCCTCGCGCTCGGCCTGGTCCGTGTTCAGCTCGTGATCGCTCATGGTCCTCGTTTCAGTCCTCTTGGGGTTCTCGTTCGGGCAGGGCAGTATGGCGAAGCGCTGATTCGAAAAGGGCTCCAGCGGCGAGGACGAGGGCGTCCGCGCCCGGCCTCGAGAAGAGCTGCGCTGATACGGGCAGGCCGTCGGGGGTGCGGCCGCACGGCAGTGCAAGCGCCGGCGCGCCGACCGCGTTCAGGGGAAACGTCAGCCGCGTCATCTCGACCCGGACATCGAGCTCGTCGACGTCGTGGCGAGGCGGAACCACCGGAAGCGTTGGCGCGACGGCGAGATCGAACCCGCGCAGCGCCCGCGCGAACTCGACGCGGTAGCGCTCGCGTGCCACATTCGAGGAGACTGCCTCACGCTCGCTCACATCGAGGCAGGCCGCGACCTTGGCCCGCACGTTCGGCCCATAGAGGCCGGAGCACCGGCCGAACAGCTCACGGTGGACGCCCGCGACCTCGTGCTGGAAAGCCGGGAAGACCCCCTCCGGCAGAGGCAACGCGAGTCGCTCGACCCGGGGAAGTACCGCGGCGGCCTTCTCAACGCCGAGACGGACATCCGGGTCCGCGTACTCCGTCCAAACCAACCCGACACGGAGGTCGGCGAGATCGCCCAGCGCCTCCGGCTCGATCCCGGCGAGCGCCCTGATCGCAGCCGCGCATGTCGCGGTGTCGGCGGCGATCGGCCCCGCGTGGTCAAAGCTCGGCGCGAGCGGGAAGCAGCCATCCATCGGCACGACGCCGGAGCTCGGCTTGAAGCCAACGACCTCGCAGCAGGCCGCCGGGATCCGGATCGAGCCGCCCGAGTCGGTGCCTAGCCCCAGGTCGGCCTCTTCGGTCACGATCGCCGCCGCGGACCCGCCGCTCGAACCTCCGGCGACACGATCTGGAAACCGCGGATTTGGCACATCGCCGTAGTGCGGGTTCTGGGACGTGATGCCATAGGCGAACTCCTGGAGGTTGGTCTTCCCCACGCTCTGCCAGCCGTCCGCCTCCAGTAGCTGGACGGCCTCAGCGGTAGCGCGCGGCACGTGATTCTCGAACACCTTCGAGCCGTAGGTGGTGCGCACACCGGCCGTGTCGAAGAGGTCCTTGACCGCGAGCCGGCGGCCACGCGGCCCATCGGCGCGGCGTGTGATCCAGACGCTCACAGCTTCACCAGCCTCGCCTCGACCGCCTCGAAGCGGCCGAGGTCCGCGACCTCGGCCTCAATTGCATCGAGGATCGCGTCGGCCAACGGCTTGAACGGCTCGAGCTCCACCTCGAGCCGATTCCCGGATCGCTTGGAGCGCCAGGTGCCCGCGAACCTGCCATCGATGCAGATCGTCGGCCGCAGAACTCCGCCGCCGGGCAGAACGCTCTTCTCCCACTCGGCAGATACCGCGTGCCGCCGCGACGCATACCCCATCAGGTACGTGTCGTAGGCGCCCAGAAGGCGCACCGCCGCTCGCCCGGCCGCCGCCGGTCTCCAGGCTCGAGGCACCAGCAGAGTCCCTCCTCCAACGGCGCCCACCTCGCGGATCTCCTTCGCGATCGCCTCCAATCCGAGCCGGCAGTCACCCAGCGGTAATCCCGCCCAGTAGGCGAAGTCCCGTTCGGTGGCCGGTGCGAAGGCAGCGAGGTAGCGACGCGCGAGCTCTGCCAGCGCGCCCTCGCGCCCGCGCGGCCTCCAGGTGCCGATCCAGTCGCGAGTCGAAACGAAAGCGCTCTCGGAGCCCACCCGGGGACCGATGCACGCCCAGCCCTCGACCACCGCCAGGACGGACAGATGTGTGCGCCGCTCGACGTCCACCTCCACCCCGGCCCTTGCTGCCTCCTTCAACACCTCCGAGCGGGTCATGCCGCCGCGCGACTCGAGGGTCTTGCGCATCGCCTTGAGCGCCTTCTCGCGAAGCGCCTCGTCGACACCGAGCGCCTCGAGACGCCCGCGCGACCAGTCGGCGATCCGCCCCCAGAAGATCGGCGCCATCCAATCCAGGTCCTCGGTTGGAAAGAGGTGCGCGGTCTTTCTCATGACCCAGGCCCGGATGACCGAGCGGTCCTCGACGCGCGCGTGCTCGACGTCGGCCGCCGTCAGGGATCCGGGGGTTCGCGCTCGCACTTGGAGCCGGCCGGAGCGCGGCTCCTGCGCCTGCGCGCCTCCGATTGCCCTCAGGACCGCCGGGACATCGGTCTCGGCATCGGGCCGGTGAAGGAGCTGCGAGTGCGCCCGCAGGAGTGGCAGGCGCACCGCGTCCACGGACGCGGCGCTCAGCGGGCCTTCCGTAAATGCGTGCGCGCCTCGGCCTTGGCCATGACCTGTCCGACGAGCTTTTGCACGCGAGGGTCGCCCTCGACCTTTATGTGCCCGTGCTCGAACGCCTCGCGCCAGTGTGGGAGCTTGCCGTCTTGAACGAGCTCGTTGAAGTGCGAGCGGGGGATCGCGACGTGGAGGCGCTCGTCGTCGGCGTAGCCCTTCGAGACCTTCGGCCCCGGCAGCTCCACCCGGTAGAGCTGGGTGTCGCCTCGACCGCGCAGCTCGAGCCCGATCACCATCTTGAGGTTCGTCAAGCCGGGAACCTCGGCCTGGAGGCCGGAGACTGCTTTGGCGATCAGGTCGGCGGCGGAAGCCAAGGCGTTAGCTCATGTGGCGCTGAAGGAGCTTCTTTCCGATCACCATCTTCTGGATCTCGGAGGTCCCCTCGCCGATCAGGAGCAGCGGCGCGTCGCGGTAGAGGCGCTCGATCTCGTACTCCTTGGAATATCCGTAGCCGCCGTGAATCCGGAAGCAATCCTCGACGTTCTCCTTACCCGTC
>JALZIJ010000276.1 GCA_030860375.1 Actinomycetota bacterium | reverse complement strand
TGACGAACGCCTGGCGGGCGCCGGCGACTTGCAACGGACGAAGCGCGCGGGTGACCGCCTTGAGATAGACGGCCTTGCGCCAGCCGAGCTTGCTGAGGACAGCGCCTGCCGCGTCGAGCACGCCGAGAACGCTTCGGTGTGAGGCCGCCCAGACGAGTCCCGCGGCGCCGGGAAGCGCAGCGCCCCGAAGCATCGGGCTCACGTCCTGGCCGAGGCCGCCGCTCGAGACCAGCGCAAGCCGCTCGACCTTGTGGGGGAACTGGTAGAAGAACTGCATCGCGATCCCGCCGCCGAGCGAGTGGCCTACGAAGGTCGCGGACTCAATGCCGATAGCCGAGAGAAGGTCGCGGATCACGGCCGCGTGGGCGCCGATCGAGTAGTCACCCCGAACGGCGGCCGAGTCGCCGTGACCGATCAGGTCGGGCACGATCACCGTGTGGGTCTCGGCGAGCTTGAGCGCCACGTCCCGCCAGTGCTTTGACGAGTTCACCATCCCGTGAACGATCACGAGCGGCGGCCCCGAGCCGGCCGTCCGGTAGATCACCTCGTGGCCGTGGAGCTCGAGCGACCAGGCGGAGAAGTCGGGATCCATGGCGCGCGAGTCTCGCACAACGCGACCGGAGCGCCATACGCGGTTGATAAGGGGCTAGGGAAGGAGTTCGAAAGCTTCGACGTGGCGCGGGCGCACTACCGAGAAGTGGCGGCGATCGAGCGTTGCAAGCTGCGTGACCTCGAGCCTCTCCGCGGCAGCGACGACCGCAGCGTCCACGGTGCCGAGCGGGAGGTCGCGATAAGTCGCGATCAGTTCCGCCATCCGCTCGAAGTCAGCGGGGTGCGGATCCTCTGTGTAGATCTCACCGAGAGCGAACGCCGCCATCAGACGCACTTCGAACTCCCACCCGCCCCGGTTGTTGACCAAATGGGAAATCTCGCACACGCACATCGTCGGTACCAGAAGCGGTCCCTCGTATGTCTCGAGGAGTTCCAGGCAGCGCTCGTGATCCGGATCATCGTCGTCCAGGACGGCGATCAACGGACTGGAGTCAATCACTAGGGGAATCGGCCGGCCTCGATGTCCTCCTGGATGATCTCGTCGATGCGCCTGGCGAGGTTGCCATCTCCGCTTCTTAAGGAGCCCGCCAAGGAGCGCAAGATCGGCCGTCGCGAACCGCCGAGTCGCATCTCGAGCGCTTGCCGGACAACCTCGGAGACAGTCATCCCCATGCGCTCTGCCTCGTGCCGAAGCTTGGCGTCCAGATCGTCCGGAATCTTCACCGTCGTTCGCTTCATGGTATGCCAGCATACCTAGACTGGCGGCCCGACGCTCGCCGGAAAGATGCCGAGGGGCGCGTCCGAGTC
The DNA here is from genome assembly GCA_030860375.1 of Actinomycetota bacterium. Classification (GTDB taxonomy): domain Bacteria; phylum Actinomycetota; class Thermoleophilia; order Solirubrobacterales; family 70-9; genus JALZKA01. The sequence continues at coordinate 1,207 of JALZIJ010000276.1, read as the reverse complement.
GAGCTCGAGGACCACAGCCAGCTTGGGCTCGTTCCAAAAGAAGACCAGCTCATTTGCCGCCGGGTCGTACTCGACGTGATCAGGCTGCTCGATCTCACCATCGGCGAGCATCTGACGGAAGCACTCCTCAGCCTGATCGGGCGTGGGGTTGAGCGGAGGGGGATCCACACGCCGAAGCGTGATCAACTAACACGCGCCTGTGTGACGCGCCGTGCGCCAGCCTCCGCGCGGCTTAGAGGAAGAAGCCGAACTCCCGCGGAGCCACTCGCCTCAACGGTTGACGCTGAGCTCGAGCATGGCCGGATCGCGGATCCCGAAGACCTTCTCGAAGCACCCGAGGAGGAGGGCAGCAAGCGAGTCCGAGTCGAGCTCGCCCGGTGCGAAGTCGCGCCCGAAGTTGACGTTGCGTTTCTCAAACCCAAGGTCTGCGACGGCCGCGAGCTGGGCGCTGTCGAGCGGGGGTCGGTCGTTGTACGTGGGGTCTGAGAGCTCGACGTAGATCGCGCCGTCGTGCTCGATCCATTGCATGTAATGGTGGCCGTCCTCAAGGGATGCGAGGATCGAAAAGTCGCCGTCGGAGTCGATCACCTGCTCTGCGACAAGGCGGATCTCCGCAAGCGTGGTTGGGCTCTGGGCAACGGCATGTTGGGCACCCATGAGACCTGATGAGGGAGATGGCGCGCAACCGAGCGCAGGCAGATCCAACGGCTGGACGACGATCGTCCAGGACGGGCCCTTGAACCTCCCCCTTCGCTTTCGCACGCTCAGAACGGGATGTCGTCGTCGGTGCATGACGCGGAATCGCCGCAGGTCGCGTCTGCGAAGCGGACCGTGTCGGTTGGCGAGGTGAGAACGCGGATTCCCGACCGCTCGCCGGTTGCCATCCCGCGGAACTGCGAGATCACGAACGCGCTCTTCACGGCGTCCTTGGCGAGAGCCGAGGACACGCGGCGCGCGTCCGACTTGGGGACGTAGCCCACCTGGATCTCGCCGGACCCGTCCCACACGCCGACGGCGTACCGATCATGCGGGTTGTCCGGCTCGGCGAGGAGCCGCACAGGGCGTCCTGGTTCGAATTCGGAGAGCTGAAGGCTTCGGTTCGATAGCTCACTCCGGCAACACCAAACTGAGCGAGCCCCGGGATTCGCGCCATGAAAGGCTCGATGAAGTCAGCGCAGTCCTCGTCGACCTCATATCCGGACTGCGC
>JALZIJ010000272.1 GCA_030860375.1 Actinomycetota bacterium | reverse complement strand
TCGAATCGAGCGGCCATGAGCATCGAGAGGATGTCGTCTCTCTCCGCTACCCCTGACGACGCACGACGCTCGTCGATCTCGGACTGGATCAGATCATCGGCCACCTTGCCCTGCCGCCGCACATCCTCCATCGGGTCGTGCCGGCCGAACCGCCGGGCGAGCAGTACCCGCAGCTGAAGTCGTGGCGAAGCGAGGTCGGCGAGCATCCGAGCCAGCAGCCCCCGCATCTGCTCCAGCCGGTCAGAGTCGGTTATTCCGAAGACCGCTCGCAGGATCACCTCGAGCGTCACTCCCTGCATCCGCGGGTGGACGGGGAAGGAACTGTCCACGGGCCAAGTTGCGATCTCCGAGCGGGTGACGTCGGCGATAAGTGACTCGTACTCCCGCATTCGCTCTCCGTGGAACGCGGGCAGCATTGCCTTGCGCCGCGAGAGGTGATCGGCGCCTTCGAGGAGAAGAACCGAGCGTGAACCCATCACGGACTCGAGCGTGAGCGTGCGCCCCGGGGGAAGGCCGCTCTCGCGCCCCTTATAGAGCGCCTTGATGGCCTCGGGATCGGAAATCATCACCATCGGCGTCTCGAAGCCGAGGAACATCACGCTGAAAGCGTCGCCGTGACGGCGGCGGCATGCATCCATGAACTCGATCGGCCTGAAGAGCCACCGCGCCGTCTGAACGACGGGCGGAACCGAAGGTCCTGGCGGAAGTGTCATTACGGAGTCGTTGGAGCGAAGTTCAATTCGCCTGGATCATTGCAGTCGGCAAGTTGCAAGCAACCCCTGGGGACACAGCGCGTGCTGTAAACCGCGGCTCCCTCGCGGATCTGACAGGCTCGAGGTCATGACGACCGCCACCCGCACCCCACGTTTGCTTAATCCCGCGGACTACGACGCCGCCGAGTTCGACCCGGCGACCCGGCGACTCCTACGCGCGACGATCGATTGGTTTGAGGCCAAGGGGACGGCCCAGCTCGCCGAAGAGATCCGTAGCGATGAGTGGTACGGCGACTTCATCGATTTCCTGGCCCGCGAGCGCGCCCTTGCAATCCTGCTTACACCCGAGCGCGACGGCGACGGCGACCCGGACAAGCGCTGGGATACCGCACGCAACGCCGCCTTCAACCAGATTCTGGGCTTCTACGGATTGCCCTATTGGTACGCGTGGCAGGTCACGATCCTCGGGCTCGGGCCGATCTGGCAGAGCGATAATCACGACGCCCGCCGGCGCGCCGCCGAGTTGCTCGAGGACGGCGCGATCTTCGCGTTCGGCCTCTCCGAGCGCGACCACGGCGCCGACATCTACTCGACCGACATGGTCCTTCAGCCCGACGGCGAGGGGGGCTATCGCGCAAGCGGCGGGAAGTACTACATCGGCAACGGAAACCTGGCCCGGATGGTCTCGGTGTTCGGAAGGCGCGCGGATGTGGAGGGAGCGGATGGGTACGTATTCTTCGCCGCCGACAGCGCCCACGACGCCTACAAGCTGCGAAAGAACGTCGTCTACGGCCAGATGTACGTGAGCGCATTCGACCTCGAGGACTACCCCGTCCGCCCCGAGGACGTTCTGCATACGGGCCCGGGTGCCTTCGAGGCGGCGCTGAACACGATCAACGTCGGCAAGTTCAATCTGGGCTTCTGCGCCATCGGGATGGCGGAGCACTGCTTTTACGAAACGGTCGCCCAGGCGGAGGGCCGCGTGCTGTTCGGCAAGCGGGTGACCGAATTCGGGCAGGTCCGGCGAATCCTCTCCGAGGCCTACGCCCGGCTGCTGGCGGCAAAGCTCTACGGCGCGCGAGCGGTCGACTATGTCCGCACCGCGTCGTTGGAGGACCGCCGCTATCTCCTCTTCACCCCGATCAACAAGATGCGGGTGACGATGGAGGGCGAGCGGATCGTGAGCCTCCTTGGCGAGGTCATATCGGCGAGGGGCTTCGAGCGCGACTCGTACTTCGAGAGCGCGAAGAACATCATCGGCGGCCTCCCGAAGCTGGAGGGGACAGTGCACGTGAACCTGGCACTGGCACTCAAGTTCCTGCCGAACTACCTGTTCGGGACCACGGATTTCGAGCCGGTCCCAACGCGACGCGAGGCGGGCGACGACGCCTTCCTGTTCAACCAAGGCCCGACCCGCGGGCTCGACAAGATTGCCTTCGGCGACTGGCGTTCGACGTTCGAGGCGTTCGATGGGGTACCGAATGTCGCCGTATTCCGCGAGCAGGCCGAGAGGTTGGTCGCCATGGTCTCCGAGGCTCCCCTCACCCCCGAGCAGATGAGTGATGACCTCGACTTCCAGCAGTCGCTGGCTCAGATCTTCACTCTCGTCCCATACGGGCAGCTGATCCTCGAAGAGGCCGCCACGCAGGAGGCATCTGAGGACGTCGTCGACCTGGTGTTCGAGTGGCTCGTCCGGGACTTCTCGCGGCTCGCGCTCGATCTCCATGGCAAAGCGTCGTCGACCCTTGATCAGCAGCAATGGGTGCTGGCCAGCATCCGCAAGCCGGTGATCGACCCCGAGCGCGAGGATCGGATCTATGCCGAGGTCCGCGCGCTCGCGGGGGCGTACCAGCCCAGGCCTACCTAGAGCCCGCGCGTCCCCTGACTGGATTTGCTAGCGTCCCGATCTGAATTAGGGTTCCCTAACACGAGGACGTCGATGCTCTCCCTCTCCTTCCTGAACTCAGTGTCGATCTACCGCCGGTCGTTCGCAACCTTCGCCTGCGTGGTCGGAATTCTTGGCTTCGCATCGTGCGGGGGCGAAGGTGACGACCCGGAAGAGGGAGCGCTCACGGTGTACTCGGGCCGCTCAGAAGAGTTGATAGCGCCGCTCCTGGATCAGTTCTCCGAGGAGACTGGCATCCCGCTTGAGGTTCGTTACGGCGAATCGGCCGAGCTGGCGGCGACGATCATCGAAGAGGGAGAGAACAGCCCGGCGGACATCTACTTCAGCCAGGACGCGGGCTCGCTCGGCGCGGCCGAGACCAATGGCCTCGTCTCGCCGCTTCCCCAAGACATCTTGAGCAAGGTCGATCCGCACTTCCGCTCCCCCGATGGCGGCTGGGTGGGAACGTCGGGCCGGGCTCGGGTCATCGCCTACAACACCGACGCCCTCTCAGATGCGGAGCTGCCCGAGTCTGTCCTCGACCTGACGGATGCCGAGTGGGAGGGCCGAATCGGGTGGGCGCCTACCAACGCGTCCTTCCAGGCCTTCGTGACCGCGATGCGTGCGACCGAGGGCGAGGATGTAGCGCGAGAGTGGCTCGAGGGAATCGTCGCGAACGAGCCTGTCAGCTACGCCGACAACGAGACGGCCCGCGACGGCGTCGCCGCCGGGGAGGTCGATCTTGCGCTGATCAACCACTACTACGTGGAGCAGGCCAGGGAGGCTGAGGGCGAGGATTATCCGGTCGACGTCTACTACCCACCAGGAGGCGACGTCGGATCGCTCGTGAACGTGGCCGGCGCAGCGCAGCTGGCCAACTCAGATCAGAGCGCCGAAGCCATGCAGCTCATTACCTTCCTCCTCGAGCCGGAGGCACAGGAGTTCTTCACCGAGGAAACGAAGGAGTATCCGTTGGTCGGCGCTGTGGAAGCGGATCCCGACCTCGTCCCGCTCGACGAGATCGAACAGCCGGACATCGAGCTGTCAGGTCTGGACGACCTGCAGGGAACCTTGGAGCTCCTTGAGGAGACTGGCGCGCTATAGCGACGTGAGGGGCGTCCGAGCCGGGCGCCTCGCAGGCAGAGCGTCACCCGGCACAGCCCCGGCCGGGCTGCGGCTGGTGGGCGCCGTCGTCGCGCTGGCGGCCGTCTTGCCCTTGGCCTACCTGGCGATCGTGGTCGGAGGCTCAACTTCCGAGGCGTGGGACGCCGTCTGGCGAGACCGAACCGGCTCGCTCCTCCTACGGAGTCTTGGCCTTACGGCAGCCGTCACGCTGACGGCTGTCGCGGTGGCCGTTCCGGCCGCGTGGCTTACCGTCAGAACGGACCTTCCCGGCCGCCGAATCTGGGCGGTCCTCCTCACCCTGCCCCTGGTGATCCCGAGCTACATCGGCGCATACGCGCTCATCTCCGCGCTTGGGGCTCGCGGCCTTGCCGCGGATCTGCTCGGAGTAAGCGAGCTGCCTTCGATTTCGGGCTTCCCCGGGGCATGGCTCGCTCTCTCCCTCTTCACCTATCCATATGTGCTCCTGCCGGTGCGGGCCAGCCTCCGCCGGCTCGATCCTCAGCTCGAGGAAGCTGCGCTTGGAATGGGGCGCTCGCCGGGGGAGGTCTTTCGTTCCGTCGTCCTGCCCCAGCTCCGTCCCGCCGTGGGCGCCGGCGCCCTCCTGGTGGCGCTCTACGTCCTCAGCGACTTCGGCGCGGTCTCCATCATGCGGTTCGACTCGTTCACGACGTCTATCTACACGTCGTACCAGGCCAGCTTCAATCGCACCGCTGCAGCTGCGCTTTCCGCCCTGCTCGTCCTCCTCATGTTCGTGATCCTCTGGCTGGAGGCACGTTCGCGGTCGACCGACGCCCTATACAGGAGTGTTCCCGGCAGCCAGCGAAAGTCAAGGATCGTCCGACTTGGGCGATGGCGTGCCGCGGCACTCGCCTTCTGCGGCTTTATTGCAACGCTTGCGCTCGTAGTGCCGATCGCGGTCCTCGTTTACTGGTCGGTGCAAAGCGTGGCCTCCGAGGTTGATGCGGGCGAGATCGCGGCCGCGGCGGGCAACTCGCTTCTCGCGTCCGGCATCTGCGCGGCCGTCGCGGGGATCTGCGCCATTCCGGTCGCGGTCCTCTCAGTCCGGTTCCGAGGACGCTTCGCGAGCTCGGTCGAGAGGCTCACGTACATCGGCCACGCGCTGCCGGGGATCGTCGTGGCCCTGGCGCTGGTCTTTTTCGGGACGCGAGTGGTCATCGAGCTCTATCAGTCGCTCGGGATGCTGATCTTCGCCTGGGTCGTGCTTTTTCTTCCTCTGGCGGTTGGTGTCATGCGCTCCTCGCTCCTCCAGGTCTCGCCGCGGGTCGAGGAGGCGGCAAGAAGCCTGGGGCGCTCCCAAGCGAACGTGATGGGAACCGTCACGGTCCCACTCATGGCCAGCGGGCTACTGGCCGGGTGTGCCCTTGTCTTTCTCACTGCGATCAAGGAGCTCCCTGCGACCCTGATCCTTGGCCCGACCGGGTTCGAGACGCTGGCCACGGAAATCTGGTCTGCGACCGGGCGGGGTTTCTTCGAAGGCGCGGCCATCCCCGCGTTGATACTGCTCGCGGTCTCCGCCGTCCCGCTCTACCTTCTTACGGTCCGCGAGTGACCAACCGCAGGCACAATGGACGCATGAACGCGATCAGCTGCAGCGATCTCGCGAAGTCGTACGGGCGGGTCCGGGCCGTGGACGGCCTCCATCTCGAGGTGGAGACCGGAAGCATCACCGCGCTGGTTGGACCCAGCGGGTGCGGCAAGACGACCACGCTTCGCCTCCTTGCCGGTTTCGAGCGCCCCGACCGGGGGAGCATCCATGCAGGCGGCAGGACTCTCGCCGGACCGGGCTCGTTCGTTCCTCCTGAGGACCGCAAGGTCGGCGTCGTCTTCCAAGACTACGCGCTCTTTCCCCATCACGATGTTGCGGGGAACATCGCCTATGCCCTCGGCCGAAGGCCCGACAGGCGGCGCGTCGACGAGGTACTTGAGCTGGTGGGGCTCGAGGAGATCTCCGACCGCGCCGTGCACGAGCTCTCGGGGGGTCAGCAACAGCGCGTTGCCCTGGCACGCGCACTTGCCCCTTCGCCCCAGGTCGTCCTCCTGGACGAGCCCTTCTCGAATCTCGATGCGAGCCTTCGCGATCGCCTGCGACAAGAGGTGACCGAGATCCTTCGCGAGACAGGGGTCACGGCGATCTTCGTCACTCACGATCAGGAGGAAGCCCTCAGCGTGGCTGACACGGTCGCGGTTATGAGCGACGGCAGGATCGAGCAGGTCGGCAGTCCCGAGGAGGTCTATTCGCGCCCCGGCAGCCGGTGGGTCGCAGAGTTCATCGGAGAGATCGAGGTACTCGAAGGCCGTGTCGAGAGCGGACGCGCCGAATGCGAGCTCGGATCGGTTCCGGCGGGAGACACGGTCGGAGAGGTCGACATTCTCATCAGGCCGGAATCGCTGGCAGTGGCCGTGCAGGCGTCGAACGGTTCCGTTCCAGCCGAGGTCGTCTCCCGCCGCTTCTTCGGCCACGACCAGCTCCTCGAGCTCCGCCTCGGGTCGGGGCAGATCGTGCGTTCACGGCAACTCGGCTTTCCGACCTGGCACACGGGCGACAAGGTTCACTTAAAGATTGACGGCCCGGCGGACATCGCCGCACGCCGTTGAGTTGACGCACACCTGCGAGTTAGGGTACCCTAACTCTCCTCGTGATGGAGAAGGCGCCACGCATTCACACGATCGGCGGCTTGCGTGGTCTCGCCGCACTCCTCGTCGTCGTGGACCACGCCATCGACGGGAGCTGGGGGCTCGGGTCATGGACGGAGCAAAACCATGGGATCACCCTCTTCGCGCTGCTCACCGGCTTCTTGCTCTCGAGCCAGTTCTTGCGGGCGCGGCTCGACGGCCGAGCGCTGCCTTCTTTCGCCAACTTCCTTCGTTCTCGCGCCGTGCGGATCTTCCCCGCCTACTGGCTGGCGCTCGCTGTCGCAGCTTTGACAATCGGGTTGCACGCGATCGGGCCAGGTGACGTCTGGAAAGTTCTCACCCTCACCCAGACTTTCGACACCGACACGCCATACGAAGGCCTGATCCCAACGTGGTCACTTTCGCTCTTCCTCAGCTTCTACCTGTTCCTCCCCGCTTGGGCTTGGTGGCGAACCCGCGGCGACCGCGAGGCGGAACCCGCCGGCTCGATCCTGAGCCGGGAGCTCAGATGGCTACTGGGTCTTGTGATGGCAGCCCTCGTCGTCCGCTCCTTCTCCTTGACGGACCCCATCGCAAGCGATCCGACATTCAGCCTGTTCGGCCGCGCCGACTGGTTCGCGGCCGGAATGATCCTCACCGTCCTCGTCCTCGGCAGCTCGCGCGGTCAGGTGCCGGCTGCGGTGTCCCTTCCCGGCAGGCACCCTGGGTGGGCCTTCGCGGGCGCCCTCGCGCTCACGGTCGCGAGCGCACTGGTTCCCGCACACCTCGAAGAGGTCCGAAATCAGCTCGACCTCGCGGCGGCCGTTCTCGTGGTCTACGGGGCCGTCCTCCACGGCCCGAAGCTGAAGGGCCCGCAGCGGCTGCTCGCGTCGCGACCCGCGCAGGCACTCGGGCGCTGGTCATATGGGATTTTTCTCTGGGGCTACGTCTCCGAGAAGGCGATCGCAGACGTCTTTCCCGGTATCGACACCGGCCCGTTGCTTGTGCTCACCCTTGCGGCCGGCATAGCTCTTGGCGCGGCGAGCTGGCGATGGGTCGAGCGACCGATCTGCGAGAGACTACGAAGGCGTACTCCTACGATGCAACGATGCCGATCACCGCGAACCACTGGTCCCTGGCAGCGGCCTCGCCTATTGCGTTCGAAACGCTCGCCCGCGAGCTCGATGCCATCGGCGATGGCGTCCGCGCCGACCTCGGCGACCGTGACCGGGCCTACATCACCCGTGTAATCGCGGTACAGCGTGCGCTCGAGGTAGGCGGGCGGGGGCTTTTGGTCGGAGCCCGATTCTCTCCGGTGGCCGTTGCCGGCGCCGCCCTCCTCTCGGTCGCGAAGATCCTCGAAAACATGGAGATCGGCCACAACGTTCTCCACGGGCAGTGGGACTGGATGCACGACCCCGCGATCCACTCGAGCACCTGGGAATGGGACGCTGCCTCGACCGCCAAGTCCTGGCAGTACGCGCACAACTTTCAGCACCACACCTACACGAACGTGCTGGGTCGCGACCGGGACCTCGGATACTCGGCAATGCGCGTCGAACCCGACCAGCCCTGGCACCCGATCTACCTGACTCAGCCGATCTATTTCTTCCTCATGGCGGCGATCTTCGAGTGGGGCATTGCCCTTTATGACATGGAGCTCGACGCGGTAAGCCGAGGCGAGAAGTCCCGCGCCTCGGCCCGACGGGAAATCGCCGCCCTGCTGCAAAAGGCCCGTCGGCAGATCGCCAAGGACTACGTGCTCTTTCCGGCGTTGGCCGGCCGGCGCGGCTGGCGGCGTGCGCTCGCCGCAAGTATCGCCGCGAACGTCGTCCGCAACGCCTGGGTCCACACGATCGTCTTTTGCGGACACCTCCCGGAGGGAGCCGAGACGTTCACCGAGGCACAGTACAACGACGAGACCCGCGGCGGCTTCTATCGCCGTCAGCTCCTTGGCTCGTGCAACCTCGAGGGAAGCCGGCTGTTCCACTTGTTGACCGGCAATCTGTCCTTTCAGATCGAGCACCACCTCTACCCCGACCTCCCAAGCAACCGATACGCGGAAATCGCTCCGAAGGTCCGGGCGGTGTGCGAGCGCCACGGCCTGCCCTATTCGAGTGGCCGGCTTGGGCGCCAGTATCTCTCCGTCTACCGAAAGGTCCTTCGGCTTGCTCTGCCGGGCGGTTGAGCGCTCGCCGGCAGGCCGAGGGTAAAATCGGAAGTCGTCGCAATGGCAACCAGCACGACAACCGAGCCCGCCATCCGCCCCGAAGACTTCGGCGGCGGCCCCGGCGACCGTCATAGCGTGAAGATCCATGGGCACAAGGTGTGCTTTCGCCTGACCGGATCGGGCCCCTTGATCGTCCTCATCCACGGGATCACGGGCAGCTCGGCCCAATGGATTCCGGTCATGGACGTGCTTCGCGACCGGTACACGCTTTTCGCTCCCGACCTGCTCGGCCACGGCGAGTCCGCGAAGCCACGCGGCGACTATTCACTTGGGGCTTACGCGTCCGGGATACGGGACCTCTTGATCGGCCTGGATGCGGAGCGAGCGACCGTTGTGGGCCACTCGCTCGGTGGCGGAATCGCGATGCAGATGGCGTATCAGTACCCGGAGCGTTGTGGCCGACTGGTCTTGATGTCGAGCGGTGGGATCGGCCAGGAGGTTCACCCTCTGCTCCGCGCGGCGAGCCTTCCCGGCTCAGAGATCGTCCTGCCATTGATCACCCACGCGCGGTTGCTCGGCGCGGGCGCGGCGTTGAGCCGCGCGCTCGGCGCGATCGGGCTTCAAACCGGCGCCGACATCGCCGAGGGCGCCCGCGGATACGCCTCGCTCAACGACCGGGAGGCGCGCGCTGCTTTCGTGCACACGATTCGAGCGGTGATCGACCCGACCGGGCAACGCGTTTCGGCGCTCGACCGCCTCTATCTGGCCGAGGCGCTGCCCTCGTTGATCGTCTGGGGAGAGAACGACCGGATCATCCCCTCGCATCACGCCGAAATCGCCCACGATGCGATGCCCGAAAGCCGCCTCGAGCTGATCGAAGGCGCCGGCCACTTCCCACAGATGACCGATCCGATTCGGGTCGCCCGCCTACTCGCCGACTTCATCGACGAGACGGAGCCTGCCGAGATCGAGGCCGAGGACATGCGCGAGCTCGTGATCTCGCGGATGGCAGCCGACGGCGGCTGAACGGACCCGCGGCTATGCCCGCGTCGGTTCCCAAACCGTCACCGAGATCGAGGCCGCCACCAGGGGGAAGTTCGCCGTGAGCGTGGGACATCAAGGGCCTCAATAGCGCCTGAGCGCTCATAGCGAGCGGGGGGTGTTACGTTGCCTGCCGCCCTTAGCCCGCCGGGCCGATGCCCACAAGCGCGGCGGTTCGCTCCCAGACGCGCTGGGCGAGCATTGGGTCTCGCCTCGCACGCACAGGCGGAAGGAGGCCCAGCCCCGGGACGGAGGTGAAATAG
>JALZIJ010000255.1 GCA_030860375.1 Actinomycetota bacterium | reverse complement strand
CAGCGCCTCATGGGCCCCGGCGAGGGCCTCGCGCTCGTAGCCCTCGACGTCGATGAAGACCACGTCCGGAAAGCCGTACCTGGCCGCCAGGTCGTCGATGGACCAAGCAGGGACCTCCATGTCGCCCCAGCGCCGCGTGCCATCGTCGACCTCCGCGTTCAGGCCGAACGTCACGGTGCCGCTCGTCCGGGCAATCGCTGCGTGCAAGGTCTCGAGCTGCGTCACCTGGTTGAGCTCCGCATTGCGGCGCGCCAGCGTCGCGTCATGCGGATGGGCTTCCAGGGCCACCACCCGTCCGGTGGGTCCCGCGGCTTGAGCTCATGAGAGCCACTACCCCGTGGTTGGCACCCAGGTTGAACACCAAGGCCCCCGGGCGCAGCCGGTGCTCCTTCAGGAGTGCGATCTCGGGCAGCTCGGCCCAGTCACGGTCATACCGCTCCCCATACGGAGAGCCGACGATGATCTGCAAGGAATGACCGCCGTACCGATGACTGACGATCCGTTCCGCGAAATGGGCACGCTCGAGCCGGAACTTCGCCACCCGCAGGCGGCGCGTCCAGGTCACAGGCAGCAGAGCCTCGGCGGCCGCGGCGGAAGCCCTCTTGACGGGCTCCGGCAGCGCTCTCTTCGCGAGCGCCTTAAGCCTCGGAGCGTTTCTTCGCGGGGCACTCATCCAGGACCTCCAGCAACGGACGAAAGCGCTTGCGCTCGCGAGGCATGGTCGAATGCCGGCCGAGCTCCTGCAACGCGTGAGGCCCTTAGTCTGTGACCATACCGTCGCGATGAAAGGCCAGCCTTACATATGCCAGCAGCCCCCGGGCGGGGTCATGAGTCTCCGGCGCCTGGGTCGGCTCGCCGCCGGAGTGGCCGCCGGATGATGGAGGAAGCGCTTGCCGGGCAGGCGCCTGCGCAGGAGGCCCCGACAGGGGCCAGCGCCGCCACGCCGGATCGATCGCCTCCGGACGCTGAACGAACGCCCACGCTGTCGCTCGAAGGGATCACGAAGCGCTGGGGGGAGCGAACGGTTCTCGACCACGCGGGGCTCTCCCTCGACGCGGGCGCGTCCGCTTGGATCAGCGGCGAGAACGGGGTCGGGAAGACGACGCTTCTGCGCATCATCGCCGGCCTGATAAGCGCAGACCAGGGCACCGTCAGCCTGAACGGGGTGGACTTGGACGAGGACCGGCGGGCCTACCAGCGACAGGTCGGCTTCCTGACGGGCGGCGACAGCGGGCTCTACGCCCGGCTCTCGATCCGGCACAACCTAGAGTTCTGGGCTGGGGTCGCATTCGTTCCGCGGTCTCGGCGGCGTGAGACCGTAGATCGGGCGCTCGCGCGCTTCTCCATCGAGGGCCTTGCGTCGAGAAGGGCCGACCGGCTGTCACTGGGCCAACGGCAGCGGGTGCGTTTGGCTTTGACGTTCCTACACGACCCTGAGCTCGTGCTCCTCGACGAGCCATCCACCAGCTTGGACGACGAGGGCTTGAGCCTGCTGGCGGCTGCCTTGACTGAGCACGCACGTCGTGGGGGCAACGTCGTCTGTTGCGCGCCAACCAGGCACCACGAGCTGAGCTTGGACCGCGCTTACGTACTCAAGGGCGGGACGCTCCAGCCAGCGTGAGCCACGTCGCCCTGAACGCTCGGGCTGCGTTGGCGGTGATGAGGCGCGACTACCAGGTCGTGTTGAGCTACCGGGTCCAGCTGGTCTCGACGATCTTCGGCGCGTTCCTGACGCTGACGATCTTCTACTACGTCTCCCGGCTCGTCCGGGTCGAGGCGTTCGCCTCGCCGGACGATTACTACGCGTTCGTGGTTGTCGGCATAGTGATCCTTCAGATTCTGAACTCCGTGTTGGTCGGTCCGCCCAACATCCTTCGCCAGGAGCTGCTGGCCGGCACGTTCGAGCGGATCGTCCTGTCGCCGTTCGGTCCCGTAGGGGGCGTCGTCTCCATGCTGCTGTTTCCGTTCGTGCTGGCGCTCGTCACGGGGTCGGTCGCGATGCTGTTCGCGGTCGTCGTCTTCGGGGTCGACCTAGAGCTCTCGAGTGCCCCACTCGCCATTCCGGCCGCCGTCCTCGGCGCCCTTGCCTTCATGCCTTTTGGAGTGATGCTCGTGGCCATGGTTCTAATCGTCAAGCAGGCGACGGTGGGCGCCAGCTTCGTCCTCGCCGCCGTCTCGCTGGTCGCCGGGTTCTACTTTCCCACCACGCTTCTGCCCGGCTGGATCGAGTGGGCCTCCGACGTACAGCCGTTCACCCCGGGGGTCGACCTGCTGCGGCACCTGCTGCTCGGCAGCCCGTTGCGCGAATCGGCGTGGCTCGAGGTGGGCAAGCTCCTCGGGTTCGCGGCCGCGATGCTGCCCCTTTCGATGGTTCTACTCTCGCTTGCAGTTCAATTCACGCGTCGCCGAGGCACGATCATCGAGTACTGAGGGGAGGAGCTATGGCTGGAGAAAGGTCAGCTGACGATCGAGCCCTACTTGCAAGCCGCGT
>JALZIJ010000254.1 GCA_030860375.1 Actinomycetota bacterium | reverse complement strand
GTTCGTCGCGGCCGCGCGTGAGCTCATGGGGCGCCATCCTGGCCGGTTCGAGTTCCGGATGGTGGGTTCACCGAACGATCCATTCGATCGCGAGTGGGGAGAGGGCGTGATCGCCGAGGCGAAGGCTGCGGGAATCGTGTACATGCCCGAGGCTGACGTCGTCAGCCAGCTCCACGAATGGGATTGCTTTGCGCTGGCGTCTCGAGCCGATCCGTGTCCGATCGTGATGCTGGAGGCGATGGCGAGCGGGCTGCCCGTGGTCGGGAGCCGGATCGACGGAATCGCCGAGCAGATCACGCCCGAATGCGGCTTCCTCGTGCCGGGCGACGACGCGGGTGCCCTGGCCGCCGCGGTCGAGAACGTCGCCGACAGCCCCCCGGGGCAGCGCCGCGAGATGGGGAAGGCGGGCCGCGCCAGAGTCGCGAGCGCGTTCAGCATCGAATCGCAGGCGCAGGCGCTGCACGAGAGTTACCTCGCCGCACTGGGCGAGTCCACCTGAGGGCGGCCCCGCCCTAGTTGTGGCCTGGTCGAAAACGTTAAGGCCGCTCCCGCGCTGTCTGGGCCCAGCGGGCGGTCCGGTCGAGGCCTTCGCGCAGCTCGATCTCGGCGTGCCAGCCGAGCTCGACGGCCGCCCGAGAGCTGTCAACGGCGATGCGCTGAACCTCTCCGGCCCTGGGCCCGGCCAGCTTTGGCTCGAAGTCCAGTCCGTAGGCGGTGGCTATTGCGCGGCCGACGTCGAACACGCTGGCCTCGCGCCCTGTCCCGATGTTGAAGGCGCCCGTTGTACCGGCCTCGCCCGACGCGGCCAGAAACGCAGCTACCACGTCGTCGACGAAGATGTAGTCGCGGGTCTGACTGCCGTCGCCGAAGACCTGGGGCGTTTGCCCGTCGAGCAGGGCGCCGCAGAAGATCGCGACGACGCCTGCTTCGCCGTGCGGATCCTGCCGTGGGCCGTACACGTTGCCGAGACGCAGAGAGACCGTGGATAGACCGTGCAGACGCCGGTAGAGATCGAGATAGCCCTCCGCAGCCAGCTTCGACTGCCCGTAAGGGGCGTCGGGACGGCACTCGGCATCCTCTCCGAGCGGAAGGTCACGCCCTGTGCCCTCGCCGTAGATGGCCCCTCCCGTTGATGCGAAGAGGAATCGCTGGGTCCCTGCGGTCGCCGCGGCCTCGAGCAGGTTGATGGTTCCGCCCACGTTCACCCCGAGGTCGAAGACCGGTTCAGAAACCGACCGGCGAACATCGATCTGGGCGGCGAGGTGAAAGACCTGCTCGGGGCGGTGTGTGTCCACGACGGTGCCGATGGCGGCGCGATCTGAGACGTCGCCGACAGTCAGCACCGCACCTGAGGCCAAGGCGCCTTCGAGGTTCGAACGCCTGCCAGAGGACAGGTCGTCAAAGACCACCACCTCGTCGCCGCGCTTCACCAGCGCGTCGACGAGGTTCGAGCCGATGAACCCGGCGCCACCTGTGACCAGCGTACGCATCACCACAGCCTATTTACCCTCGTAGACTCGCGTGCCCATGGCTCTCGATCCTCTCTCCGAGCTGCGAGCCGCCACCGTCGAGGCTGTATCCGCCCTTGGCATTGAGACCGCACAGGAGCTCACCCTCGTGCGGCCTAAGCGCGCCGAGCATGGTGACTACTCGATCAACGCGGCGATGCTTCTGGCCCCCGTGCTCGCCGAGCCGGCGCGGAAGATCGCCGAGCGCCTGGGTGACGCACTGACGGCGAATCTCGGTTCTGGCTTGGAGCGGATCGAGGTGGCCGGGCCCGGCCACCTCAACGTCTTTCTCTCCGATGCGTGGTATCGCGCGGGAGTGGCGAGCATTCTCGCTTCGGAAAACTTCGGCGCCGGTCCTACGGCGAGGCCAAGCGTCCTGCTCGAGTTCGTCTCGGCCAACCCAACCGGACCACTCACCGCGGCGAGCGGCCGTGGCGCCGCCTACGGCGATTCGCTGGCCAGGATCCTGGAGGCGTCGGGCCACGAGGTCTCACGCGAGTACTACCTGAACGACTCCGGCACCCAGATCCGCAGCTTCGCGGCGTCGATCGCCGCCCGCATGCGCGGAGAGGAACCGCCCGAGAGCGGCTACGCGGGGGCCTACGTGACAGAGCTTGCCTCGGTTCTGCGTGAGGCGGGGGCCGATCCTTCGGACCTCGACGATCTCGGACGGCGGGGAGTCGAGGCCATGCGGAAACGGATCGGGGCGACCCTGGAGCGATTTGGCGTCCGTTTCGACACCTGGTCCTCGGAGCGCGATCTGAATGATCGGGGCGCCCTCGAATCAACCCTGATGGCCCTTGGGGAGGCGGGGCACACATACGAGTCAGAAGGCGCGCTCTGGTTGCGAACATCCGAGTTTGGTGACG
The DNA here is from genome assembly GCA_030860375.1 of Actinomycetota bacterium. Taxonomy (GTDB): domain Bacteria; phylum Actinomycetota; class Thermoleophilia; order Solirubrobacterales; family 70-9; genus JALZKA01. The sequence goes on along the minus strand of JALZIJ010000254.1, from coordinate 6,041 downwards.
ACAAGGATCGGGTCCTCGTCCGCTCCGACGGCGAGCCCACCTATTTCGCCTCGGACATCGCCTACCATCGCGACAAGCTCGACCGCGGGACCGAGCTTATGATTGACCCCCTCGGCGCGGATCACCACGGGTACGTGCCGCGGATGAAGGCTGCCGTCGCGATGCTGAGCGGCGATCCTGACCGCTACGAGGCGCCGATCATGCAGCTCATCAACATCGTCGAGCGCGGGGCGCGCAGCCGGATGTCGAAGCGAAAGGGTGAGTTCGTGACCCTCGATGAGCTGATCTCGGATATCGGCGTCGACGCCACACGGTTCTTCCTGTTGCAGCGAAGCCACGACACTCCCATCGATCTTGACCTCGAGCTCGCCCGCTCGCAGTCGCAGGAGAATCCCGTCTATTACGTGCAGTACGCGCACGCCCGGATCGCGAGCATCGTTCGCAAAGCTGCGCGGGAGGATGCGCGAGCGGAGCCTCAGCCAACCCCCGGGTCCGAGCACGCGCAGACTGAGCTTCCCTATGCGCCCGGCGAGCGGGCACTCGTCCGCCGTCTTCTGGATCTACCGGCGGAGGTATCGGCTGCGGCCGACAGGCGCTCTCCCCATCGGCTTTGCGCCTATGCCAGTGCTGTAGCTGCCGACTTCCATGCCTTCTACCGCGACTGCCGGGTGGTAGGAGCCGACGCCGAGACCGGAATTGAAGGGCTCGAGGCGGCCCGGCTCGACGTCTGCCTCGCCACTCAACGCGTGATCGGCGGGACCCTCGGGCTGCTCGGGATCAGCGCGCCCGAGCACATGTAGCTCAAAGACCGCGGCGTCCCAGCACGAACGGGATCGTTCGCAACAGCAGACGCAGATCGCCCCAGAGCGACCAGTTCGCCACGTAGAGGTAGTCGAGCTTCACCATCTCGTTGAGGGGAATCCGTGCCGACGACCCCAGGATCTGCCAGTGGCCCGTGATTCCCGGTGGCACATCGAGCCGACGTCGATACCACCCCTCGATCTTACGGTCCTCGGAAGGGATCAGGGGACGGGGTCCGACCAGGCTCATCTCGCCTCGCAGGACGTTGATCAGCTGCGGCAACTCGTCCAGTTGCCAGCGCCGGATGATTCGCCCGACCTTCGTCATGCGGGGATCGAAAGGAATCTTGAAGAGACCGGTCGCGGCCTGGTTCAGATACTCGAGCTCGGCCTTGAGCTGTTCGGCCTCGTTGACCATGCTGCGGAACTTCAGCATCGAGAACTCGTGTCCATGACGCCCCACGCGACGCTGTCTGAACAGGGTCGGCCCCGGCGAGTCGAGTTTGATGGCGATGGCGAGCGCGACGAGCAACGGCGCGAGCAACACAAGTCCGAGCGCCGATCCGGCGACGTCAAAGGAACGTTTGATCATTCGCGATGATCGCGTGAACTCGAAGCGCCGCATCCCGAGCAGGGTGATGCCATGGAGGTGGTCGATCTCGACGGACGATCCCGCGACTCGTGAGGCCTCCGGAAGGACGCTCACCTTCACGCCGTAGCTCTTCAACTCCCGTACCGTGTAGAGCAGTTCGTCCCGCCCTCTAGGGCCGGTCGCAAGAATCACCCGCTCGATCCGGTGCTCGTCGACGATCGCCCCGAGGTCCGGTGGGGGCTCGGGAGGGCGCTCGGGACTACCGATCACGGGGGGAACGACGCCGACCAATTCCGCCTTCACGGTTTGACTGATTCTCAGCTTTTCGTGGAGATAACTCGCGGTGTTCGCATCACCGACGAGCAAGCAGCGTTCAACCGGCGTCAATCGGCTCGCCGTCGCCCGAGCAAGGGCGCGCAGGCAAACAAGCAGGAGGAAAAGGGAGAGCCACATGAAGAGCACCTGCAGGCGGTCGATCTCACCGTCTACGAACGAACCGTTGGCCAGCCACAAGAGCAGCACCGCGAGGGTGGCGATTCCGAACAGCGCCGGAACCTCGTCGAGGGTCGACTTGTGCAGGAGATGCTCGTCGCGGTCATAGAGACCCATCGCCTTCACCACTGCGACGAACACCAGGGGAACCGCGATTGCGGTGGTGGCGAGGCTATCGCCCTCGCCGACTACGACCGTGCCGACAACCGCCACCACAACGGCGGCCATGTCGGCGAGGGCCAGTGAGCGACGGAACAATGCGTCGCGCTTGCGGCTGATCGCACGTCGGCTGGGACCAGAGGTGGCATCGGTCGCAGGCGCGTACGCCTCGACACCATTCACCCGAGTGGCCCTCGAGAGCGGTGCGGTCTCGATGCCTTCAGACACCAAAAGTGACTTCACGTGGCTCTCCCCAAACCCTTGCTTCGCTTCCTCCGGCAAATTGGCTTGTTAGCCAACCTAGAGCAAAGGGGGCCCGGTCGCAAACTGCAACCGGGGATGTCAGGCCGTCGGGCGCTAGGCGACGGGGCGATCGCTGAGCTTCTGGCGGATCGCCAGGTACGCCCTAATCGCGAGACCCACCGTCAAGAGCAGCAGGAGGAGTAGCAGGAGGGGGCTGAGCGGATAACCGGTGAACGGCAACTCTCCAGATCCTGCGCCGGCGTCCGCGCTCGGTCCGTCGCCGCCAGCGCCCGCGGTCGGTCCTTCGCCGCCGTCGTCGTCGGGGCCATCGCCTTCGTCGCCGTCGTCGTCGTCGTCCTGACACTCCGGACGGTCGGGGTACTGATCGCAGATGCCTGGAAGCTGAGCGTGGGCTGTGCCGGGCTGCGCGACGGCAACCCATGCGAGGGCGGCAAGCAGCGTCGCCGCGGCAAGGGCGATGGTCAGGCGCAAATGGTTGATCGTTGTTTGATGCATTGACTCGTAGTCTCCCTGATCTGGCGCGTCAGACTCCATATCGGTTCATTGTCTTGAAACCTTTAGCCCACGGGGTCGTACTATAACCACAGCGCGGACGACATGGCGCGGTTCGGTGCCAGAGCGCGAACGGTGCATGCCGCCAGCAACGAATTCAGAGCCCGCGACCCAACCTCCTCAGGCCGTTGGCGGCCGCGTACGTAGAGCGCCCCGGGTCGCGGCATCCTCTTTGCGCGAGGAACGGGTGCTCGCGTTCGTCCTCGCGTCGCTCGTGCCGCTCTACCTCGCGCTTGACGATGGCGGGCTTGGAGACGTCGCTCGCCAGCAGGCGGCGGTCGCCTTTCTCTGGGCGACCGCCTTGGCCCTCGCGTTCCGCGTGTTGCCGCGTGCAGAAGTGACCCGTCAGGCCCGTTTTGTGTTCGGCGCCGGGGCGATGCTCGTGGCATGGGCAGCCCTCTCGCTGTTGTGGACCGAGAGCGTGGAGCGCACGTTCGGTGAATTGACTCGCGATCTGGCGCTGGTGGCCCTGCCCGTCGTTTGCCTGCTGGGCCTCAATCGCGCGACATGGACGGCCGCCGCCGCCGGCCTCTCCCTCACCGCGCTTGCGATCCCGGCTTTGGCGATCGTCACACGACTGGCGCCCGATTTGCTGCAGGAGGCGCGCCTCGACGCCGCCTTCGGCAACCATCGCCTCAGCTTCCCGCTCGACTACTGGAACGCCCTTGCCGGCTGGAGCGCGATGGCGGCCGCGATCGGACTGGGGTGGAGCGCTCATCTAAAGCGGGCTTCGCTTCGGGCGCTCGCCCTCGCCGCGGTACCGGTCGCCGGGCTCGCCGTGTACCTCACGTACTCGCGTGGCGGCGTGCTGGCGCTCTGCGTCGGTGGAGTCGCTGCCGTCGTCCTCAGCCGCAACCGGGTGACCGCGGCCGTGCACGCGGTCGTCGCCTTACTCGCGACACTGCTCGTGGTCGTGGTGGTTCGCGGCGCCCCAGAGATCGCCACGGCCACCGGCGACGGTGGTGCGCTCAGGGTCGCGGGCGCTCTGCTGGTCGCGTGCGCAGCCGCCGCCGGCGTAGCGCTTTGGACGAGCCGAGCGGGACTCGAACGGGCACGGATGCCCAAACGTCTCGTGCGGACGTTGACGATCGCGGGCGGGGTCGGAGCGGTGGCCGTCGTGTTGGCTCTGGGTTCGCGTGTCGACGGCAATAGCTTCAATTCGGCCGACCCGCTCGCAGGGGGGGATCCGGCCTCGCGCCTGACCAGCGTGGCCGGCACCCGGGACGAGCTCTGGGGGTCGGCGCTCGCTGCATTCGCCAGCCGTCCCCTGGCCGGGCGGGGCCCGGGCACCTTCGACCTCTGGTGGCAACGGGGAGGCTCCGATCGCGAGGCCGTCCGCGACGCGCACTCCCTCTATCTGGAAAGCCTCGCCGAACGCGGTCTGCCCGGTTTGATCATCGTCCTAGCCTTCCTCGCGCTGCTCTTGATCGGGGCGCTTGCCGCTCGGCGCGTAGTCCGGCGCTCCTCGGAGATCGGCGCGGCGGCCGGATTGACGGCGGGGTTCCTGGCGTTCCTGACGCATGCGGCTGTCGACTGGATGTGGGAGGCGACGGCCGTGGCCGCGCTGGCGCTGGGTGCCGGAGCGATCGTCGCCGCGGGACTCGCGCAGCAGCGGCTGCGGGTTTCACGCTCACTGCCCGTCCGGGTCGGATTGGTGGTGGCGGCGATCGTGGCGGGAATGATCCAGGTGCCCGCGCTGGTGTCGGAGCAACGGGTGCGCGCCAGCCAAGCCGCACTTGCCGCCGGCGACGAGGACCAGGCCAGGCGCCTTGCCGACGACGCGGTGGGCGCGCAGCCGTGGGCCGCCTCACCGTACGCCTGGCGCGGCAATCTCGAGCTCAGAGACGGCCGTCTCGCGTCGGCGCGCCGAGACGCGAGAGCTGCGGTTTCTCGCGAGCAGACGAACCCGGCGCATCTGTTCCTGCTCGTGCGGATCGAAATCGAGCGAGACGACGATGCGGCCGCCTCGCGTGCACTGCGCGACTTTGGCAAGTTGAGCCCCAGCTTCCGCGAGGCCGCCGAAGCCGCGAGACGAGCGTTGCTCGAGCCTGAGGAACCCATCCCCGCTGGTCTCGAGCCCTGAGTCGGCACTCAACGGGCGCCGCCGCACCGCGCTCTGGCGCCGGGCTGTCCCTAGAATGAGCGCGTCCGTGCGCCGTGACAGACGAGCTTCGGGGAGTGTCGCCGGTGAGGAGCGCGGGCCGGGGATCACGATGAATATGACTGAAGAGACAAACGACACTGGGCCACGTGAAGCGCGACCGCGCTACGGGTCGGTACAGGACTACCTGCGCGTGATCCGGCGCCGCAAGGTCTTGATCGTCGTCTTTGTCGTGGTCTTCGCAGGTGGCGCCTTCGCCGCATCGGCAACCCAGGATGAGGTCTTCCAAGCGCAAGCGAGCGTGAACATCCGCGATGTGTTCTCCGATCTTCGATTTATCCCCGGCGGGGGAAATTCCTTGCCGGAACAGGCGCCCGCGCAGCGAGCCGCACTCAGCGCCGAGGAGATAACCGGCCCCGAGGTAGGTCGCGTCGCAAAGCGCCTGCTTGACTCGGACTTGCCCGTCAGCGCTCTCCTCGGCCGCGTCGACACGCAGGTCGGAATCCAGACCAACCTTGTCTCGATCACGGCATCCGCCCCCGAGGCTGCCGAGGCGGCGGCCATAGCCAACGCTTTCGCCGAGGCTGCCCAGCGGGTGATTCCTCGTGACATTCAGGAGCGGCTGAGGCAAACCGAGAAGAATCTCCGCCGCGAGATCCAGGACGCTCGTGATGACCCCGACTTCCCGGGTCCGGTGGGCGTGTTGAAGCTGCAGCTCTCCCAGATCAGCACTCTGCGACTGATCTCCGAGCCGGTCGAGATCGCGACCTCGGCCAAGCCCCCCGGTTCGCCGGTGTCACCTACGCCGGAGCGTGACGCAATGCTTGGAGGCATCCTCGGTCTGATCGTCGGCTTGATTGCAGCCTTCGGGCGCGACTCTTTCGATCGCCGACTGCGCAGCCCTCGGGAGGTGCACGACGGACTCGGGCTCCCGGTGCTAGCGAGAGTGAGCGAGGCGAGCTTTGGATCCTCAGGCCTCGCCCGCAACGGCGTGCCTGTGCTGGAAACCGATTTCGAGGCCTTCAGGGTGCTACGAACCAATCTCGCCTTCGCTGCTGCGGGTGAGCCCCCGCGGACCGTG
>JALZIJ010000239.1 GCA_030860375.1 Actinomycetota bacterium | reverse complement strand
GGTCCTGGGTGAGCTCGCCGAGCTTTCGGACCGAGCCTGATCCCGAGGCGCGAAGCGCGCGACTTGTCAGCTCGCAAGCACGTAAACGAGGAACGCCGCGAAAAGCCCTGACCAGGCGAGAATCGATGGCCACTGAAAACGCCCGCGCTTGTGCATCGCGAAGTAGGCGATCACCCCTCCGACCAGCCCAAGGATTCCCGAGACGATCGCGAACCGGCTGAGGTCCCAATCGGTGAGAAGCAGCCCGAAGGTGATGGGAATGGTGGATTGAAAGACCATCGCGCCGGTGATGTTGCCGAGCGCGAGCGCGTCCTTGCCCTCCCGCACCCAGAAGAAGCTGTTGGCCTTTTCGGGCAGCTCCGTAGCAAGCGGCGCGAGGATCAGCGAGAGGACGAGCGGCTCGATGCCGATGTCCTCGGCAACGATCAGGAGCTCCTCCACGAAGAGGTGCGCCCCGCCGACGATCGCCGCCAGCCCGGCGACGAGCTGGATCACGACCAGGTTCAGCTTGGGGTCATCACGATTGGGGGTGCGGTCGAGGATGAGCGGCCCGATCGTGTCGGACTCCTGCACGTCTCCCCCCTCCCTGAGGGTGCGTCGCACGTAGGTGCCGTAGGCGATGACAAAAACAAGCGCGAGCGGGATCTGGAGGACGGAGGGGATGGGAGCGGCGCCGATGCCGATCCCCAGCGCGAAGAAGATCAGAAAGAATCGGAGGTCACGCTCGAGCGTGGGTGCGTGAGCCTTCAGCTCGGTGCCCTGCTCGCGGCGGTCCCGGTAGATGAGGGCTGACGTGCCCACGAGGGCCATCGCGATGGTTGCCAGAAGGAAGGGAGCGCCGATGATCGCCCCGATCGCCACGTCCTCGGCGCCCTCGGTGCCGCCGACGATCGCCACGATCGGGATCAGCGTCTCGGGCATCGCTGTGCCGACGGCGGCGAGAAGCGAGCCGACCGCGCCCTCACCCATGTCCAGCCGATGGCCCATCCACTCCACCGCGTTGGTGAAGAGCAGCGCGCCAGCCAGAATTACGGCGAACGAGATCAAGAGGAGGACGAGCGGCGGCACCGGATGAAACTAGCTACCCGTTCGCTCAGGCGTACAGGAACGCCAGCGCCAGCACCACGTACACGGCAAGGAGCTGAATGCCCTCGAACCAGTTCGATTCGCCGTCCTGCGTGACGTAGCTCGCAACGAGGACCGCGAGGAGCACGCCGCCAAGCTCGAAGCCGTTGAAGACGAGCGGCATCGGGTTCGGGCCGATCACAAAAGAGAGCAGCACCAGGATCGGCGCGACGAAGAGGGCGATCTGAGCGGCCGAGCCGATCGAGATGTTGACCGCGAGGTCCATCTTGTCTTTCTTCGCGACGAGCACGGCCACCCAGTGCTCAGCCGCGTTGCCGACCACGGCGACGATGATGATGCCGACGAAGAACTCGGAGATGCCGATGGTCTCAGATGCCTCCGAGATAGAGCCGACGAGGATCTCCGAGACCAGGCCCACGGCGGCGCCCGCAATCGCGAGCATGCCGATGGACCGCTTGACCGACCAGCCGAAGCCCTCGTGCTCCTCGGCTGCGTACGGTGGGTTGAACACATCCTTGTGGGTGCGAAGCGAAAAGAGGAGGCCCGCGACGTATGTGGCGCCGAGGACGAGAGCGACGCCGACCGAGAGCTCCTCGAGGTCTGAGCCGAAGTTCACAGACTCTGCGTCGATCGAGGGCAGACCGCCGCCCTGAACGAGCGCGTAGATCGCCGGCATGAGGAGAGCCGCCACCGCAAGGAAGAGCATCGTCGCCTGGGCGCTGGCAGCGGTTCGGTTGAAGACTTGCTTGTCGCGCCCTATGCCACCCACGAACATGGACAGGCCGAGCACGAGCAGGAGGTTGCCGAGGATCGAACCGATGATCGACGCCTTCACGACCTCCTGGAGGCCCTCGGCAAGGAGGAAGATCGCGATGATCAACTCGGCGGCATTGCCGAACGTGACGTTGAGAAATCCTCCGATGCCGGGCCCGGACTTCGCTGCCAGCTCCTCCGTCGCTAGGCCCATGAGCGCCGCTGTCGGAATGATCCCGGCCGCCGCGCAGAAGAAGATCACCGTCGGCGAGGCGTGAAAGACGAACTCCAGCAGGACTGCGAGCGCGATGAAAGGCGTCAGCAGGTACGGCCAGCCCTGCGCAGAGAATAAGAAGCGTCCCACGGTCGCCAAATCTATCCGGACTCTTAGAAACAGGGAGGCCCCGGCAGTTGCCGAGGCCTCTTTACGTCACGGTGTGAGTGAGGCCCCTACTCGAGGCACTTCTGGATCGCCGCGGGATCGCCTGCGGCCTCGGTGATGCAGTCCGGATCGAGGGTGCCTCCCCCGGGACCGGCCGGGAGCTCTGAGTCGCCGCCCGGCAGGCCAAGGCCGGCACCTGGGATCGCCGCGCCGAACTCGCCGGCGAGATCCTCGATGGGCTGTGGATCGTCCGGCGCCTCGATCGTCTGGTCGGAACCAACGTCCGAGATCTCCAGCGAGAAGGAAAGCGCTGCTGATTCGACGCCGGCAGCCGCACCGCCGATCGCCGCTGTATCGATGTCGAGCGCGAGGTCGAGCCCGCGCAGGGTGTCGTCCTCGGTTGCCGAGTAGACGTCGAACGTCGCGCCAGAGACGGCCTCGGAAATCTGTCCGAGCTGCGGCTCGATCAGCGCCGGATCGACGCCGCCCGTTGCGCCTGGGACCGAGGCGCCGAGCGCAAACAGGTCGGAGAGCATCGCCTCGACATCGAGTGAGCCCGAGACATGAGTGGCGTCGGAGCCGCCCACGTCTTCGGTGCCGTCGTTGGAAAGCTCCGAGAACCAAGTGGTGACGTCGAACTCGCACGCGGCGGGGTCGCCCCCCTGAGCTTCAATCGCTTGCGCGCACTGTTCGGTGAAAGTGCCTGCGTCCTCGCCGTCGGTGGCGCCGGCCGCGGCTTCCTGCTGCGCCTTCAGCTGTTCGAACGCTTCAGTGCCGAGCTCGTAGTCCGTGTCGTTGTAGTTGACGTAGAGGTTGTCCTCCGTGACCGTGACGCCAGCCTGGAAGTCGCCAAGCGCCTCAGCCGTCGCGCCGTCGCCCGACGCAGTGATGTCGAGGTCGAGTTGTCCGATCTGCGACGGGTTTTCGGGATCAGAGACGAAGGGTCCCGTCACGTTCGCCTGAAGGCTTCCGCCCTGGTCGCCCTCAATCGAAAGATCGAAGGTGAGGTCCAGCACCCCGCTCTCGACGGTCTCGTCGTTGCTGAAGGTCGCCTCGAGGACGTCCGCGGGATCCTCGTCGCCGCCTTCGTCGCCGCCGCAGCCTGCGATTGCAGCGGGGATCGGCAAGGCAAGTACGAGAGCGGTCAGAAGTGTCTTTGCTCGAATCAATTCAGACGTCCTTTGGATCGGTTGCGGGGCCGGAACGATAGTGGGTACGGTTGCCACAACCCCGTGGCAGAGCGCGATTCAAACGGCGTTCCCCGGACGATCCTCTACACGGGGAAGGGAGGCGTCGGCAAAACGTCCGTCGCCGCCGCCAGCGCGCGCCGTGCGGCTGCGGCGGGGCTGCGCACCGTGGTGCTCTCGACGGACCCCGCGCACTCGCTCTCAGACGCGCTGGAGCTCGAGTTGAGTGCCGATCCCACGCCGGCCGGCCCGAATCTCTGGGCTCAAGAGGTCCAGGCTCAACGCGAGATGGAGGCCAACTGGGCAAGCGTCCAGAGCTGGCTCGGGCAGATCCTCTCCGAGCGGGGCGTGATGGACATCGCGGCCGAGGAATTGACGGTGCCGCCGGGCATGGACGAGCTCTTCAGCTTGCTCCAGATCAAGCGCCACCACGAGTCCGGGGAGTACGACGTCATCGTCGTCGACTGCGCGCCCACCGGCGAGACGCTTCGCCTCCTCTCCTTCCCGGAGATCGCGAAGTGGTGGCTCGAGAAGGTCTTCCCCGTCGAGCGCAGGATGGTCGCCGCCGCGCGACCCATCGCCAGGGCGTTCTTGGACGTAGAGCTGCCCGGCGAGGAGGTGCTGGCCGAGGTGAACGGGCTCGTGCGCAACCTGATCGCGATGAACGACATCCTCCGCGATTCTGAACGCGCCTCGATCCGGCTCGTCATGAACGCCGACCGGATGGTCATCAACGAAGCTCGGCGCACCTTCACCTATCTCAACCTCTACGGGTACCTGACCGACGCGGTAATCGTGAATCGCCTCTTTCCGGATGAGGTCTCGGAGGGGTACTTCGGCCCATGGCGCGAGCGCCAGGCCGAGCGCCTCGTCGACATCACCGAGGGCTTCGCGCCGGCACCCGTGCTCCAGGCCCGCTACTTCGCGGACGAGGTCGTCGGGCCCGAGATGCTCGACCGGCTCGGAGAAGAGCTGTTCGCCGATCACGACGTCGCGGCCCTGCTCCTGAGCGAGCAGCCGCACGAGTTCGCCGAAGGGATGGACGGCGAGACAACCCTTCGCATCCGAGTCCCCTTCGCCGAGCGCTCGGAGGTCTCCCTAAAACAGGTGGGATCCGAGTTGATCGTCGCCGCAGGGCGCGAGAAGAGGACTCTCATCCTTCCGCCCGCCCTGGCGCGGCGGCGCACGAGCGGGGCAACGCTTTCAGACGGTGCGCTCGAGGTGACGTTCGCGGGGGAACGATGACGGGGCGCGGGCCGGACCCCTCCGAGCTCGGCGACATCCTGAGCCGCCACTCATCCGAGCGCGAATGCGTGGAGCTCTGCCCGATCTGCCGCGCCGCGGACATCTTGCGCCGAACGAACACCACCGATGACTTGAAGGACGGCTGGCAGGACGTTCAGCGAGAGGCGCTCCTCACGATGAAGGCCGTGATCGACCGGGCAGTAGAGCGCCTGGACTCAGAGCCCGACGAACGCGGTCCGAAGATCGAGGACATCCCGATCGACTAGCGCGTGGATCGAATTATCCGCGCCACGCGAGGGTTATTCGACCCGCGGTGGCTCATACCGCCGCGCGACGGTGCGCGGATCGAATTATCCGCGCCACGCGAGGGTTATTCGATCCACGCCCGGGGGGGGTGGCGTTGCGTGTGACGGATCTCACCCCCACGGCGGGTGCCGGGACACGTACCCTCTGCCACATGGAGTGCGCGAGCTGCGGCACGCAGAATCCGGAGCGGGCCCGCTTTTGCATGTCTTGCGGCGGCCCGCTTTCGGCGGCCTGTCCGAGCTGCGGCGTCGAGAACCCGCCGGGTGCGAAGTTTTGCATCGAGTGCGGTACCGGCCTCGCGGGCGCCATCCGCCCAGCCGCGCCGCCGCCCGTTGACCCGCATCCCGAAGAGCGGCGCAAGGCGACCGTCCTCTTCGCCGACCTGTCCGGCTATACGGCCGTCGCTGAACGAATGGACCCAGAGGCGCTCAAGTCGATGGTCGACCGCGCACTCCGCCGCCTCGTTGACGAGGTGACCCGGTTCGGCGGCTCGGTTGACAAATACATCGGCGACAATGTAATGGCGGTTTTCGGCGCTCCTGTCGCCCACGAGGACGACCCTGAGCGCGCGGTGCGCGCCGGCCTTGCGATGCAGGATGCGATGGACGAGGTCAACGCGGCGATCCCCGGCGTCGACTTCATGCTTCGGGTCGGAATCAACTCGGGCGAAGTTCTCGCCGGCAAGGTCGGGGATGGCTACACGGTGATCGGCGACCCGGTGAATGTCGCCGCACGCCTTCAGTCCGCAGCGCGCCCCGGCTCCGTGACCGTCGGCGAGATCACGCATCGGCTCACCCGCGCCTCAATCGAATACACGGAGCTCGTGCCGCTCGACCTCAAGGGCAAGTCCGAGCCGGTGCCGGCCTGGGAAGCCGTGCGGGTCGCCGTGGCAGGCACAGCGCTTACCCGCGCCTCTACCCCGCTCGTCGGGCGCGACGATGAGTCACAACTACTCTCCGCGATGTTCGACCGGGTGACGCGCGAAGGCCGTTCGCATCTTGTGACCGTGGTCGGCCAAGCCGGGGTGGGCAAGAGCCGCCTCCTCCGTGAGCTGGCGGGCGAGGTGACGGAAAGAGAAGGTTCGCCGCTCATGCGGGTCGGACACTGCCCTGCCTACGGCTCGGGCCTCGCCTACTGGGCACTCGGCGAAATCGTCCGCGACCAGTTTGGCATCTCCGACTCCGATGACTCCGAGGTTGCCTTCGGCCGCCTTCGCGGTGGGTTCGAGAAGTTGTTGAGCGGCCACGAAACGGATGTCGACGCTGACGAGTCGCCTGAGCGCCTGGCTGCGACGTTGGCGCGGCCCTTGGGCATCGAGGTGCCGGAGCCATTCACGGAGGGCTCTGAGGCCGACGACCCGCAACAGGTGCGCTCGCGCCTTTTCTCGGCGGTGCGAACGCTCGTCGAGGCGGCAAGCCGTGAGCGTCCCGTCATCTTCGCGATCGAGGACATCCACTGGGCTGACGAGGGGATGCTCGACCTGATCGAGTACCTGGCGCGCTGGGTGCGCGGTCCCGTCCTCATGATCTGCCTCGCCCGCGACGAGCTGCTCGACCGTCGGCCCGGTTGGGGCGGCGGTCGGCGGAACGCGACGACGATCGCGCTCGAGCCGCTGGCGCCCACAGGCGCGCGCGAGTTGGTCCACGCGCTGCTGCCTGAGGGCGCCGAAGAGATCGAGGATGCACTGGTAGCTCAAGTCGCCGAGCGTTCGGGCGGCAACCCGCTCTTTGCCGAGGAGATGGTCAACCGCATCCTCGAAGAGGGAGTCTCGAGCGAGTCCGCGCTCCCCGAGACCGTCCATGCCGTGCTCGCCGCCCGCCTCGATGCACTCTCGGCGAAGGAGCGTGCTTTGCTCCAGCACGCCTCCGTCGTCGGCCAGACCTTCTGGGCGAACTCGGTGGCGTCCGGGTCCGACGTCCACGACCTCCTCGGCTCCCTCGCCGACAAGGATCTGATCGTGGCTACCGCCGGCAGCCGCCTCGCGGGCGAGCGTGAGTACGCGTTCAAGCACATCCTCATCCGCGACGTCGCCTACTCGACCCTGCCGAAGACGGTGCGCGCCCGAAAGCACGCGGACGTCGCGACTTTCATCGAAGAGCGCGCTTCGGACCGCACCGAGGCGGTGATCGCGATGGTGGCCGACCATCTTGGGCGCGCGGCCGTGATCGGGGCCGACGCGGGCCTCGAGCGCTCAGAGCTCGAAGTGGTGCGCGACCGCGCCCATGAGGCGCTTGAATCGGCAGGTGATGTCGCCGCGGGCCTGTACTCCAATCAGGAGGCGCTCACCCATTACAAGGCGGCGCTGAGGCTCGACGGCGACGATGATTGCGAGCACCCGGAGGCGCGAGCGCGAATCGCCGAGAAGTACGGGGACGTCGCGCTTCGTCTCGGCCGCGTCGATAAGGCCGTCTCGCTTTGGGAACGCTGCCTCGACTATCACCGCGGCGAGGAAGACCTTGCGCGAGTCGGCGACCTGCACCGAAAGATCGGAGCCGGGCTTTGGAACAAGGGTGACCGCGAGGGCTCGATCGGCCACTACCAGCGCGGCATCGACCTCTTGAAAGACGGCCCTCCGTGCCTGGAGTTGGTCCGGCTGTACGAAGAGGCCGCCTCGCTCTATATGCACACCGGCGACAACATGCTCGCGATCTACGCCTCGGAGAAAGCGCTGCGACTTGCCGAGCGACTGTCAGAGGCTGCCGCCGCAAGCCGCGCCCACGGCATCTTCGGCCGCGTCTTTGGGCGCATCGGCGACACCGAGCGAGCGCGCGAGAATCTGGAGCGTTCGGTCGAGCTCGCCCGGGAATCCGACCCCTCCGAGGCGATCCGTGCCCTGCTCGCACTGGGCTATCACTTCGAGGTCTCTGAAGCCGACTACGACGCGGCCACCGACGCGTACTCTGAGGCACTCGGGATCGCCGAGCGCATCGGTGACATCCCGTCCCAGGTCGAGCTCCATTTCTCGCTCTCCCTGCTCGCCTTCCACTGCGGACAGTGGGACGAGGTGGAGACGGGCACCGAAACGGTCGCCGCGCTCGTCGAGCGCGAAGGGCTTACGGGCAAGCTCTGCTTTCCGCATCTTCTCCGCGGCGCCCTTCGCTGGCGCGACGGAGACCTCGAGGCGTCTGAGCGCTCACTGAGGCGGGCCGCCGAGATGGCCGGACAGGTCGGCCGCTCGGAGATCGCCTTCCAGGCACTCCTCACTCTTGCCGCGACGCTCCGCGACCGCGAGTGCTACGCCGACGCCGACGGCGTCCTCGCCGCCGCGCTGGACACCTGCGAGCGCGCCGGGCTCGTCTCCCAGTCAATCGAAGCGACCGCTGCCCGCTCGGTCAACTCGACGCTTTGGGGCCGCGCGGACGCCGCGCAATCGCTCGCAGAAGAAGCGACCGGCCTGGCCGAGCGTCTCCGCTATCCCGTCGGCTCGGCCGCGGCGCTCGAGGCGCGAGGGCTCGCCGCTTCCGACGAGGCGCTGCTCGCCGAGGCCGCGGAAGCCTGGCGCGAGCTCGGCCGCCCCACGGAAGCCGAGCGCGTTGAACGGCTTGCCGAAGCCGCACGGGGGTAGCGCGCGGGCGCTGCTGGCGAATCTCTCGACGCCCCGCAGCGCTCGTAGGGCAATGAGGGGGCGAAACGCCCGGCTTTTCTCGCTGGATACGCGTATAGCGCTACCAACGCGAAAAGTCGACGCGGTATTGGCGATGTTCGGCGGCACGCGCCGTGGCATCGTGACTCGCGAAGAGTTGCTGGCAGCGGGTCTTACGGCTCATCAGATCGCCGCGAAGGTCAGGTCGGGCGCCCTGATCCCTCTCCACCCTGGCGTCTACGTCGTCGGCCACATGGCGCTGGCTCCTTACGCACGGGAGGCCGCTGCCCTTGTCGCGTGCCGGCCGCGAGCGCTTCTGCGTCGAAGGACTGCCGCTGGACTCTGGAGGCTCCCGATCGGGGCACCCGGGGAGATAGAGGTCCTGGTGGCCGGGAGGCATCGGCGCTCGCTTGAAGGCGTGCGTGTTGCGTCGATCGATCACCTGGCACCGACAGAGCTGCGGCGCATCGAAGGTCTGCCGCTCACCTCCCCCTCTTTGACGCTCTTGGATCTGGCCGGGTGCGTGGGGCATGATGCGCTCACCGCTTGCCTCCACGAAGCACGCGTCCAGCGTCTCGTCACAGACCGTGCGCTACAGAAAACGCTCGAAGCGCACCCGAACCGCCGCGGCGCTCGCCCCCTGGGTGCTTTGCTGAATGGCGAGGGGGCCGCCAAGGTCACGCGGTCTGAGGCAGAGCGCCTCGCCTTGCGGTTGATGCGTGATCACGGCCTTGATCCCGAGTCCGACGTGAAGCTGGACCCGTACTGCGTGGACTTCCTGTTTCGGGCTGAGCGGCTCATCGTCGAGGTCGACGGCTTTCGGTTTCACGCGACTCCTGAGCGCTTTGCTCAGGACCGACGGCGAACGGCGGCATTAATGGGGATGGGT
>JALZIJ010000225.1 GCA_030860375.1 Actinomycetota bacterium | reverse complement strand
GCGGCGCGGGTGACGTTCTCCGCGGGGGCGCTTCGCGCAACGTCCCCCTTTGGTGCCGCCGTTGCGTGCGTCCTCATGCCGACCGCCCCAAGAGTTATCGGTTCGCCCCGAGTCGCCACTCCTACCTCCCCTTCCATTCGGGCTCGCGCTTTTCGAAGAACGCCGTGACGCCCTCGATCGCGTCCTCGGTCCCGAGCTCGATCGTGAGCTGAGAGCGCAGGTACTCGAGAGCTTCCGCGAGCGGCATGTCGAGCTGGCGCCACATCGCGTCCTTGCCGAGCTTCATCACGAGCGGCGACTTGGACGCGAGCTTTTGCGCCCACTCGTCCACCGCATCGTCGAACTGGTCAGCCGGCACGACCTTGTTGACGATCCCGGCCTCGCGCGCCTCTTCGGCTGTGAGCCGATCGCCGAGCAGCAGCATTTCGGTCGTCTTCTTTCGGGACACGTTCCGGTAGATCAGCGCCATGATCATGAACGGGAAGAGGCCGACGTTGATCTCGGGCGTGCCGAACCCCGCCGTGTCCTTGGCGATGATGAGATCGCAGGCGAGCGCGATGCCGAGCGAGCCCGCGAGGACGTGGCCCGACGCGGCGACGATGGAGGGCTTGCCGAGCTCCCCCAGCTCGACGAATACCTGCGGGAAGAGCCCGGTCGCGAAGTACTTGTGCGCAATCGGCGCGTCGGCCGCAAAGCCGCCGAGGTTGCCCCCCGCGGAGAAGACCTTCTCGTGCGAGGAGGCGAGCACGACCACTCTTGCCGAGTCGTCGCCCTTGACGGCACGGAGCGCGTCGAGGAGCTCCGAGAGGAGCCGATCGGAGAGCGCGTTTCGCGTCTCAGGGTCGTCGAGGGTGATCGTCGCGACGCCCTCGGCGACCTCCAGGTTGAGCTTCTCGTATGCAGCCACGTGTAGAAAGTATTACCCTTCGCTTCACACTTTGTCGAGCGACCCCCTGGAGGCCCACGTGGCAACACCCGAATCGACCGTGATCAAGCCGGAGCACGACGCGTCGGGCAAGCACTTCATATACAGCCAGGAGCACCTGGACCTGCGCGATTCGATGACCGCCTGGGTGAAGAAGGAGATGCACCCGCACCGCAACGAGTGGGAGGACACCTACTGGCCGTCCGAGGTGATGAAGCGGGCGGGCGAGCTTGGCTTTCTCGGCCTCTGCTTCGGAGAGGAATACGGCGGACAGGGAGGCGACTACTTCTACTCGCTGATTCGTGCCGAGTGCCTCTCCTACTCGGGCTCGGGCGGCACCAACATGGGCTTTGCGGTCCAGACCGACATGGTCCTTCCTCCGGTCCACATGCTCGGCACCGAGGAGCAAAAGCAGCGCTACCTCGTGCCGGGCATCGCGGGCGAGCGGATCGGCTGCCTCGGCATCACCGAGCCGGGCGCCGGCTCTGACGTCGCCGGCATCCGCACCACCGCGATCCGCGACGGCGACGAGTACGTCATCAACGGCTCGAAGACCTTCATCACGAACGGGCCGCGCGCGGACTTCTGCGTCTTGGTCACCAAGACCGACCCGGACGCGGGGCACGCCGGCATCACGCTGATGCTGATCGACCTGAAAGACGAGGACGGCAACCTCGTGCCCGGCTTCACAGTCTCGCGAGAGCTCGAGAAGATGGGTATGCACGCCTCCGATACGGGCGAGCTGGCGTTTTCGAACGTCAGGGTGCCGGCCGACTCCGTCCT
The DNA here is from genome assembly GCA_030860375.1 of Actinomycetota bacterium. Taxonomy (GTDB): domain Bacteria; phylum Actinomycetota; class Thermoleophilia; order Solirubrobacterales; family 70-9; genus JALZKA01. Next base: position 7,449 of record JALZIJ010000225.1, on the reverse strand, counting down.
CGGCGAGGAAGGCAAGGGCTTCTATCACATCTCCTGGGAGCTCCAGGGCGAGCGCCTCGTGGGCGCAGCCGGCGGATACGCGGGCGCCGAGCGCATGTTCGAGCGGACGCTCGAATACGCGAAGGAGCGCGAGGCGTTCGGCCGGCCGATCGGCCGCTTTCAGGTGATCCGCCACAAGTTCGCCGAGATGGCGATGAAGATCGAGGCGGCGAAGCAGCTGACCCACACCGTCGCGTGGCGCTTCGCCCAGGGCGAGTACCCGGTGCGCGAGATCTCGATGGCGAAGCTCTATGCCGCGCGCGTCTGCCACGAGGTGGCCGACGAATGCATCCAAATCATGGGCGGCTACGGATACATGAAGGAGTACGAGATCGAGCGCGCCTTCCGCGACCAGCGTCTAAACCGCATCGGTGCGGGCACGGATGAGATCATGCTCGAGGTCATCGGCCGCTCATACGGCCTGTAGCGAGATCGTCTCGAGCGTCGACTTACGCCGAATAGATTGGCGTCAGCCGACACTCGACGTGGCCGAGCACTCGCTCGGGCTGCCGCGCTCATACTGAGAGCCGCGCATCGACAGGACGCCCGTCAGCGGTTAGTTTCCCTCCATGGACGATGCGGACCCGCGCCCGGATCCCGACGACTCGCCGCCCCCGGCTTTGCTCGACCGCGAGATGGCCCCCGGTCTCATGCGCCTCGCGGCCGGAGCCTTGTGGCGCACCAACGTCTGGACTGCCGAAACCGCCGTCCGAGCTTCGAAACGCCTCGCAAGGGCCGCGACGTCCGGTGACGAAGCGGCTGCGCTCGTCGAAGACACACAGCGAGAGGTCGGCGCGCTGGGGCGGCGCTTGCTCGGGATTCACGAGGAGGACCCCGAGGTCGCCGAGGCACAGCGCGACGCTTCGAATTACGACGACGAGGCCCTCAGGAGCCGCTGGGACGACCTTCTCGCCCTTTCAACCGATGTCGAGGTCGACGAGGTCGACGGCCACCCCGCCTTCGCCGACATCCTCACTCAGCTACACCCGGACGAGGCGCGGATCCTCAGGCTCCTGGCCGCCGAGGGCGCCCAGGCGGCGGTCGACGTTCGTAACTGGCGCCCGCTGGGGATTGGCTCGCACGTCGTCGCGCCCGGACTCAACATGATCGGCGCGCACGCCGGATGCCTCATGGTCGAGCGGGTACCGGTCTACCTCTCGAATCTGTTCCGCCTCGGTTTGATCTGGTTCTCGCGCGACGCGGTGCCCGACATAGGCCCCTACCAGGTGCTCGAAGCACAGCCGCAGGTAACCGAAGCTCTCGAAGCAGCCGGTCGTGGCACGACCGTGCGTCGCTCGGTAAAGCTCACTCCGTTCGGCGAGCAGTTCTGCGAGGCATGCGTTCCGCGGAGCACTGTCGAGTTCATAGCGATCACGGCCGCCGCGGCGCGGGCAGTCGACGAGGTACCACCGCCGACCCAAGAGCCCGAACCCGGCGCTACCTGACGTTGGAGTGCCGGCCACGGGCTGGGTCATTCGCTCGACCCCTCTGCACTCCTGCCACAATCGCCGCCCGTGAGCGAGAGCGTTGTCAAGGACTCGGGCGCCAGGGCGCTCCTCCCCCCCTTTCTCGACGAGCACGAGCAGCTTCGCGAGACGATCGCCCGCTGGGTCTCACGCGAGATCGAGCCGCACGTCGACGAGTGGGACGCGGCCGGAGAGTTTCCACGCGAGCTCTACGAGCGCGCGGCTGAGCTGGGCTTTCTCGGCCTCAAGTACCCGGAGGCACTGGGTGGCCAAGGCGGCGACTACGTCCACGACGCCGTCTGGTCGGAGGAGATGGCGGCGGCAGGGGCAGGCGGGGGCGTTGCCGCCGGGCTTGGCGCCCACACCGGCATCGCGACTCCGCCGGTGTGGAAGTTCGGCACCCCGGACCAGCACGAGCGCTTCCTACGCCCCGCGATCGCGGGGCAGAAGATCGGCGCCCTGGGCATCACCGAGCCCGGCGCGGGCTCAGATGTGGCCTCGATTCGCACCCGCGCCGACCGCACCGCCGACGGCTATCGCGTGAACGGGTCGAAGACCTTCATCACCAACGGCGTCCGCGCCGACTTCGTCGTCACCGCCGTCAAGACCACGCCGGACGGCGGACACGACGGCATCTCGTTCCTGGTCCTGGAGAAAGACATGCCCGGCTTCGAGGTGGCGCGCAAGCTGGAGAAGATGGGCTGGCAGGCCTCGGATACGGCCGAGCTCTCATTCACCGACGTCGAGGTGCCTCGGGAGAACCTGCTCGGCCCTGAGAACGGGGGCTTCTACCTCATCATGGCCAACTTCCAGTGGGAGCGCCTCTTGATGACGCTCGGGGCCGTGGGCGCGATGCGCCGCTTACTGGAGGTCACCGTCGCGTACGCGCTCGATCGCGAGGCCTTCGGCCGGCCCATCGGCCGCTTTCAGGTGATTCGCCACAAGATCGCTGAGATCGGGCTCAAGCTCGAAGCGTCCCGCGCGCTCACGTATCACGCGCTGCGCACATTCATTGCGCCCGAGGCCGAGCGGCGTGAGGCAATCGCCGCCGGCGAATGGGGCCATCCCGCGATCACCGCCGGTCTTGACGAGGTGACGAAGGCAAAGCTCCTCACGCAGCGCGCAGCCGTCGAGGTCGCGGACGAGTGCCTCCAGATCCACGGCGGGTACGGCTACATGCGCGAGTACGGGATCGAGCGAGCGGTTCGCGACCTCCGACTCGGCCCCATCGGCGGCGGCACAGACGAGGTGATGAAGGAGATCCTGGGAAAACGCCTCGGCCTCTGAGTCGCGATACGGTTTACGCGACACGTTCAAGCGTGACCGAAGGGAGTGGAGCAATGCACCTACGGCTCTCAAGATTTGTCGGGCTTGCGCCCGAGCGCGCGGACGAGATGGTGGTCGCTTTCGAGGAGAGCGACTATCTGGACCGACTCTCCGAGCGCTCCGGTTTCGACGGCTACATGCTGGCGGCCGACCGCGGGAGGGGCAAGATCACTGCGATGAGCTTCTGGCGAACGCCTGAAGACCTCAGCGCCTCAGATCAGGTGGCCGAGGCGGCGCGAGCGATGAGGATCGCGGCAGTCCGCCCCGAACGGCGCCCCATCCTTGATCGCTACGAAGTCGTGATGCATCGCGGGGTCGGTCGCTTCGAGGGACACCTTCGCCTCTCGAGGCTCTCGGACCTCTCGCCCGCCGCCCTCGAAGCGATGGTCGAGGCATTCGAGTCGAGCGACTACGTGGACCAACTCGCAGCGCTTCAGGGTTTCGGTGGCTATCTCCTTGCCGTCGATCGGGAGCACGGAAAGCTCACCGCGATGAGCCTCTGGGGGAGCGAGCGCGACCTGCGCTCGAGTGACCAGATGGCAGAAGGGGCTCGCGATCTACGAGTCGCCGCGGCAGGATCGGATCACGACCCGATTGTCGACCGCTACCAGATCATGCTGGAACGCTGATCGACTCTAGCCGCCCAGGATCGCTCCGACCAAGTCGCCCCTGAACGGCTTGGTGCCCGGCACCAGCTGAACGCCGCCAAAGCCGCTGTTGGCCCGCATGTAGTCGAGCTCCGAGCGGAGATCCGCGACGCCGTTCGAGCCCGGCGTTGGCGCGATCGCAAGTGTCGAAAGCGTCCCGATTGCCTGCCCGGAGTCGCTCAGGAAGCCCGACCCTGAGTCACCCGGGACGCCGGGGGTCACGGTGTAGACCGTCCGGCTCCAGCCGTTTCCTTCGCCCTGGACCACCACACCCTGCTTGGGTCGCAGCTGCTTGATGCCGGCGCGAAGCGACGAGTTTCCGTAGGTGAAGACGGTGTCGCCGAGCATCGCGCCGGAGCCGCCGACCGAGGTCGGGCCGCCGAGACGCGGCACGGTCGGATCCACAGCCGCGACATCGGCGGGATCGACCTTTACGAGCGCGAAGTCGTTGTACGCACAGGCGTTCTGGTTGGTCTCACCTCCCTGCTGCATAGTGATCCACGACGAGTAAGCAAGCGTGCCCGGACGCGTCGCGCCGTCGATCTCGACTGGGGTGCCGAGGGGCAGCGACCCGGCTTCGCAACCGTTCGTATCGGTCGCTTGGCCGGTGCCGGAGCAGTGGGCTGCCTGGCCGAGATAGGTACCCGAGGCGTCGCGGAAGACGAAGTTGGAGGTGCACTGGGCGCCTTCGGTGAAGGTCATCACTCCCGGATGTACGTCCGCACCGTCGTCTGCGGCAGCCACGGCAGGCGCCAGCGCAGCCACGGCGGCGGCGAGTGCAGTCGTCAAGAACGCCTTCGGCTTCATTCGTTTCTACCCCTTATGAATCTCTGCAGCACGCTGAATGCGATCGCCGCTGGTGAACCGATGCTACAACCACCGGACCCAAACGAATTCGAATAGCTTTCGCGGCCCCTTTCGGCAATCAGGAGGAACGAACCACGCATGGGACTGCTCGACGGAAAGAACGCGATCATCACCGGGTCGGCTCGAGGTATCGGCCGCGCGACGGCGGAGCTCTTCGTAAGCGAGGGCGCACGCGTCCTCATCAACGACATCGACGGCGACATCGCCGAGCAGGCAGCATCGGAGATCGAGGGCGAGACCGCGGTCTTCTCGGGCGACCTCACCGATCCGAGCGTTCCCGACGCACTGGTGAAGAAGGCGATCGACGAATTTGGCGAGGTCGACATCCTCGTGAACAACGCGGGCTACACCTGGGACGGCGTTGCCCACAAGATGACCGACGAACAGTTTCAGGCGATGCTCGACATCCACACGGTGGCTCCGTTCCGGCTCTGCCGCGCAATCGCGCCCCACTGGCGCGAAGCCGCGAAGGCCGAGAAGGCCGAGGGCACCGAGCGTTTTCGAAAGCTCGTGAACATCTCCTCGATCTCGGGCACGATGGGGAATGCCGGCCAGGTGAACTACTCGGCGGGAAAGTCAGCCATCGTCGGCATCACGAAGACTCTCGCCAAGGAGTGGGGCGGCCATAAGATCAACGTGAACGCTGTCGCGTTCGGCTTTGTCGAGACGCGCCTGACGCAGGCGAAGGAGAACCAGGAATCGATCGAGCGCGGTGGCGAGAAGATCGACCTCGGCATCCCTGATCAGATGCGCGGGATGGCCGCGATGATCATCCCGCTCGGCCGCCCGGCACAACCCGAGGAGGCCGCCGGCCCGGTACTCTTCCTCTGCACGGAACTGGCAAACTATGTTCACGGCCAGACGCTGAACGTGACGGGCGGTCAGTTCGGAGGCATGTTCACGTGAGCCACGCTATTTCTACCCGCGTCGCAGGCCTCGCAGCGGCTCTACTCGTCGCAGTCTGGGTCGGTGTCGCTTCGGCCGGGCCTGACGCAGAGCCTCGCAAAGCGGTGAAAACGTGTGAGGGCGAAAAGGCAACCGTGGTCGGCAAGCAGGGCGACGACTCAAACCTCAAGGGCACGAGGGGCAAAGATGTGATCGTGGCGCTGAGCGGCGACGACTTCATCAACGGCCGAGGCGGCGACGACATCATCTGCGCGGGCTCGGGCGGCGACTTCGTAGTCGGTGGAGGTGGGGACGACACGGCGAACGGCGACCCCGGTGACGACATTCTCCTGGGCTCGGGCGGCAACGACGATCTCTTCGGCAAGGACGGGGACGACGGGATCAATGGCGAAGACGGCAAGGACCTCTGTCACGGCGGCCCCGGCAAGGATCTCGCGGTGAGAGACGATTGCGAGAAGGTCAGGAGCGCCGACCGGGTCTGAACCGAGGCGGGCGCCGGCTCGTAGGTTGAGCCGGTGCCACTCGCTCTCCTACTTGCGCTCGCTCTCTTCCTGATCGCCGGTTGCGGCGGTGGCTCGGACCCCGAGGCGCCGGCCGTCAGAACATCGTCAGCGCCGGCATCAGAACAAGGTGGAGATCTCGCCGTAGCCGCGCTAGGCGACTCGATCACCGCGGGCTCTCCCCTCTACGACCCCGATCCGGAGATGCGGGCGGCGCTCGGATTCGGCGACGATCAGCGGAGCCAATTCGAGTACTGGGCGACGCGGGCGGACCCGAGCCTTGCGTTCGAGAACTGCGGCGTCTTCGGGGAGCGGACCGATGAGATCGCGCTACGTCTTGAGGCATGCGCGGAGGGCGCTGATGTGCTCATCGTCCAAGGCGGCATCAACGACATCGCCCAAGCCCTTGCCGGCGGGCCGGAAGCGGCGCTCGACGCCGCTGGAGAGGCCGCGGCGAACATCGACGGCATGATCACGCAGGGCAAGGAGCTGGGTCTCGACGTGGTCGTCGTGAACGTCTTGCCTTGGAATAACGGGCACCCGATCGCCGACGATCCGATCGATCAGCTGAACTCCAGCATCGCAGCCATTGCCGAGCGCGAGGGCGTGCCACTCATCGACTTCTACGGCGCGCTGGAGGATCCGGACACGTCGGGCGTGATGGCGCCCGAGCTAACCGACGACGGCGACCACCCATCAATCGAGGGCTACAAACTCCTCGGCGCGCTCGTGGCGGACGAGATCAGCTGAGCCAATGACGTGCGAGAGCCCGGAAAGTCGCTGCCGGCCGGTATTTGGGGGCGCTCGGCACATCGTTTAGGGCTTCGGCTTGCGCTCTTCGGCCGGGACGGTGCCCGACCCCTCGTTGCCGCCGTACGTCCCAGGAGGCCAGGAGCCGAACCAGTTGTCGCGGGCGCCATCCATCGTGATCGTCGTGCCCGAATAGAAGTCGCCGGCGGGAGAGGCGAGATAGGCGACGAGCCAGGCCCACTCTTCCTCGGTGCCCATCCGGCCGAGGGGGATCGTCTTCGCAACGTTCTCGACCACGACGGCGGGGTACTTCGTGCGGAGCGTCTCCGTGTCGAATTGACCCGCGGCAAGTGCGCACAGCTTGATGCCGTGCTGGGACCACTCGATCGAGAGGGTCTTCATCATGTTCTCGACGGCGGCCCGTGCGGCTCCGGAGTGGACCATGCCGGGCATGCCGGCGTGCGGCGAGAGCGTCACGCTCAGGACCTTGCCCGCGCCCTGAGGGATGAACGCCTTGGTGGCCGCGGCATGGGTCATCAGCCAGGTCCCGACGACGTTCAGCTCGATCACGGTGCGGAAGCCCTTTGGCGTGATCGCCTCGGCCGGGCTCAGGAACTGCCCACCCGCGTTGTTCACGAGGACATCGAGGCGGCCGTGGCGCTCGAGCACGCGGTCGACGAGGGAATCGACCGCTTCTTCGTCACGAATGTCCATCGCCTCTGCTTCGCAGGCGCCACCGGCCTCAGCAACCATCTTCGCCGTGTCTTCGATTGGCTCGGGGCGCCGTCCGCAGCCGATTACCGTGGCACCGAGGCGGGCAAGCTCTCGCGCGCTTGCGCGGCCGAGGCCAGAGCCGGCGCCCGAAACCAGGCAGACCTGCCCCTCGAGCAGGTCCTCCCGGAATATTTGGGACGGCGCGCCCATTCCGGGCGCCAGCTTATTCCGCAC
>JALZIJ010000205.1 GCA_030860375.1 Actinomycetota bacterium | reverse complement strand
GGCAGCGACTCGCAGTAGATCCCGTCGCCGTCGGCGTCGCGGGTGTCCTTGGCCCGCTGGGCGTCGGCCTGGTTGGAGTAGTCCGAGCACGTCGCCGAGGTGCGGGCGACGGGCTGAGCGGTGGCTGCGCTCGGGAGGGCGAGAAACGCGAGCAGGGCGAGGAGCGCGGGAAGACGCCGGGGCACGATGAGGGTCCTTGCTCTCGAGGCGCGGGCAGCGGCCAAGGGTGCCTCAGGGATGCGGCTCGTGCACGCCCGGCTCTTGCGCTCTCGGCTGCGGGGCTCCCAGCGCCTCGGCACTGTCTGCTTACGGCTTCCAGGGCTCGGAAACCGACACGATGCGCTCGATCTCCTTCCGCATGTAGTCGGCGATCTGAGTACACGCCTGCTTGTCGACCGGCCCGCCCTCCTTCTTGGGCAGGCCCTCGTAGGGGCTGCCGATGACGAACAGATTCTCGTCGTTGTACTCGTTAGCGGGCGCTGTGTAGTTAAAGCTCCCCGCGATCACGGTGTGGCGATCGACGACCATCAGCTTGTGGTGCAGCTTGCGAAACCCGCCTTGCTTCTTAGGCGTAAAGAGCGTGATGTTCTCGCGGTTCAGCCAGGAGGGCGCCGCCCCCGGCGCCCCACGCGGCGCGGCCCAGCGCTGGGCGGCCTGGCCGGGGTCGAGCACCCCGGTCACCTTGCGGTCCGCGGCCGCAGCGAGCAGGAGTGCGTCGTCGATACCCGACGAGCCGGCGAAGGTGAAGATGGCGAAGTTCAGCTGACGCTCGGCCTTGAGGATCTGCTTGATCAGCTCGAGCTCTGGCGTGTGGTCGGGGGCGAACAACACCTTGACCGGCACCCCCTCGAGGTTGAACGTGTCGGGCACCTCGCCGTGCTGGCGGCGGCCGAACTCCCCCCTGCTGATCTCGTCGAACTCGCGCCGGTACTGCTTGCAGACCTGGCGGTCGTGAAAGACGAAGAGGTGGTTTAGGTTGGTGTGGCAGTCGGTCTTCGTGAAGTTGGCAGAGCCGGTCAGCAGTGCGGCCGACTGCTTAATCCCGCGCCTCGCATCGTCGGGCCGGTAGTCACGGAGGACGAACTTCTGGTGGAAGATGGCCTTGTTGAAATCGGCCTTGACGTCGACTGAGGACTGCAACAGCGCGCTGGTGATACGGCGGTTCTCAGCGAGCCCGCCAGCGCCCGGAGTCCACTGCCAGCGACGCAGGGCCTGCTCTTGGCTTTCCCCGGCCTCTGGCTTCGGCGGTTTCTTCGGCAAGCCCTCCTCGCGCAGGTAGTCCTGCTCTAGGACCAGCTTGACGTCCACTCCGCGCCAGCGGGCGTCGAGGATCGCTTGCGCTATCGAATCGGAGTCGAGCTCTTGAACGGCCACGTCGAGCGAGGAGCTGGCTCCCGCGATGAAGTCGACGATCTCTGCTTCGAGATCATCCGGAGCGCCGAGGTCTGTCGGGCCAGCGTAAGCCTCGATCTTTCCGCCGGCAAAGCTTGGCATCGGGCCAGTCTATTCCCGGCCATCGCCGCGCGCGGGCTTATGCGCACCCGTTGAGAGAGCCAGTTCGAACCGCGGCCTTGACTCGGCGCGCGTCACATGAATAGCCTCGCCCGGCGGCTGCGGGTTCGGCTAAGAGGGAGGCGGTATGGAGGAGTCGGTTGACGAACCGGGGCGCGCCGCTCGGGTCGAGGAGGGCCTTACCCACCACGGTGGCCAGGCTCCCAGGGGCCTCGACGCAGTCCCGAAGTCACCTTCGCTCGAGGGCCGCTTCGGGCGGATGTTCCGCAACCTGCCGATCCCGGCGCCTCCGCGGGAGGCGGTGATCGCGCTGGGCAACGCGATGCCCGAGGAGAGCCGCCCGGGGGCAGCGGCCGACAACGCGAAGATCCCGGCGGCCTACACCTACTTTGGTCAGTTCGTCGACCACGACATCACCTTCGACCCCGTCTCGAAGCTCCAGCAGTTCAACGACCCCGACGGGCTGGTCAGCTTCCGCACACCGCGCTTTGACCTCGACTCGCTCTACGGCCGCGGACCCGCCGACACTCCTTATCTCTACGAGTGGCTCGACCGCGACTTTCGCGGCGTCAAGCTGCTCGCGGGGCGCAACCCTGAGCGCGACCCGGTCGACGGCGAAGAGCTCGATCGCCAAGACCTGCCCCGAAACCAGCAGGGCAGGGCGCTGACCGGTGACCCGCGCAACGATGAGAACATCATCGTCTCTCAGCTGCACCTGGCTTTCATCAAGTTCCACGACCGGGTCGTCGACCTGGTCGCGGAGAAGAAGAAGCTCAAGGGGGTCGCGCTGTCCGACGAGGCACGACGGCTGGTCACCTGGCACTACCAGTGGGTCGTCGTCCACGACTTTCTGCGACGCATCGCAGGCGATGGCGTGGTCGACGACATCCTGACCACCGACCCCGCCACCAAGCTGCCCAAGGTCGTTCGGCGCTACTACACCTGGCAGGACCAGCCGTTCATGCCGGTGGAGTTCTCGGTCGCCGCCTACCGCTTCGGCCACTCGATGGTCCGGCCGACCTACGACCTAAACCAGACGGTCACCGGAGTGCCGATCTTCGCGGGCAAAGAGCCGGCCGCCAACCGAGACCACCTCGGCGGCTTTCGCCGCCTTCCTTCGCTGTGGACGATCGACTGGTCGGCCTTCGTCAAAATCGGGCGCGCACGGCCTCAGCCCAGTCGCGCGATCAACATCCGCTTGGCCAAGCCGCTGATGAGGCTCCCCAGTTCGGTCGACGCCGCACGCAACCCGCTGGCGGTGCTCAACCTGCGCCGCGGCAAGGCGCTCCAGCTGCCCTCGGGCCAATCGGTCGCCCAGCACATGGGCGAGACGCCGCTGACCTCGGCCGAGCTCGAGCTGGGAAAGCTCACCCCCAAGCTGAGCGCCGAACACCGCACGCTGCTAGAGCGAGACACGCCGCTGTGGTTCTACGTGCTCAAGGAGGCCGAGAAGAAGGCCGGCGCAGAGCGTCTCGGTCCCGTCGGCGGGCGGATCGTCGCCGAGGTGCTAATCGGGCTGCTCGAGGGAGACCCTCAGGGCTTCCTGCGCCGTGAGCCCGGCTGGAGACCCGAGCTCATCCCCGCCGCCAAGAAGGGGCAGTTCACTCTGTCCGACCTCCTGAAGTTCGCCACCCGATGACATCCGCTGACCCTGAGCAGCGGCCCGTCTCCAACCGCCGTGTAACCCAGGCCGACGACGACCAGCCGGCAGTGGGGCCGGCCGGCCTGCCGAGCGCTACCACGTTGCCGACGGGACAGCAGCTAGGACGGAGGCGGTAATGGGCGCTGTGTGGCATCCCAACGCGGTTCGTCGGACTCATATCGATGCGGGGGGCTTTCAGGGCGGGGGGCGCAAGCTCGTGTGGCACACGACGGAGGGCAGCAGCCGTCCCAACTACGGGGGCTCAGCGCCTCACTTCACGCTGAATCCGGCCAACGGTTCGCTGTGGCAGCACATCCCACTCAACCGGGGGGCGCGTGCGCTAAAGGCGGGCGGTCCGAACTTCTGGAACACCGTCCAAGTGGAACTGATCGGTTTCGCCAGAGAAAGTCACACATGGTCGGAGGGTCGCTACAAGGAGATCGCAGAGTTAGCCCGCTGGATCGAGGCCAACTTCGGAGTGCCGCGCAGCGTCGGGGTGACCTTCAAGGGCGATGGTGCAACCCCGCATATGGCGAGCCTCGATGAGTTCAAGCGCTACGCGGGCCACGTTGGCCACCAGCACATACCGGGCAACGATCACTGGGATCCGGGAAAGCTGAAGATCGAGTTGATCCTGGGTGATGCGGGCCCAGCCGGCGGCGGAGCGATCCGCGACTTGGCACGGGGCGACCACGGCGAGGACGTCAAGGTACTTCAGGGGATCCTCGTCAAACGCGGGTACAAGGTGCTCGAGCCGCACATCAATGGCATGTTTGGGCCCACGACTGAGGCGTTCGTGGTCCACTTCCAGTGGCGTCACGGGCTCAATGTCGACGGTGTCGTCGGGGCAAGTACGCGCGCCGCGCTCGGACTGGACGCGAGACCTGCGAGCGACGAGATCAACGAGTCCATCCTCAACGAGAGAGAGGGGCTGGAGCTGGGGTTGGGCGAGCCGCTGGCTGATCACATTGACGTCGCTTAGGCGTGTCGGGAAGGTGCATCGGCACCGCCGACTACGAGCCGATGCCCGCCTGGCTAGTGACCACGAGGAACTGGGCCGGACAGCGTCGGTGACCAGTTGTCGATCCGCCCGTACCACGTACAGGACGTGCCCTCAAGCGCCAGCTCCGGGCCGCCCTGAGTCCAAAGGCGAGAAGTGGCATATTTACGCTTTCCACATGCCCACCTTCGTCAACGGCAGGGCTCTGGGCGTAGCCGCCAACGGCCTGTTCAACTCCCGTAACACCGATCCGATCCCAGGTGGCCGCCTCTGGCCCGAGGCCGCGGCGACGTGGAGAGTCATGCGCGCGGGGGCGATCCGCGACGGAATCCCGGCCTCGTACTTCATGCCCGCGGGTTCGCGGTCCTCGGCGCGTGGTCGTCGCGCGCAGGACCACTTCTGGGCTAACCAGCCGCCGACGGCGGCCAGGCCCTACTCCAGCAACCACGGCTGGGGCATCGCAGTCGACGTCAAGACCCGGAGCGCTGCCGCATGGATCATGGCCAACGGCCACCGCTTCGGCTGGTCATGGGACGAGGGCCGGCGCGTCGGCGAGTGGTGGCATTTTCGCTACGTGGGCCTCCCGGCGGCGCGGCTAAAGCAGATCATGCGCGACGCGGACCCGCTTCGCGTGCTCACAAAGACAGAGCGCCATCTCGCTGATCGCCTGCGTTACCACCGCCGCCGTATGGCCGAGGAGGCCCGCACCGGCAAGGGCCCGAACTACCGGGCGCACCGCGCTCACGTCGTGGACTACAAGCGCGAGATCGAGCACGAGATGCGCCAGATGCGCAAGGCCGCGCGGCTGCCACGGTTCCGCGGTGGTGGCTGGGATCGCCGCCACCGCGGCGCTCGGTACCAGCTGTGCAAGAAGCTGCTCGAACGCAAGCTCTAAGGAGGAGTCCGTGCTCAACGCATTCAGGGGCAACCGCCCCGATGTCACCCCGGCACAGGTAGCCGCCGTGCTCGTGGCGGGCGTCCCGATCGTGAGCAACCTGTTGGCCGCGTTCGACGTGGTTGTCGTCAATTCCACTCAGCAGGCGGCGCTCAGCGACACCGTGACCTGGGGCGGCGTGGTCGCGGGCCTGCTCATCGCCGGCGACGTGGGGCTGCGTTCAGCCCGCAACCGCGCCGACGCCAATCGCGATGTCGCGGCGCTGACCAAGGCCTCCGAACCTCACGATCTTCTCCCACCCATCGAGAGCGCCACGCCCATCGACCAGCTGTCCGATCCCGGCGAGGAGCCCCTCGACCCGGAGGAGATCGAGCCCGTGGTCGGCTACTCCCGCGTGGACGACGCCGTAGACCCCGGACTGCCGCCCGCCGCCTTCGAGCCTGACGCCTACGAGGGAGCCGAAGATGCTCCCGAGGCCGAGGAGGACCTTGAGCTCGGTGGCAATGCCGAAGACCTGGCCGAGGACGAGATCAGCGAAGACTTCGAGCCTGACGCCTACGAGGGAGCCGAGGATGCTCCTGATCCTGAGATCGAGGAGGACCTCCAGCCGGTTGGCAATGCCGAAGACCTGGCCGAGGACGAGATCACCGAACACCCCGCGGGCTTCCGATGAACGCACAGGCCCTCCGGCGGGCGATGCCCGGGCTGGGTGCGACGCGCGCCCGGGCCTTGGTCCCCTACCTCAACCTTGCGATGGCGGAGTTCGGCATCACGAACCAGCGCCGCGCCCACGCCTTCCTGGCCCAACTCGGCCACGAGTCGGTGTCACTGCGCTACTTCGAGGAGATCGCGAGTGGGGCGGCCTATGAGGGCCGACGCGACCTGGGCAATGTCCGTCGTGGTGACGGCAGGCGCTATAAGGGCCGCGGGCCGATCCAGCTGACCGGTCGCGCCAACTACCGTCGCTACGGACGGATCCTGGGACTGCCCCTCGAGGCCCACCCGAGCATTGCGGGCACGGCGAGGGTGGGCTTTCGGGTAGCCGGTGCCTTCTGGCAGACGCACGGCCTCAATGAGCTTGCCGAGCGCGGGCAGTTCGACAAGATCACACGCCGGATCAACGGTGGGACCAACGGTGCGGCCGATCGACGTGCCCGCTGGTCTCGGGTCAAGCGACTCGGCGCAGCGGTCCTGCCGGGCGACGCCGATCCTCTGCGCCCGCTCCCTCGCCACGAGCGCCGGATGGCGGATCGACTGCTCTACCACCGCCGCGAGATGCGCCGCCAAGCGGCCACGGGGAAGGGGCCGAAGTACAAGGCGCACCGCAAGCACGCCGAGAGCTGGAAAAAGTCGATCGAGCAGCAGGTCGTAGAACTGCGTGCTAGCGCCCGACGAAACGGGGCGCCTCCTGGTGCCAAGGCAACCCACCCGGCCTGGCGGAAAGACAACCGCATCGGCAGGACTCGGGTGTTGCGCCGAGTGCTCGATGACCGAGATGGACGGCTCTGAGCACTCTCCCGCTGGTGGCTGCTACGCACAGGGCTCACAGAGTCGGAGTGGTATCTGAACTCCCGTCACAGGAAGGCGGGCCTGGAGCCCAGAGACGCCGCTAGGTTGCAGGAGCTGAGTTGCTCTCGGCGATTACCCGGTGCTCGGCGAGCTCCGGATCCGGTTCCTCGAAGCCCGGCTCGAGGTATGGCTCACGCTGTGGATCATTGGCGGCGAAGCCGATCGCGCCGGCGACGAGCCCTGCGCCGAGCACGGCGGGGCCGATCTGGAGCAGCCGCCGGTCTTTCAGCACCACACCCAGGACGGTGAACGGAGCGCCGATTCCGACGAGCACAAGAAACGGCTTCAGCACCTTTGGCGAGATGTCGCTCAGCACGATCGGTCCTCCTTAGAAGTTGTCGTTGAACACGTTCGGGTTTCCCGGGGTTGCGCCGGGCGTCGTGTTGGGACCCACGTGGCGCACATCGAGATGGCGCACCTCACTCGTCCCCGGCTCGAGCCCGATGCCAGAGAAGCGCTTCACGCGCTTGCAGGCGTCGAGCGGAAGCCTCGCCGCCGGGTCGATCCCGTTGCCGAACTTGTGCTGTGACTTCGACGCGCCCAGCTTGAAGTCGCGAAAGCCGGAGAAGATGCCGATCGGGTGGCCTACCTCGGCGCGCAGCTTCTCGAGGCCCCGGACGAGATCGCGGTGGGTGCGAATCCAGCCCGACCGAGAGGAGGCGAACTCGCGGAACTTGAAGTGCTCAGAGCACGCGCCGCCGAGCTTTGCCGACTTCTCTATCCGGCGCATCGTCACGGGGCTGATCGCCGTGTTGAAGGAGGTGTACGCCGGCGTGAATGCGTAGCCGCGCTTGAAGTCGCGCAGGGCCTGCTTTGTCTGGGGGCCCATGTCGCCGTCGACGGCGATCGGCCAGCCGATCTGCTTGAGCAGACGCTGGGCCTCGCGCACGCGGTCCTTTGCCTTTGCGGGCTTTCGCGCTGCCTTGGCCTGTGGCGCTGACCTCCGGCCGGCCCCGCCGCCGTGCATGATCCCGCGCAGCTTTTTCTCGTCGATGTCGGGGCGGGCGACGTTTAGGTCAGCCGCGCCGCTCACACCCGTAGCCGTCGTGTCGAGCTCGTGCTGGTGAAAGAGGAAGCTGTCGATGCCCTTGGGGAGCCGGGGATGGCCCGGAGCCGGGCCCTCGTGGGCTATCCACCAGCGGATCTTCTTCTTGCCCGTCTGCTCGCGCAGGAACTGCGAGCTACCGACGCCGATCTGGTCGAGGAAGGCCGGAGAGCCGTAGATGATTATCCCACGCCGGTGGGGGTTTCGCGCGAGGAGATGGCGGCAGGCGCCCACGAGGTAGGTCAGCGTCGCCGCCGGGGACAGGTCGGTGACCTCGATGTCGATCACGGGCGGGAGGTCGCCTTTCGAGGGGTAGCCCAGCGAGCGCAGGCAGCGCAGGTAGAACTGCGTCTCGAGCGTAGGGTCGCGGCGCTTTGGCCTGAGGAAGTGGTAGGGCATCACGAAGAGGCCGGCCTGATGGGCCTCCTGGTAGCGCCCGCGAGTTCCCTGTGGATGGCGAAAGTCCTCGCCCTCCGAGAGCTTGAAGCCGCCAAAGCGCGACCCCGCCCCGCGCACCTCGCGCCAGTCGACCGAAGCGCCGCTGACGTCGATTCCCTTGAGCATGGTCAGGCTCCTGACTGTCGATGGACCCGGCGCGCGGCGGCGTCCCGGGACGCGAGGGCAATCAAACCGAGCCCCCGGCGACGTCGACGCCCTGGATCACAAGCCGAGGTCCTCCGTTGGGAACCCCGCCCGCGCAACCTCGCCCTTCGAGTAGCAACATCTTGGGTAGGGGTGCTTCGACTAGCACGATGCCTCCCGACAAGGCGGCGGGTCTGACTTGGTCTGACCCTCTCACGCCTGAGGCGGGTGGTCAAGCAACCCGGCCCCCCTTTCCTCAGCTTTGCTCGAGAGTGGCGCAGGCTGCCAGCCCCGTCCCAACAGGGAGTGGGAGGCAAGGCGGCCCGGCTGGAGCGGGCGGCGTAACGCCCGACATCGCTCGCGTGCGGAGACGAGCTAGATGCCCAGCTTCGGGGCGCCGAGTGCTCCCTTGACCTGCGCCGAAAGCCACCGGCGCCTTGACACCCAACCCCCGATCCCAAGCAGGGTGGGCGCCAAGAGCCCACGACCGGCGAAGCCGACCGTGTGTTCGAGGGTGTCGAGGTACGCCCCCATCAGCTCGCGCTGATCGCGCACCTGCCAGAGGACCTTCGCGTGCCCCCAGGCCGCCTCGCGGGCACGCACGACGCTGAAGCTCGCGACGACGTCGTCGAGCTGGCCAAGGGCGCGGTCAAGCACGCCGAGGAGACCGGTCGCGAGCCATTTCTTCGCCTCCTCTTGGCTCTCGCCGAGGATCGCGTTCAGGTGGAGATAGTCGCGCTGCTCGGCGCTCCCATCGCGCGGTGAGACCCCGAAGGACTCACACGTCTCGACCACCCCGATCGGGAGGTCGTAGTTGATGTGGGCGTTCATCCCGGCGAGCACGAACTGAATCGGCGCTACGCGCTTCCTCGCACGAGCCTCGACGAGCGGAGCCCAGGCGCGCGAGACCGCCGCAGGGTCGCGCTCGAAGTCGTCAAGCGCACGGAAGTAGGCGTTGCTGAACAGGACGGCGAGGTGCTCGAGGAAGCGCGGCTGCTCGAACTCCCCGCGCCGCAGGCGTACTACCACCGCTCGCGTTACCTCCAGGTAGAGCTTGTTGAAGTAGCCGACGCCGTCGCCCACCGGCAACGCGGCCTCGAGCGCGACCATTCGCTCTACGACCTCGTCGAGTGTCGCGGGCGCGTTCTCTTTGGTCGGGAGCTTGGGAGAAGTCATGGCTCAGGCGCGAGCGGGTCAGCTTGGCACCAGCCGCTGCCACAAGCTGGCTCGGCCGAGATCTGACGAGAGGAATCGGGCACGTGGCGGTCACAACGGGACCACCTTGACCTGCGTATTCGAGCGAGCTCCTCGGCGTCGGTTTCCTGAGCCGATCCGCAGAGCCGAATCACGCTCAGGCCGTGGGAGCAGCGGCCGCTTGAAGGCAAGCAGATCCTTCTCGGCCTCCCCGAGCAGCGCCGCGACCTACGCCAGCCGCACGCTGCGAAGGCTCGTTGGTTGCCCTGGTGAGCCCTCTCTCCCGCCTGGCCGCGTCGAGGCCCACTGCTAGATGCTCATCGTCTGCGCCAGTCGGATCTGGTCATGGTCACGAGGTACGGGCGCTCACGCACGGGGACGTTGCGGTTCAGGATCTCCCCGAGGCTTCGCGTAGCGTGAATCGTCTGCCACCCCAGCGGCGAGAACGTGCTCTCTTTGAACACCCGTGGGGCCAGAAGCGGGTTCGTCAGGGCCTGTGAGAAGGCGTCGATACCCACCATGCGCCCGATAAGGGAGGGGAGCACGGAGTTGGGGCGGGGGTCCTCAGCAAAGAGACCGACGTAGAACTCGACGCGCTCGACGCTCCCGTAGCAATCGCGAAGCCC
This sequence comes from Actinomycetota bacterium, assembly GCA_030860375.1. GTDB lineage: Bacteria > Actinomycetota > Thermoleophilia > Solirubrobacterales > 70-9 > JALZKA01. Next base: position 6,765 of record JALZIJ010000205.1, on the reverse strand, counting down.
CTCCCGGACCCGTGGGTCGGTCGAGATCTGTTCGAAGTCGGCCGCGCGCGGGAAGCGGCAGTTCTCGCGATAGTCGTTGTAGGGGGCCAGAGCGACCTCGCGGCCCTTCGTGATGCTTGCTGCCTCGGCGCCCAGCAGGTACTCGGACGTGTTGAACAGGCCGACCCGTCCCGCGGGCTGGCTCGCCGCCTCCTCGAACAGCCGTCCGAGCCCGTGCTCGCTCACGAGCGCGGGGTTGAAGGCGGTCTCGGCGATCGTCCGCTGTCGCCCGCCGACCATGAGGGTGGAGGGGATCAGGCTGTGCCAGCGATAGAGCAGGTTGAACTCGCTCGCCATCCGGTTTGGGCGCATCCATCGCGCCCGCTGAAAGCCGTCCAGGCCCTCAAGGGAGAACCTGAAGTGGTAGGGCGTGATGTGGTTGATGTACTCCTCGATCACGATCTTGATCAGTAGGACGATCAGGATGTTGCGCGCGGTCTGAAACAACCGCTCGTCGTCCCAGCCCGGGTTCTCGCGGGCCAACTCCGCCGCGATCCGGTTGTGCTCGCGCAGGAACAGCACGTTCATCATCACGTGGCCGATCTGGACGTTGCCCGTATCGGTGCCGATCGCAAGCAAGTCGGCCTTGCGCTCGGCGGGCACCTGCTCCTTCCGCGCCACCTTGATCGCCTTGAAGCGCCGCTTGCCACCCTCATACAGGTAGGGCGGAAACTCCTCGCCGCCCAGCACCTGGCTCTTGAGCAGACCGAGCTCGCCCTTGCGCAACTCCGCGGTGGCCTCGCCGGTCAGACCATAGATCTGGCACACGTCGATCTCGTGAGTGGAGTCGTTCTTACTCGCGTCCGGCCGCTGCGCTCGATCGCTGCGCAGGAACCCGTCGGTGAACCATTGCGCGAAGTAGGCGAACAGCACAGTCGACTTCGGGCATGAGGCGACCGTCTCGTCGCGCCGCCGAAACAGCTCGACCGCTTGCTCGACGGGGGGTAGATCGTCAAGCCCGTCGGACACCGGCCCGAGGTGGCGGGCGTCATAGCGCCGGTCTGTGAGCGAGGGCCACGAGACATACGGGGCCATGGTGCTCAGCGGGTAGGGGCGCGGGCCCATCTTTTCGACCGCCCGGTTGATGAGTCCACTGTTGACCGCGCGCCTGAGGCGGTCGTTGCCCTGGACCTTCGTCCAGACCGGTTCGAAGTGCGTGGTGAGGAAGAACTCGGCCTGGTTGGCGATCCCCTGCCTGATGCGGCTCCCCCGGGCCATCCTCACCCCGGCAGCATTACCACAGGCCGGGGATCGCAAGCGAGAAGCTTCGCATCGCCTCCGCCGTCCAGGTGTGAGAGAAGGCTCATCCCTGAACGATTAATGCATCCGCCCAAGTTTGCTCGGTGACGAAAGTCAGTGACTTTCAGCATTCGTCCTTTTCGACAAGAAGCGAGTCCAAAGGTTGCTCCTGCTATTGGATCGAACATCGCGTACCACCCGGCATCCCTGCCGCCCCTGAGCGGGGGCGAATCCTTCCCGATCTCCTGCCCTCGCGCGCGGGGCCCACGAGCTCCAACGAAGAGTGACCGGTAGCGCCCGCGGGTATGCGTTCGATTCAGTTGCCCACCCGCGGCAAGCCCGCGTCGCGCATGACAGCCGCGTAGCTCACAAACTCCTTCTGGAAGTCGGTCAGCAAGAACGGGTGCCCGGCGCCGTCGGGTGCTATCGAGCGTCGGCCGCGGTCGGCGGGCGTGCGAGCTTCGCGGGCCTCGTCTCGCCACTGCCGTAGTCGGCGGCCGGTATCGGACGGCTCTCGTGGCTGGTCGGTGCGCGGCTCGTCATGGAGCATCAGACCCAGGTGCGCTCGTCGGTCCGCGACGCGCCCTCCCATCGCGTCGATCGCCTGCTGAGCCGCATTCCCGAGGCACACCTTCAGGATTGACCTGATCAAAGCCGTGTGGTCCCAGGCCTCCTCCGCCACGCCGGACTCGGCGCCCGTCTCCTCGCCGAAGGCCTCGTGGCACACGAGCTTGCGCACCCGCGGTCCGACGATCAGCGCCGGGACGCGCACCCCAAGCGTCTTGTAACCCGATGCGTCCTCGACAGCCGGCGGCCGCACGTGGTCGTAGAAGCCGCCGTGCTCGTCGTAGGTGACGACGAGAACGGTGTCCTTCCAGTCCGGAGACTTCATGAGCGCGTCGTAGACGTCGAAGACGAGCTGTTGTCCGGCGAGGATGTCGGTGGGTGGGTGGTCGTCGTTGGAGTGCGGGTCGAGGACGTTCACATCGACGAAGTTGGGGTCAATCCAGGAGACCTTGCGCAGCTCTCCGTTGACGGCGTCGTCGAGGAAGCTGTCCGCCGCTACGACGTCGAAGATCCCCTCCTCGAGCGCCTTCGTCTTCCAGCTCATCTGCCTGCGGTCAAACCACGTGAAGTTGTCCTGCTTTAGGTCGTCGAAGTCCCGGTACGTGCCGTCGGAGGCGCGGAGCGTCGCCGGGTCGTGCGAATACCAGCGCCAGTCCCCATCGTCGAGGCGCCGAGTGAACGCCGGGACGTCGTAGATCGGGACGCTGCGCAGCTTGGCGAGCGGCGAGCCTTTGCTCGTCAGCCGCTGGAACAGCTCCGAGTCCTTCCAGACCTGGTCGCCCTCCCGCCCGGCGACGGCGTACAGCCGGTTGGGCCACGTGTCGCCTGGGACCGAGCTGTGCCACGCGTCGCAAACGCAGTAGGTGTGCGCGAGATGGTCGTACGTCGGCAGGTCCTTGCCCGTGTAGTACCCCATCGGGACGTTCCAGAGGTCCCGCGGGAAGTCCTCGCCCTTGTCCGCCTTTCGCGAGGCCACGTAGTCCTTGACGAAGCCGTCCATCTCCGTCCCGATCTGCGTCTCGACCCCCTTCTTCGAGTGGGAGGGGTCAAGGCGTTTTTCGAGTGCCTCGCCCCTGCGCTGGACGTTCGTGGCGCTCGCGTCGAACGGATGGACAGAATGCTCTCCGCCCTCGTCGTCGTGGTTGACCTCCTCCCCGGTCAGACCATTGACTGTCGGCATATCGGCCTTCGTGAGGTAGCCGAGCATGTGGTCAAACGACCGGTTCTCCATCATCAGGACGACGATGTGCTTGACCTGCCCGAGTCTCTCTTCCGGCGTCAAGACCCCTCCTTCGCAGCGATTGCGGCCAGCCTACGCCAGCTTGCTGCGCGACGGCGCCTGCCTGGCGGCGCCGAGAGAGCCCCGCGCTGAGGGGCCCGCAGTTCGAAGAGCGGGAGACGACGGCCGGCCCGAAATCGACGCCGACGAGGACTTCCCGAAGACGAGAACGCCACGACGCCTGCGGCTTCTCTCGGACGGCGAGGAGCTGCTCGGCTTCTCCGAGGCGGTCAGAGGAGCGGGACGCTTAGCCACCAGCCAGCAGAAGTGAAAGCCCGCTGCGGTGAGGCAGGCAGCTCAAGAGCTCGGGAACACGAACCGCATCGCATCCGAGGGGAACTGCGTCTAGGCGAGCACGCGGTGGGGGCCACCTTGCCGCCCGTCGCCTACTTGTCCTGACCTGCGCGGATCTCCTCGAGCACGTCCTCCCGGACCCCGCGGCCGTTGACCTTGTGCCGCGAGAGCGCCTCGTAGAGCGTCTCCTGGCTCTGCTGCGCCTCGAGTTGCCCATCGTGCTCGGCGAGCCATGAGCTGAAGCGGTCCACGCGCGTCCTGTAGCCGATGTGGCCGAAGGTCTCGACGGCCTTGTCGGGGTCGTCGAGCAGTGCTGAGCGCATGAGCTCGCGGCCGGTGTCGCGGTCGCCCTGCTGCTGAACCACGGTAAAGCCCACCGGGCTCTCCTCATCCGGGACGAGCTCCTTATGGTCGCGGCCCGCCGAGTTCCCGAGCGCCAAGCGGGCGTGCAGGGCGGCACGGGTGTCCCCGAACTGCTCCGCGACCTCGCGGAGCACGTCGTTGCCGCGTTCGAGCACGCGGCTGCCCTGTAGGGCGATGACCCGGCCCACGTCATCGGTGAAGTACTCCTGGGCAAGGAGTTCCTCCTCGTAGCTGCGGGGCGGCGCAACGCGGAGGCGCAGAGGGTTCGACACCACCTGCTCTTCGCCGATCTCCAGGCCCACCTGGACGGTGTAGCGCCCCGGCTCGTCGATTGTCCAGCCGCGGCTTCCGGTCGCCGCGAGTAGCGGTGCGTACAGGGCCCCCTGCGGCTCGAGCACGATCTTTTCGGACTGCCAGCAGCGCTGGACGTAGGGGCGCAGCTGGTACGCGTCACGCCCGTCGCGCTTGACGACCGCGGCCATCGAGTCCGTCATCTCGAGCACGCGCCGGTCGACCACCTGCGGCTCGGCGGAGACGTTCGTCAGCTTGAGCTCGAGCCTGGGGGGCTCCATGAACTCGAACAGCATCCGGTCACGGTTGGCTCGCAGCTCAAGCTCGAACGTCGGCTCGGGCGAGACGTCGGCGTTCTCGAAGCCGTGATGATCGAACCAGGCCGCGTTCCCCATCTGCACGAACTGGCTCGGAGCATGGCGGAGGAACGTGAGCTCTTGGTCGCTGAACCGGTAGGCGAAGTCAGCGAAGAATGCACTCTGATTGTTCGGGGGCCTAAATGGATAGTTCATGAACGACCGCGCGAGCGGCTCGTCGGCTAGCGGTATCCACGCTGTTCCGAGTGACTTCTGCCAAGAGTGGGCGAGGTTGAAGCAGTGACCCATCTCGTGGCAGGCCGTCCAGAAGATCATCCGCTGGACCCAGGCGGCGGGGTTCGGGTCGCCTGGCGGGGCCTGTGCGATGAACGAGTCGTTGAAGATCGCGCATCCCTGCCGGTGCTGGGCGCCGATGTCGTCGAACATGATCCCGCCGAGGCTCTGGCCGTCCTCGGACAGCGCCGCGAACAGGGTCCACATCGCCCACCGCGCCTGTGATGAGAAGCGCGACCAGTGGACCTGCATCGCGTCGTGCATCTCCAGTTCGCTCCACGCCGCACCGGCCCCCGCGCCCGACAGTGGGACCGCCCCCCCGGGTGAGGTCGTCACCCGGAAGCCGGCGCGACGGAACACATCCTGCGCGGTGAGGTTCTCGCACGGCAGCGAAGCGGGCCGATTGGGGTGCGCACAGGTCGAGATGCTCAGCGTCGGTGCCTCACCGGTAACCGAGTCGAACTCGAAGTCGACGGGGTGAAAGTAAGGCGATTTGAACGTGAACTTGAGCAGCAGGTTCGCGTTGCCCGGCCCGATGAACCTCACTGCGGCCGTGCGCGTCGAGGGCGTCCCCCCCGGGGCGACGAGGATCCGGACCTTGGTGTAGGGGAAGGACGCGGGGTTCGGCGGGTCCTTGTAGATGATCGGGCCGGTGTACTTCTTCCCGCTCTTAGCTAGCTTGGCGATCCAGCTCACCTTGGACGTCAGCGTCAACCGCAGCGTGCCGCTGGCGAGCATCTGCGGGTAGCGCCCGTCCACGTCTAGGTGCAGCTCCCCGGTCGCTCCCTTGGCCAGCGGGGCGCCGAGCTTCGTTGCCGGCTCCGACAGCGCGGCTTCGGCGCCGTCTGTGAGCGCGCCTTCCGCGATCCCCTCCGGAAACACCTCCGCCTCCATCGCGTTGGTTCCCGCGCGCCAGGAGTACAGGCCGCTCAGGGCCGCCGTGGCCTCCTGGAACTCGACCGCGCTCTCCGCCGCCTCGGCCGCGGTGGCGTTGCTCGCCGACGGCTCATGCACCACTGTCATCTCTCGTCCCCTCGAGTCGGAGCACTAACCGGCCCTCTGCCCCCGACTTTCGGGGCGCCAGCCCCGCCGGGTGGATGACCATTTCGACACTACCCGAGCTGGAACCCACGGGTCAAGGGCCCATCCCAGGAAGGCAACACACACACCGAAAGTCCACACACCGAAAGTCGTGATCCGCTGAGCCGGACCGGGTTCGCCGGAGACGGCGTGATGTGGTTTCGAGGTCTCCGTGGAGCCCGGCTTGCTCACCCTGGGCCAAATCTGTTTGGCTTTGCGCCAGGTGGTGGCGATCCCCTCACGCGGCATCGTGCCCTCATCTAACCACTGGGCGGCGGTGATGAGGGAGCTGCCGCACGCTCCTCAGCGCGAGCAGCGTCTGCGTGGCGTGCCGTCCCAGAGCGACTGGGAAGAAGTCATCGGTGGCCGCGCCTTCAGGCAGCTCGCTCAGGGGGTGCTCGATGCGCTCGAGATAGCGCCACCGGCGATGGCACCGCCGGCCTGGGTCCTCTCGTTTTTTGGGTTGCCAACCTCGTGGCTGCCGTCAAAGCGCTTCTCGGAATTCGGGCTCCTCTATCCGTGGCGGGCGGCCCGGGTCGCCACCTACCTCGCCGACATCCTGACGCCATCTCTGCCCGTGACCGCTCCCGCGTGGTTGCCGGAAGCAATCACCTGGCCATTCCTGCATCCCTCGCGGATACGCCAGCGGCCAGACCACAACGGAAACTGGACCTCGCACCCCCGCGAGGCGTGGTTCTTCGTAAACGGCATCCTGACCAACGACGCCTTCGCGCAGCTAAACGCCGCCTATCTGGCGTACATGTTCCATCGCCCAATCACGCTGGTGCAGAACTCGACCGGCGGGCTTGTTGAGGATCTCGCCGAGTGCGCGCTCGATAAGGCGTTCGGGGCGACCGGAGAGGCGGCTACGAAGGCCTTCCCACCGATCTACGATGCGCTCAAGGACCCCGACAAGGAGAGGGTTGTCGTGGTCGCGCACTCGCAGGGCACGATCATCGCGGGCGTCGTGCTGCGGTTCATGAGGCTGCTCTACGCGCGTGGCAAAGAGCAGGCCCTCTCGCC
>JALZIJ010000196.1 GCA_030860375.1 Actinomycetota bacterium | reverse complement strand
CTATACACACTGCGGTGATCGCAACCGAGAGTCGAATAGCGGGACATATTGGGCCGCGAGGCGACTCTCGGCGTATACGATCGCGACGGTGGCGACCGAGATCAGCCAAAACGGCGATGCGGAGGCGCTCCCGGTCACCTACCGGGAAACGACGAAGCGGTATGCCGGCTCTGATGCGCCCGCAGTCGACGCGCTGAGCCTGGAGGTCGCTGCGGGCGAGATCTGCGTCCTCGTCGGACCCTCGGGTTGCGGTAAGACAACTGCGATGCGGATGGTCAACCGCATGGTCGAGATCACCGACGGCGACATCCTCGTCGGCGAACGCTCGGTTAGCGATCGCACCCCCTCGGAGCTTCGGCGCGAAATCGGCTACGTGATCCAGCAGATCGGTCTTTTCCCTCATCGCACGATCGGCGAGAACATCGCGACCGTGCCCGGGATGCTCGGCTGGGACAAAGCTAAGACGCACGAGCGGGTGGACGAGCTGGTCGTTCTGATTGGCCTCGACCCGGAGCTTCGCGATCGCTACCCGGCCCAACTCTCAGGCGGCCAGCAGCAGCGGGTGGGCGTGGCCCGCGCGCTGGCGGCGAACCCTGGCGTGATGCTGATGGACGAGCCGTTCGGGGCCGTCGATCCGATCAACCGCGAGCGCCTCCAAAACGAGTTCCTGCGCCTTCAGGCCGAGGTGAAGAAGACGATCCTCTTCGTCACCCACGACATCGACGAGGCGATCAAGATGGGCGACCGGATCGCGATCCTCCAGGAAGGCGGGAAGCTCGCCCAGTACGCAACGCCCGCAGAGCTCCTGATGGCTCCCGCGAACTCGTTCGTCGAGGACTTCGTCGGCGCTGATCGCGCGCTCAAGCGCCTCGCGCTGATGCGCGTCTCAGACGTGAACCTTTGGGAGGCGCCGCTGGCCTTCGTCGGGCAGGCGAGCGGGGAAGTGCGCGCGAAGCTCCAGGGTGCCGAGGTGCCGCACGCGCTTCTCGTCGACTCGGATCGAAAGCCGCTCGGCTGGCTTTCCGAGGCCGACCTGCGACAGGACGTCGTGCCTGGGGTGGCCGACTCTTCGCCCAAGCCGATCCTCGACTCCTCGGACGTGATGCGCGACGCGCTCTCGGACCTCCTTCAGGCCGAGAGCCACTACGCGCCTGTCGTCGACGGCTCGGGGAGGATCGCGGGGGTCCTTTCGATTGAGATCGTCCAGGAGTTCCTCAACTCGCGGGAGGCGGTAGAGGACGAACACGGCGCGGCCGAGCGCCCTCTGGCTTCTAAATGAACGGCTTTAGCCGCGAAACCAGCATGCGCTGGTGGGTATCCCGTTGAACTCGCTCGTGACAGTCGTCGCGCAGCTTGACGACTCGTTCTTCACGGACCGTTCCGAAGCGGACTGCATCCGCGACAACGGCGCCTTCTGCCTCCAGTGGGTGATCGACAACTTCTCCGACCGCTACGTCACGCCCACCCTCGAGCACCTGGTCTTGGTGGGAGTGTCGGTGGGCATCGGCTTTCTCATCGCTTTCGGCATGGCGATCCTGTCCCACCGGCGCCGTTGGCTCATCCCACCCTTCATCGGGGCGACGGGCATCCTCTACACGATTCCGAGCGTCGCGTTCTTCTTCTTGCTACTCGGGGTGACGGGAAGGGGCAAGGACACGGCGATCATCGCGCTTACCGCTTACACCCTCCAGATCATCTATCGGAACATCAACGCGGGGCTCGCGAACGTGCCGACGGGCGCGAAGGATGCAGGACGCGGGATGGGCATGACCGATCGCCAACTCTTGTGGAAGGTCGAGTTGCCGCTTGCCTTGCCCGAGATCGTCGCCGGCATCCGTATCGCCACTGTCTCGACGGTCGCGATCGCGACGCTTGCCGTGTTCGCGGGCGGAGGGGGCCTCGGTTCCGAGATCATCTCCGGGTCGAACATCACGTTCAAGACAGGCATCGTGGTCGCAGGTGGCATTGCGATCCTGATGGCGATCATCTTCGACATCGCGCTGCTGCTCGTCCAGCGCAGGCTTTCGCGCTGGCAATCCGCCGATCGCGCCGATCGGTCGGGCGGGGGTAGCCGCCGAGGCGAGTTCTTCAGGCGCAAGCCGGCATGGACCGCGCAATGACCGGCCTTCCAGTCGCCCTCTTCGAGCGGTTCACGGGTGCGATCGACTTCATCATCGAGAAGCGCCCGTCTCAGCTCGGTGACGGTGAGCTCGTCGGCGGCCCCGCGCAGGTCGTCGACTTCGCGATCACGCACGTCGCGTTGAGTGGAGCCGCGATGGCGGTCGGCCTCGCCATCGCGCTGCCGCTCGGCATCTACCTGGGCCACCGCGGCCGTGGTGAAGTCCTCGCCGTCGCTGTCGGCAATGCCGGCCGCGCGATCCCCGAGCTGGTCCTCATCGCTCTCCTCATCGCCTTCGTCGGTGTCGGCTTCCTGAACCTCACGATCGCGCTGTCGATCCTGGCAATCCCCCCGGTCTTGACCAACACGTTCGTCGGCATTCGCCAGGTTGATCGCACGTCGGTCGAGGCGGCGCGCGGCATGGGCATGTCAGAGCGCGAGATAGCGCTGCGAGTCGAGCTACCGCTTGCGGCGCCGACGATCATGACCGGCGTTAGAACGAGTGCGATCAACGTGGTCGCCACCGCGACGATCGCGCCGCTCGCAGGTGAGCTCACCCTCGGCGACTTCATCCTGAACAACAATCTCTACGGGGATGACGGCGTCTTCGCCGGAGCTTTGCTGGTCGCAGTGCTCGCGCTGGCTGTCGAGCTCGGACTCGCTCTGACGCAGAGAGCAGTGACCCCCAAGGGGCTAAAGCTTCAGCGCGCGACCGCCTGAGCGCATAGGCTTTTCTGCGACCCCGCTTTTTGGGTCCAGTGTCCAGTCCACGAAAGAGAGAGGGAAGCCCTACATGAGCTTCAACAACCATCTGCGCGCGCTGTTTGCGCTTCTGATTGCAGGCGTGCTCGCATTCGGCGTTGCCGCTTGCGGAGACGACGAAGAGGATTCCGGCGGCGATTCCGGCGGCGATACCTCATCCAACCTGATCGAGTCCAATCCCGACAACGAAGGCATCGAGCTGACGATCGGCTCGAAGAATTTCGACGAGCAGTTCATCCTCGGCGAGATCTACGCCCAGGCGCTCGAGGCGGCGGGCTACACGATCGAGACCGACTTGAACCTCGGCTCGGAGGTGATCGCGAAGAAGGCGCTCGAAAATGGTGATGTCGATGCCTACCCCGAGTACACGTCGACCACCCTGTCGAGCCTTTACGGCGTGCCGCCGGAGGAGATTCCGGGCGACGCGACCGAGGCCTACGACCTCGCGGTCGAGAACCTCGAAGGCGACGGCCTCACGGCCTTCCCACCCACGGAGTTCACGAGCGCCAACGGCGTTGGGCTCCTGACCGAAACCGCCGAGGATCTCGGCGTCGAGACGATCTCGGACCTCGAGGGCGTTTCCCAGGATCTCGAGCTCTTCGGGACGTCCGAGTGCCGCCAGCGTGCAGACTGCCTGGTCGGTCTCGAGGACTCCTACGGACTTGAGTTCGCAGGGTTCACCCCGGTCGACCCTGAGCTCCGCTACGAGGTGCTCGACAAGGGCGACGCGGATCTGTCGATCCTGTTCACGACGGACGGCCAGCTGTTCACCTCGGACGACTACACGCTCCTCGAGGACGACCAGCAGCTGCTCCCGTCGGGCTATGTGATCTTCACCGCGAGCCAGGAGGCCGTCGACGAGGCCGGCTCCGGCTTTCAGGAGACGGTCGAACTGGTCCAAGGTGAGCTCACCCTGGAGGTCATGCAGGAGCTCAACTCCCGCGTCTCGCTAGACCGCGAGGACCCGGCCGACGTGGCCGCCGACTACCTCCAGGCGGCGGGGTACACCGAGTAGCTCCACGAGACAGGAACCTGCGTGAGACCGGCCGCCTTCGAGCGGCCGGTTCGCGTTCGGGGCACGCGTGGCTGGGACTAGGTTGAGACTCAATTGAGATTGCGCTTTGCGTTTCGAGCCACGACGATCACGCGATGTCGATGAGACTGAAGGTTCAGGGCACGGTGGGCCGGGGGGAGCACCGTGGCCGGGCGAGCGGACCGGTCGCCTTCATGGCAACGGCGATCGGGACGCTGAGTCTCGCTGCTGGGATCGCTCTCGCAGGAATCAATTTCCAAGCGCCGGTTCCCTACGCCACGGACACCAGGCCGATCGACATCGCGATCGGCAAGCTCGACGGCGACGGACGCAAGGACATCGCCGTGGCCAACCGCGACGGGCGCACGGTCTCGGTCCTTCTCGGTCAGGGGGGTGGCGCCTTCGCGGACGCGGAGAACCTCGAGACCGGCGGGCCGCAGCCGCAGGGGGTCGCGATCGGCGACCTCGACGACGACGGCCGCCAGGACCTGATCGCCGCGGGGGACGACGAGGTTGACCAGGTGCTCGTCTTCCGTGGCAAGGCGGGCGGCTTCCGCAATCCGAAGTCGTATCCCGTCCCCGGCTCGAGCAACCTCAGCCACGTCGCCGTCGCCGACCTCGACCGCGACGGCCGCCTCGACGTCGTCGTCTCCGACTCTGACCAGGAGGACCGGTTCTCGGTGTATGTCCTATACGGGACCGCCAACGGGCTCGGCGCCCCAAAGCGCATGAAGCTTCGGTCGAACGAGCGCAAAGGCTTTTCACCGGAGAGCGTCGAGATCGCCGACCTCGACCGCGACGGAGTCCGGGACATCGCCGTCACCACCTTTCGAGGCTTCGCGGTCTGGGTCCTGTGGGGCCGCGGCACCAAGACCTCGCCGAAGCGTGATTACAACGATAAGCCCTACGCGACGGCGCCCTTCCCGCTCGGCCTCGATACCGGCGACCTCGACCGTGACGGTCGCACCGACCTCGTCGCGGCCAACGATTCGAGCGGCGGCACCACGGTCTCGGTCCTGTACGCGAAGCGCAAGCGGGGCTTCAAGCCGTTCGTGACCTATCCGGCGGGATCCCAGCCGCAGTCGGTGGCGATCGGGAAGTTCAACGACGATGCCCGCCCGGACATCGCAACGGCTGCGTTTGGCGACGACGAGGTGCAGGTGCTCTATGGCGAGCCCGGCGGGTTCGCCGCCCCGGATGGGCTTCCCTTCCAGCAGGACGTAATCGACGTCGAGGCGGCCCAGCTGGACGGCGAGGGGGGCGACGACATCGTCAGCGCCCTCTTCAATCTCGAGCGGATCAATGTGATCCTCTCGGCTGGTGGATGAAGCGCGCCCGCCGTCTGCTTGGCGCGTCCATCGTCGCGGTGATCGTCCTCTCGCCGGCCGCCTCGACGGCCGCGACGATCGAGGTCACGACGCTTGACGACGAGCGCGCGGTTGACGGCGACTGCTCCCTGCGCGAGGCGATGCAATCGGCCAACGACAACGTCTCGGCGGACGAGTGCGCCAAGGGACGGGGCGCCGAGCGGGACACGATCAAGCTCCAGCCGGCTGAGTACGACCTGACCGGCCCTTCCTCGGACGAGGACGAGAACGCCGACGGCGACCTCGACTACACGGGAGGCGGAGCGCTGACGATCCGTGGCGCGAAAGGCGGCGGCTCGGTCATAGACAGCGAGACCGACGACCGCGTGATACACGCAGTGGAAAACGCGAGCGCGCTGAAGCTGGAGCGCCTGATGCTGGAGCGTGGAGACGCGTCCACGCTCGACCGCGACGACGGCGGCAACGTGTACGTGGGCGAAGGTGCGCTGACCCTTAGCCGTGCGCGGATATCGGGAGGGACAGCAGGGAGCGGAGGAGGGGTGTTCTTCGCGAGCGACGAGCGATTGCGGATCGATCGCTCTCAGCTGTTTGGAAACGAGGCCATCTCGGGCGGCGCGCTGAACACCCTGGGGACGGGCAGATCCACCGTCTCGCGCTCCTATTTCAGTGAGAACGGTGCACGCGCGGGCGCTTCGCGGGGCGGTGCCATCACCTACTCCGGTGACTCGCTCAAGGTGAGCGACACATTCTTCCTCGACAACGTGGCCTCGTCTACGCCCGGGGGCTCCGCCCTCGGAGGTGCGATCTACGGCTCAAACCTGGATATTCGGCGTTCGCTTTTCTGGGGGAACGAGACGCAGGAGAGCGGAGAGAACGTCATCGCGGCTGGAGGTGCGATCGACAGCAACGGTGGAACCCGCATCGCGAACACGACCTTCTACGACAACGCCTCCGCCGATGCGGGCGGAGCCCTGGTTGCCGAAGGCGCTTTGAGCCACGTGACCTTCCTGGCCAATTCCGCAGAGGACGGAGGCGACCATGTGGCCCCCGTGCCGAACGTGGGCGCGGGCCCGCTGGTCGTACGGAACTCGATCTTTCCTGGCGCCGCGATTGCCGTCGACCTTTGCGATTCCGACGGCACCGTCGTTTCGAAGGGGTTCAGCGTCGCCACCTACGACGATCCGGACTGCGGCTTCCTCGACAGCGACTTGACCGGCGTTGGCAACCCGGGCCTCGAGCCGGGCGCGCCTTTCCCCCACGGCGGCCGGACCTGGACGATCCCGATCACGAAGAGCAGCCCCGCCAAGGACCTCGTCCCGAAGCGGAAATGCAGGTCGGCCGGCGGCACCGACCAGCGCGGGTTCGAGCGCCCGGCGGGGCCACGCTGCGATGCCGGTGCCTTTGAGAGGGGCGCGAAGCCGTGAGGGCGCTGCGCTGGGTCGCTTGCCTCGGAGCAAGCCTTCTCCTGTCCTCCTCCGCGTCCGCTTCGACGATCGAGGTAACGACAACAGGCGACGAGCTTGCGGTCGACGGCGACTGCTCGCTCCGCGAGGCGGTCCAGTCCGCGAACGAGAATGTGTCGTTTGACGACTGCGCAAAGGGCCAGGGCGACAGCCGTGACA
>JALZIJ010000193.1 GCA_030860375.1 Actinomycetota bacterium | reverse complement strand
TCCAAGCTGCGTTCGATCAGCCGGGCGATCTGAGGGTCGCGCTCTCGCAGGATCTTTGCGAGGGGCGTCCCGACATCCTCGATGACGACCTGGACGTCGTCTTGTTCCTCTCCAAGCGTTTGCTCGTTGGCGGCTTGGAGCCCGCCTAAGAGGGCATCGCGAAAGCGCTCGTCCTCGGCTACCTCCGCCATGCTCGGACCGACTGCTTTGCGGGAGTCCGCCCGATCGACACCTTGCTTTTCGAGCTCGTTGACGATCACGTCGCCGATCTCGTCCTGGGCGCCCTCGTCGTCGAGGACCTCGACCGCGTGCTCGGCAAAGCGCTCAGGGTCCAAGAGGTTTCGGTCCGCGTATCGGGTGAGGAATCCACCCACCAGGGCGATCCCGCCGACGACGATCAGGGCGATCGAGGCCAGCTGGCGCATCAGCATGCCATCACCCTGCCAGATCCTCGCGGGTCCACTCGTCCAGGAGATGGCGAAGCTCGGGTGGGCCCTCGTCGTCCAAGAAGCACACGGTCCCCGGCCAGTAGGCGCTGCCCCTCGCGGATGAGCGCAGGAGGCTCGGGCTGTGGACCCAGCTGCCTGTGTTGAGAAGTGTCGCGCCGTTCTTCGTCATCCACTCGTCCTCCGCCTCCAAAGGCCCGCGCCGGTGGGTGTGTCCGAAAAGGACCCAATTCGCATCGATCTGGAGTCGTTCGACCACCTCGCTCATCGCGTCGATCCCGGCGCGCGAGATCGCGTTTGGCGAGAGGTCCGCGCGAACCGGTCCGATGCCGAGGCGGTTCGCGACCCCTACCGCGCCTGGCAGAGCGACGGACCCCAGGATCCAGCCGCGGACTTTCGCCGAGCGGCTATCCCCGCCGGACAGCGAATCCCAGATCCGCTTCGTAGGTGTACCGCCGGGATGGCTTGCGCCTGCGCCCGCCTGTGCGATCGCGTACAGGAAGGCGAACACGGGCGCCGCAATGCGCTCGTATTCCTCCGGCTCGTCGGAGGCCTCCTCGTCGGGCGGGGCGAGCGGGTCAGGGCCCGTAGGGGTCAGGCCAAGAGTCCGCTCGACCAGTGCAAGACCGAGCCGCTCGAAAGTTGGGATCGTCAGGTGGCGGTCGAGGTAGTGGCCGTGCATGGCATAGACGTCGTCGCGGAGCCAGATGCCGGGGTAGGAGATCCGTAGCTTCGAGTCGGGCATCGCGTCGCGAAGCTCCGAGGCGGGCCATACGTCGATCCGCGCCTTCTCAGAAAGTCGAAGGGGGCGCGCACCCCGGACGGCGCGGCCTTCGAGCCAAGTCGCGATCAGGCGGTAGTCGTGATTGCCGGGCACCACGACGACTTCGCCCTCGGTGAGGCCGGCGAGCTTTCCAAGGATCGGCTTCGCGAGCTCCATCGCTTCGGTAAAGGGCCGGTCGCGAAACTCGAGCACGTCGCCCAGCAGGACCAGGCGGTCGACCCCCTCGACCGCGTCGGCCAGGGCAGCGAAGGCTTCGGGGCGACGCAGGAGATCGGCGCCCGAGCCGGCGCCGAGGTGGAGGTCGGAGATGATCGCGGTACGCATTTCGCGCTCATCCTTCCAGGAGTAGAGTCCGTGACGATGAGCGAAACGCTGAGTGCCCAGCCAGACGCCTCGCAGGCGGATGGAATCCCTGTCGAGAACCCGGCTACCGGCGAGACGCTCGCAACCGTCCCCGAGCTCGGCGCTGAAGAGGTCCGTGCGCTGGCCGAACGTGCGCGCGAGGCACAGCCGGGTTGGTGGGAAATGGGCTTCGACGCGCGCGCCGAGATCCTCTTGGCAGCCCGGGGCTGGATGGTGGAGAATGCCGAGCAGGTAGTCGGCACGATCTGTGCCGAGACCGGCCGGCCCCCGGACGAGACGCAGTTCGCGGAGTTCGGGTACGGCCTCTCCGCCCTCGAGTTTTGGGCCAAGCAGGCACCCGTCTACCTGGCCGACGAGGAGATCGAGTCAGCTTCGCCTTTCGTACGCGGCAAGCGGCTAGTCGTCCGCTACCAGCCCGTAGGTCTCGTCGGAGTGATCGGCCCCTGGAACTACCCGCTCAACAACTCCTTCGGCGATTGCATCCCCGCGCTCGCGGCGGGCAACGCCGTGATCCTCAAGCCTTCCGAGTTGACCCCGCTCACCTCCTTGCTGATGGCCGAGATGCTCACTGCCTGCGGCCTTCCGGAGAACGTCTTCCAGGTCGCGACGGGCCGCGGAGAGACCGGTGCCGCGCTCGTGGACGAGGTGGACTTCGTGATGTTCACAGGCTCTGTCGAGACGGGGAAGCGCGTCATGGCGCAGGCGTCCGAAACGCTCACGCCGGTCTCGCTCGAGCTGGGCGGCAAGGACCCGATGATCGTCCTCGCGGACGCGGACCTCGAGCGTGCGGCGAACGCTGCCGTGAGCTACGGCATGAACAATTCGGGGCAGGTCTGCATCTCGGTTGAGCGGGTCTACGCCGAGGATCCCATCCACGACGAGCTACTCGACAAGATCACCGAGAAGGTGCAAGGGCTTCGCCAGGGCGCGCCCGGCCCCGCCGGCACCGTCGACGTGGGGGCGATGATTTTCCCGCCGCAGGTGGACCTCGTCGAGGCGCACATCGCCGACGCCGTTGAGCGCGGCGCCCGCGTGGTGACCGGCGGCGAGCGGGGCGATGGCCCTGGCCGTTTCTTCCAGCCGACGGTGCTTGCCGACGTCGATCACTCGATGCGCTGCATGACCGAAGAGACGTTCGGCCCCACCCTTCCCGTCATGCGGGTGAGCGACGCCGAGGAGGCCGTCGCCCTCGCGAACGACGGTCCCTACGGCCTTCAGGCGTCGGTCTGGACGAGAGACGAGGTTCGCGGCGAAGAGATCGCGCGGCGGATCGAGGCCGGAGTCGCCTGCGTGAACGATGCCCAGGTGAACTACGCCGCCCTCGAGCTTCCGATGGGCGGCTGGAAGGAATCGGGCCTCGGCTCGCGCCACGGCCAGGACGGCATCCGTAAGTACACGAAGCGCCAGTCTCTCCTGATCACGCCGGGGTCAGCCGGCTTTCGCGACGCCCATCACTTCCCTTATTCGGCTCAGGTGACCGAGCTGATCGGCCAGACCTTCGCGGCGCTCGCGACGTCCGAGCTCTTTTCAGACGAACAGCGTGTCACCCTCCGTGCGCTCTGCGACACGTTCGTCCCGTCGCTCGATCCTCCCGAGGACGACCGCGAGAACGCGGCCTTTTGGCGCCGGTCGGCCTCTGACCTGAGCGTGCCGGAGAGCGTGGAGGTTGCTCTCCTCGGCGCCGAGCTCACCGCGGAGCAGATCGCCGGACTGCGCGGCTTGCTCGACTCGCTCGCAGAAAACGGGATGGCACCCGCAACGCCGCTCGAGGCCCGCGAGCAGATCGTCCACGCCTTCCAGGCCGCGAGCCCCGAGGCGCTCGCGGGCGTCGCAACGTTTCTCGGGATTGCCAGCACGCTCTTCTACGGCCTGCCCGATCTCGGTACCGGGCGGAACCCGAACTGGGACACGATGGGCTTCCCCGGCCCGATCGCCCCGCCCCCTGTGGAGCGCGAGCGCCCCCTGAACGTGCGCCGGCCCACCGGCGAGGCTCAGGACGTGGTCGAGGCAGACGTCGTCATCGTCGGCTCCGGCGCGGGAGGCGGCGTCATCGCAGGCGAGCTTGCGGCAACGGGACGATCCGTGGTCGTGCTCGAGGCGGGCGACTATCACGACGACGCGGACTTCGACGGGCTCGAGCTTTCTGCCTATCAGCGGATGTACCTGAATGGCGGCCCGTTCCCGACTGCCGAAGGGCAGGTCTCGATCGTCGCGGGCGCCGGAGTGGGCGGCGGCACCGTCATCAACTGGACCAACTGCCTTCGCACCTCGGACCACGTGCGCTCAGAGTGGTCGTCCGAGCACGGGATGTCCGACCTCGCCGAGGCGAGCTACGACGAGCACCTCGACTCGGTCTTCGAGCGGATTCAGGTGAACGGGGAGTGCAGCGACCTCAGCGGCCCTCACCTTCGCTTGAAGGAGGCCTGCGAGGAGCTCGACTATGACTTCCGGACGATCAACCGCAACACGGACCCCGAGAAGTACGACCCGGCGTCGGCCGGGTTCCTCGGCTTCGGTGACGCGTCCGGTTCAAAGCAGTCGACGGCCAAGACCTACCTGGTGGACGCTCAGGCGCGAGACGCGCAGATCCTCGTCGGCGCGCGCGCTCAGCGCGTCCTGGTCGAAGACGGTAAGGCTGCCGGCGTCGAAGCGCTCTGGGCGGACCCGGCTGTGGCTCCGAACGGCGCCGAGCCCACCAAGCTCACCGTTCGGGCCCCGATCGTGGTCGTTGCCTGCGGCTCGGTCGAATCGCCCGCGCTCCTACTTCGCTCCGGAATCGGCGGGCCTGCGGTCGGCGACTACCTGCGGCTCCACCCTACCGTTGCGGTGACGGCCTACTACGACGAGCCGCAGAACTGGATGTGGGGGCCGCCACAGGCTGCCCTGTCGCACCAGTTCGCGGATCGCGGCGACGGCTACGGCTTCCTGATCGAATCCGCGCAGGCGACCACGGGGCTCTTCGGCGGTGCGATCCCCTGGCGCTCGGGAGCAGACCACAAGCGTCGGATGCGCCAGTGGGAGCATGCCGCGCCGCTCATCGCCCTCGTTCGCGAGCGTGGGCACGGCCGCGTCGTGCTCGACGAGGATGGAAACGCCGAGGTCCACTATCCGATCGACGACGAGCTCGACCGCGAGCACCTGAAGCAGGGCGTCTCAGAGCTCGTGCGGATCCACGCCACAGCGGGCGCGCGCGAGATCGTCGGGTCGGGATTGAAAGCGCCCGATTGGAAGCGCGGCGACGACCTCGAGGAGTTCATCGCCGCTCTCAACGCGCTCGAGATCAAGCCCCGCGAGTTCGTGGCGTTCTCCGCGCACCAGATGGGCACGTGTCGCATGGGTCGCGATCCCGAGACGTCGGTGGCCAACCCGTGGGGAGAGCTCCACGACACGCCGGGCGTGTGGATCGGCGATGCCTCCGCCTTCCCGACCGCCTCGGGCACGAATCCGATGGCGACGATCATGGCGCTCGCCCGCCGCACCGCGCACGCAATCGCAGCCGCCTAACGCTCAGTACCAGGTACCTCATGGAACGCTCACACTTCCGCACTCCCGACGAGCGGTTCGCCGACCTGCCCGGCTTCGACTGGGAGCCGCGCTACCGCGAGTGGGAGGGCCTGCGGCTCGCGCACGTCGACGAGGGCGAAGGACGGCCGATCGTGTTCTTCCACGGCGAGCCGACCTGGTCGTACCTGTGGCGGAAGGTGATGCCGCCGCTTCTCGACGCCGGCTTTCGCTGCATTGCGCCGGACCTTCCGGGGTTCGGCCGCTCCGACAAGCCCACCGATCTCGAGTGGTACTCCTACGACCGCCATGTCGCGGCGGTCGCACCGCTCCTCGAAGAGCTCGATCTGCGAGACGCAGTCGCGGTCGTCCACGACTGGGGCGGCCCGATCGGTCTCCGCCTCGCGGTCGAAAACACTGAGCGCTTCTCCGCCATGGTGATCATGGACACAGGGCTCTTCACCGGCGAGCAGCCGATGTCGGAGGCTTGGCAGACCTTCCGTGCGTTCGTCGAAAGGACCGAAGACCTGCCGATCTCGATGCTGGTGTCCGGCGCAACTGCACGCGGGATGGATGACGACGTGGTGGCCGCATACGACGCGCCGTTCCCGACGCCCGAGTCAAAGGCGGGCGCACGCGCGTTCCCGCTCATGTTGCCGACCTCACCCGAGATGCCGGGAGCCGCCGCGGGAAAGCGGGTACTCGAAGCGCTGGCCGAGGATGACAGGCCGAAGCACCTCCTCTGGGCCGACTCGGACCCGATTATTCCGCCGAAGGTTGGTGCCAAGTTCGCCGAGCGGATCGGCGCTGAGGCGCCCGAGGTGATCGAGAACGCCTCCCACTTCCTCCAGGAGGACGCGGGTGACGAGATCGGTCTGAGAATCGCGGACTGGCTCGGCTGACCACCAACCCTCCAACCGGCGGTTGGCTCAGTGCGTGGAACGCTCCAGGAAATCCAAAATCGCCTGATTGAACTCCGCGGGCTTCTCGAGGTTCGGGAAGTGCGCGGCCCCCGCGATCTCGACGTGCTCGGCACCGGTGCCACGTGCGATCTCGAATGATCCGGCCAGAACCGACGGCTGGTCGAGCTCGCCCGTGACGATGAGGACAGGCACTTCGACCTCGCCAAGGCGATCAGCCGCCGCGGGCTCCAAGTCGCCTGGCTCGATCTCGAAAGCGGACTGGCGCTCCAAGAGCACTCGGTTGACGCTTGCGACCGAGCGGCGGACCGCGCTATCAACCGCATCGGGCGACCGGGACGGGCCGTCGAGCCACATCTTCATCTCGAGCTCGTTGGCGGCGTCGATGCCGCTCTGCTCGTAGGCGGTGTCGACCGCCTCCCACTGGGCCAGGATGTCGGCCGTGTGGGCCCAGCCCGACGGCGTGCCGCTGACGACTACGAGCGCGCTCACACGGTGGGGGAGAGCGATCGCCATGTCGAGAGCCGCGTAGGCGCCCATCGAACAGCCGACGACTGCAGCGCTTTCGACGTCGAGCGCACCGAGGACATCCATGCCGTCGCCGTGCAACGTGTAGGGCCGAGTGGGGTCGACCGAGGAGCCGAAGCCGCGGGCGTCGTAGCGGATCGCGTGGAACCCTTGGGAAAGCGGGCCCCACTGGGGGTCCCACATGCGTGCGTCGGATAGGCCCGCGTGCATGAGAAGGACGTCCGCCCCTCTGCCTGCCGCCTCGTAGGCAAGACCGCCCTGAGTGCGTGCCGTGAGCCTCAAAGCTCGATCGCGATGGCGGAGGTGATAATCGCGGCGAGCGGCCCTGTGGGAATCCCTGCGATCTCGCCGCCGCCCTCGACGACGCGGATTCGCCCGGCGTCCGATTCAAGGCTCATGTCGAGATCGACGTCGACGTCCGTGCCTCCGGTTGCCACGTTGAGGATGCCGCCCAGAATGTCGGAGCCCGGGACGTCAAAGGTCTCGGCCCCGAACTCGGCGAGGTCTGAGACCGAAGTCTGGCCGGTGGCTTCGAGCGAGTAGGGCTCGTCGCCGTCGCGGGTCAGGATGAAGCCGTCGAGCTCAACCGGGCCCACGGAAGAGTCCCTCATCACGATTTCGACATCGCTGAAGCGGTCGAGGTCGTCGAGGACCACCGGATCGGACTCTGCCGTCACCTCGAGATCGAGGCCCGTTGCGTCGACCTCGACCCGATCGCCGTCTCCCCAAAGGAGGCGGGCGGCCGGCTTGGCACTCAAGGACGCTTCGGCGACGCCGCCGTTCTCCGTCAGGCGGTCTTCGATCACTCCCTCGCCGATTCCCGGCAGGAAGATCTGGCATGCGACGAGCAGCAGGACCAAGGCCGCGAGCAGGGCCGCGGCAATTCTTCCGGCCAGAGACTTTGGGATAGGCAGCGAGGACACCCTGGGCAAGCTTCGCAGGGATTGACGCTCTCCCTTGCCGCTTGGCCTACGATGGGTGTCTTGGGGGCTCGCACGCGCATCACCGGAATCTTCGCGCTCGCTGCTTCGGCGCTGGCGCTGCTGGTCGTGCCCGCTTCGTCGGAGGTTCCGAACCTGGGGTGGACGGCGCTCCTGCCGCCGATTCCGACCGCGGAGAATCCGCAGCCCGGCCCCGTCTCGACCTGCCCCAAGCCAGGCCCGAGGTGCGTCCGCGCGCAGATCCGCCGCCTGCGCGAGGCGCGAGACACGTGGGGATGCGACCACCGCGCAGTATTCGCGACGACGTATCTCACGCTTACGAAGCAGTTGTTCTCAGACATCAAGACGGGCTTCGTGGGCGAGCACTACATCGACCCCGACTACCTCTACACCGAAGACGCGCTGTTCGCGAACGTCTACCTGCGAACAGCTAAGGCGTACGACCGCGGCGACGAGGTGGCCGAGGCGTGGCAGATCGCCTTCGATACTGCCGAGCGCGACGACACGGGTGCGGTTCAGGACATGCTCCTCGGGATCAACGCGCACGTTCAGAACGACATGCCGTTCGTGCTCGCGTCGCTCGGGCTCGAGACGCCGAAGGGCAAGACGCGAAAGCCCGACCACGACGAGGCGAACAGCACTCTCAACCGCTCCTACGAGGATGTCGTCGCCGAGGTGCGGGAGCGCTTCGACCCTGCGATGGACCTCTCGAATCCGACACTGGTGCCGCTCGACGATCTCGTGGGCCTCGAGCTGGTGCGAGCGTGGCGCGAGAACGTATGGCGAAACGCCGAAAAGCTCCTGAACGCCGAGGGTAAGCAGGAGCAGCGTCAAGTCGCTAAGCGGATCGAGGATGACGCCGCGGCCACGGCCGAGGCCATCGCGGCCGGAGCCCTCCCCGGCTACGGCGCCACGCGCGACACCTACTGCGCCGCTGGACCCAGCGGCAGTTGACACCCGAAATCGCGGTCTCAGAAGAGTGTTTCGCTCGCGTCGGCGAGCTCGAGCTGTGCTGGCAGCAGTTCGGCCGAGACGGCGATCCGCCGCTGCTCATGATTATGGGCCTCGGCGCCCAGATGATCCTCTGGCCCGACGAGCTGTGCGCGCTGATCGCGGCGAAGGGTTTTCGCGTGATCCGCTTCGACAACAGGGATGCAGGACGCTCGACGATCCTCCACGATTCGCCCTCGGCATCGATTCCACAAGCGCTGGAAGGCGAGGTTCCGCCCGGCGCCTACCTGCTCTCCGACATGACGGGAGACGTCGCGGGCCTGCTCGATGCGCTCGAGATCGACGCTGCGCATGTGGTGGGGGCGTCCCTTGGCGGGATGATCGCCCAGACGCTCGCGATCGAGCATCCCGAGCGGGTCCTGTCGCTCGCCTCGATCATGTCGACCACGGGCGACCCCGAGGTGGGAAGACCGACGCCGGCGGGCCTCCAGGGACTGACCACGGTCCCCCCGCAGGATCGGGCCGGCTACGTCGAGGCGCTCATCGGGGCGCGACGGCTGATCGGCTCGCCCGGCTTCGCTTTCGACGAGGAGCGCTCTAGGCGGCTCGCGGGCCTCGGCTGGGATCGCGGCTACAACCCAAAAGGAACCGTGCGCCAGACGCTCGCGATCATTGCCTCGGGTGACCGGACGGAGCGGCTGGCGCAGATCACGGTGCCGACGGTCGTGATTCACGGCTCAGAAGATCCGCTGATCGATGTCTCTGGCGGAAGGGCGACTGCTGCAGCGATTCCCGGCGCGCAGCTCGTCGTAATCGAAGGGATGGGCCACGACTTCCCGGCGGGGGTGTGGGCAAAGGTGGCCGGCGAGATCGTGGAGAACGCTCGACGCGCTTGATGACTGATCTAGGCCGGGTCGGCCGTGCGGGACGCCCCTTTGCCGTTCGCCTCGTAGACGGGCGAGCCGGGGCGGAGGTCGGCGAGGCTCATCGAGGGCCACTTCGATGCCGGTCCGTCGGGTCGATGGATCTTCTCGGGGCGGGATGCCTTCGGAAGCTGCGCGAGGAGCTCGACGTTTTCCGGTGCGTCCAGCTGGCGCTTCACCGTCTCGATCGCCACTTCGATCGTTCGGTGCTGGTTTCTTCGGCTCATGAGGTTGTTTCCCATCGCGTTCAGGTCCTCGACCTGCGGCTGGATCAAAACCACGCCCGTGCCGCGAGCGCGCATCGTTCGAGCCTCGGTCCCCAGCCTTCGTCCGCTCGCGCCGCGAACGGCCCTCGCCCCCCATTCGAGCGGGTTCCAGGCCCGCGTGGGGTGGAGAGAAGAGGTGGGGTTGAGGCAGATGACGAGGTCCATGTGGGCGTCGCGCAGAATGTCGAGATTGGATGTGGAGTACATCCCGCCGTCCACATAGCGCCGTCCCGAGATGAAGACGGGGTGATAGAAGCCCGGGATGGCGCATGAGGCAGCAACGGCGTCGGCCAGGACCGCCTTAGGCGAGCCGGGCCGCCCGAAGACCGTTCGTCGTCCAGTTGCGTAGTCGCAGGCGACGACGCGCATACCCTCGTGCGGGCTCCAGCCCTCGCCGGAGGCGCGTTTGACGATGTCCTTGAGCGGCTCGGTCGATATGAAACCGCGCGGAAGCCAGCCTGCGGCCATCATTGCGGGCGGGTACTTGAACGGTTCGCGCGAGGTCCGAAGGGCGAGCTTCCAGGACCCTGGGCCGATTGGCGGCCACGCCTTGGCAAGCTGAAAGGTGGCCCCGGCAGAGCGGTCGGCATCAGACGCAGGGCGGCCCTGCGCGTCCGTGAGGCCCTCGATCGTCTCGCCGGCCGAATGGGCGACCATGAACCAGATAGGCGTTCCAGCGGCGACGATCGAGCCGATCATCGAGCCTGCGGAGGTACCTACGATGCGCTTCGCCTCCATCGGGTCCCAGGCCGTTTCGGTCGCGAGCGCGGAGAGGGCCCCTGTGAGCCAGGCGCCGCCTTGAATTCCTCCCGCGCCGAGGACGAGACCCACCCTCATCGTGTAGGAGGGTACCCGGGGATACCGGCGGCAACCCGAGGAGTTCTTGTGAAACGGGCGACGAAGGAGTAAGCGCTCGAACTACTTCGTGCCGTGCTGGGGGTCGCTTTCGCCGTACGTGTCGGAGCCGGTCGCCGAGCTCTGCCCCTGGTCCTTGCCGTCGGGCTCGGACGTACCGACTGCGCCGGCGCTTCCCTTGCCCTTGCCGCTCGGCGTGAGCGAGATGCCGCTTCCCTTGACGTGATAGAGCCCAAATGCGAGTGCGAAGACGAAAACGATCAAGACTCCGAGAAGGATGAGGCTGTTCCCCGTTATGGCCGCAAGAAAGAGTTCCATATAGACGCTTACTCGCCCATGTGACAACCGGATCATTCTAGGCGTAGCTACCACCGGCGGCAAGCTCGAAAGTACAGGGCGTCGGCCTTTTGGCGTAGCTTGCCGCCCGTGTCCCTCGGTTTGCTCGTCTCGCTCCTGGTCGTAGTCGCGATTGTCGCTTGGCTCGCTGTGACCTATAACCGCCTCGTTGCCTTGCGGCTCGCATGTGAGAGCTCGTGGGCCCAGATCGACGTCGCGCTTCGCCTTCGGCACGACTTGGTGCCCCGGCTCGCCGAGGCCGTCGCCGGATATGCCGGCCACGAGCGGCGGACGTTCGAGGCCGTGGCGGACGCGCGGTCTCGCGCCGTCGCGGCTAACGGCGCACCTCCAGCCGCGCGTGGTCCGGCCGAAGCAGCGCTGGGTGCCGGCATCGGCTCGGCAGTTCTCTTGGCCGAGGCGTATCCGGACCTGCTCGCTACCGAAAGCTTCACGCGACTTCAGAGTGAGCTCTCAGACGTCGAGGAGGAGATCTCGATCACCCGCCGCGTCTACAACGACACGGTCGAGACCTACAACACGAAGATCCACGTGTTTCCTCCGGTGATCGTCGCGAAGGCATTCCGCTTTGCCCGCAGGGAGTTCTTCGACGCTCCCGTCGAGGTCGGGGA
>JALZIJ010000050.1 GCA_030860375.1 Actinomycetota bacterium | reverse complement strand
GATCAGCACGCCGAGTCCGAGCAGGAACGAGCCGATCGTGGAGGCGAAGTTGTAGCCCTCCCAGCCGGCGGCCTCCGGGTAGTCGTAGACGCGCCGGGGCATGCCCGAGAGGCCGGCCGAGTGCTGGACCAGGAAGGTCGCGTTGAAGCCGATGAACATCAACCAGAACGAGAGCTTGCCGAGCGACTCCGACATCAGCCGCCCGGACATCTTCGGGAACCAGTAGTAGAGCGCGGCGAAGATCCCGAACACCGATCCGCCGAAGAGCACGTAGTGGAGGTGCGCGACGACGAAGTAGCTGTCATGTAGCTGCCAGTCGACGGGGAAGATCGCCAGGATCACGCCCGATATGCCGCCGATCACGAACAGCGCCGGCAGCGCGACGGCGAAGTAGAGCGGCGTCTTGAACACGATCGAGCCGCGCCACAGCGTCGCGATCCAGTTGAAGATCTTGACACCGGTCGGCACCGCGATCGCGAACGAGCTCAGCATGAAGAAGATCAGCACCACCGTCGCGGTCGGCGTCGTGAACATGTGGTGGGCCCAGACCAGCATCCCGAGGAACGCGATCGCGGCGATCGCCCCCACGACCGCCTTGTAGCCGAAGATCGGCTTGCGCGCGAACACCGGCAGGACCTCGGAGATGACCCCGAACGCAGGCAGGATCATGATGTAGACCTCGGGGTGCCCGAAGAACCAGAACAGGTGCTGCCACAGCATCGGGTCGCCGCCGCCGGTCGGGTCGAAGAACGCCGTGCCGAAGTGGCGATCGGTGAGCAGCATCGTCACCGCGGCGGCGATCGCCGGCAGCGCCAGGATCAGCAGGTAGCTGTAGATCAGGATCGACCAGATGAAGATCGGCATCCGGCCCCAGCCCATGCCCTTGGCGCGCATGTTCTGGATCGTCGCGACGAAGTTGATCGCGCCGATCAGAGACGACAGGCCCGTCAGGTGGATCAGGAAGATCCAGGCGTCGATCCCACCTCCGGGGGAGTAGGCGTCGTCGGAGAGTGGGGCGTAGGAGGTCCAGCCGGCGCCGGGGGGCTCGAAGAAGAGGCTGGCGTAGAAGGCGATCCCGCCGAACACGAGCAGCCATAGCGAAAGCGCGTTCAGGCGCGGGAACGCCATGTCCCTGGCGCCGATCATCAGCGGAACCATGTAGTTGCCGAAGCCGGCGAGCACCGGCACGATGAAGAGGAAGATCATCGTCGTCCCGTGCAGCGAGAGCAGGCCGTTGTAGGTCTCGGCCCCGACGAGCGTGTTGTCCGCCCCCGCGAGCTGGAGGCGCATGATCAGCGCCTCGACTCCACCGACGATGAAGAAGATGAAGGTGAAGAACAGGTACATGATCCCGATCTTCTTGTGGTCGGTCGTGGTCAGCCACGACAACCACCCGCCCGGGCGCTCGCGCAGCCCGTGCATGACGACCTCGGGGGAGGGCAGGCCCTTTCTCCCCGATGGGGAGTCAGCCCGCAGCGATGCAGATTCCATCGTTCGCAATCCTCCCTACTGGACCTCGCCCTTGGCCTCGCGCTTGCGTCGGGTGTCCGCGAGCGCCTCCTGGGCCTTCTTGATGTTCGCCACCTGGCTGCGCCTCCAGGCCAGATACTCGTCCGGCGGCAGCGCGCGGACGACACCCCGCATGTCGGCGTGGCCCTCGCCGCAGAGCTCCGCGCATGCGCCGGTGTAGGTGCCGGGCTTCGAGATCTTGAACCAGGTCTCGTTGTCGAAGCCGGGAACCGCGTCGGCCTTGCCGCCGAGCTTCGGGATCCACCACGAGTGGTTGACGTCCTGCGATGTGATCTTGAGCGTCACGGTCGTGTTCGTCGGCACGACCATCTCGTAATAGTTGAAGAGGTCGTCCTCGCCGGGGTAGTCGTAGCGCCACAGGTACTGCTGGCCGTTGACCCCGATCTCGAGCGATTTGCCGTCCGGCGGATCGGGTTGGTCCAGCGACGCGACCTCGACCCCCTCCGCCGTCTGGAGACCCCCGGGGCCCGAGTCGGGCGGGTTCTGGATGTCACCGAGGTAGACGAAGGTGACGACGCTCAGCACGACCAGGATCAGCGCCGCGCCGAGGGTCCAGCCGATCTCGAGGGGCGTGTTGCCGCGGATCTGCGCCGGCTCGGGGCCGTCCTTGCG
>JALZIJ010000172.1 GCA_030860375.1 Actinomycetota bacterium | reverse complement strand
CCGCGGGGGGTCTGGACCGAAGTGACGTTGCCGTTGGGGTCGAAGCTGCGCAACGTGACCTCCTCGTCGGTGGATCCCGGGCGGCGCTCCTCGACCTTCCGGTCGAACTGGTCGTAGCGATTGGTCGTCTTGTGCCCCTCGCCGTCGTTCAACTCGGCGGGATTGCCGTTGCGGTCGTAGGCGACCTTGTCGACGACGTCGCGGGTGTCGCTGAGCGGACGCTTCATCTCGAGTGCCCGTCCGAGGGGGTCGCGGCTGATCTGGACCGACTTGTCGGCCGTGTCCTTGATCTCGGTCAGGCGCATCTCGCCGTCGTAGGCGAACGTCGTCAGGCCGGCCAGCGGGAGTGGCTCGGGCATCTGCTCGCGCTTGACGAGACCGGAATCCCCCGCGCCGCCGACCTGGCCCTGTTGCATGGCGCTCTCGCCTTGTTCGGAACTGGCGCTCTGACCGCCGCCTTTGCCCTGGCCTTGCTCCTTGCCGCCGTTGCCCTGCCACTGCTCGGCGTCGCCGATCTCTTCGGGCGAGCGCTCGCTGATGCGACCGCCACCTTGGGCGTCGTACTTCCACGCCGACGGACGTTCGGTCGTGCGTAGCTCGCCGGAGTCGAAGAAGGTGTTCTGGAAGCTCTTGGCGCGCGGGTCGGTGATCGTCGTCGGATCGCCGACCGCGTTGCGGGTGTAGCTCCACTTGAGGTCCGTTGAGCCGTACTGGTTCTCCGCGTAGGGCAGTGAGCGCGACTTGAGCTCGCCGGTCGGCAGGTAATCGAGCTTCGTTTCGAAGTCCCCGGATGGGCCGGCCGCAGTCCCCTTCGGCTTGACCTGCTCGGTGACCTTGCCGTCGCCGCGCCGCTTGAGCTCGGTCTTCCGGCCCATGCCGTCGATCAGCCCGGTCGGCAGGTCGCGCGCGTCGTACTCGTAGCGGGTCGTGAAGTCGCCCTCCTCCGAGCTCGCGCTGCCGCGCGGGTCGGTCTGGGTCTCGAGGTTGTCGTTGTCGTCGTAGCTGTAGGTCGTCCTGTGAGCGAGGCCGGCCGGGTTCTCGATCTGGGAGATGCGGTTGCTGGCCTTGTCGTACGCGTAGGCGAAGCGCTGACCGGCGCTGCTCGCGGCGTTCACCTTCGGGTCGCCGCCCTGCGCGTTTCGGCGCGGGTCGGCCAAGCCGACGATGTTGTCGCGACGGTCGTAGGCCTGGGAGGTGACTAGGTCGGCGTCGGGGCCATCAGCGCGAGACTGGCGCGTCTCGACGATCTTGCGACCGATCTCGTCGTAGGTCCGAACGGTCGTGAAGTCGCCGTCGGTCCCCGTCGCGCTGCCCTTCGGCGAACGCTGAGCAATCAGGTTCTCCTCGGCGTCGTAGGAGTGCGTAGTGACCTCGCTTGACGCGCCCTCGCCGGCGTGGGGGGTGGGGGGAGAGCTGAACTCGGCCGGATCGTCCATCGCCGTCCAGGTGCGCTCGGTGCGCTTGCCGTTGCCGTCGATCTGCGCCGTCTGGTTGTCGTTGGCGTCGTACTCGTATTGGCGCGTGATGAAGCTGCCCTGCTCGGAGCGCTTCGGCACGGCCTCCGTTGTCAGGCGGTCGAGCGAGTCGTAGGTCAGCGTGGTCGTGAAGGGCGAGTTCGGCGTGTCGGGACCACCGCCCCCGCTGCCGCGCGGGTCGGTCGTCGCCTTGACGTTGCCGACCGGGTCGTAGCGGTAGCGCCAGAAGTTGGCTCGTGGATCCTTGACGGTCTGGGGCATGCCGTTCGGGTCGTACTCCGAGTAGAAGGTCTCGTTTCCGACCTCGTCCTGCTCGCGGGTGATCTGCCCGAGGGCGTCGTAGTCGGTAAAGGCACTCTGGCCGGTCTCGTTCTTGCGCTCGATGACGTTTCCGCGGGCGTCGTAGCCGAACTCGCTCGTCCCGCCCTTCGGCTTGCTAATCGTCCGCGGGTCCGAGACGAACGTCCCGCTGTCATCGATGTTCCCGCTGGCGGGTGGCGGCTTTGGCCGCGGGCTGCGGATCGTGCCTGGCGAGTCGAAGTAGGTGAGCTGCGTTGTGTGGTCCTTCGGATCGGTGCGGGTCAGGAGCTGTCCGCTGAGGTTGTAGGTCATCCGCGTCGTGGCCTCGTCGGCGCTGCCCTTCGCGTCCACGAGCTCGGCGAGGTTGTTGTCGGGATCCCAGGCCAGGGTCCTCTTCGTGCCCTTGGCGTCCAAGCGCTCGATCGGTCGCGCCTTGGAGTCCATCGTGTGCCTGGTCTCGAAGCTGCGGGCATCGGCGACGAAGGTGTCGTAGTAGCGCTGGCCTCCGTCGTCGCGGCGCTCGTAGCGGAACGCGCGCGATTTCGTCGTCGACTCCGACTCGCGGCGGTCCTTGAGCGACTCGACGCGCTTGTTCGACAGGGCCCCGTCGGCGATCCGCGCCAGAGAATCGCGGCCCAGGTCGCCCAGCAGGCCGCTCTCTAGCTGCGCCTTCAGCTCGTCGTCGAGCAGCCCGAGCGCTCCGTTGGGGTCGTAGTTGATCCTGGTCGGCTTGCCACGCGGGTCGGTCACCGCCTCGAGGCCCCTGAGCTTGGTCGGCGCCAGCGGATCCACCGGCTCGTACGCGAACTGGAAAGTGCGCGCGGCTGAGGTTCCGGCGGCTTGCGTGATGCTCTGCAGATAGCCGGGACCGCTGTCGTAGCTGAACCTGTGGCTGCGCCCGGCGTGGTCGGTGATCTCGCTGATCCGCCCGGAGGCGAAGGTGGCGGTCTCGAGCGTCCCGCCGTCTACTTCAACCGGAATGCCCCCGCCAGGGATCAGCTCGGCCGGCAGGTCGGCAAGCACACGGGGCTTGTAGGAGATCGAGACGTCGCGCCCGCCGGCGTCGCTGACACGCACCACCTTGCGCGGGCACAGCGTCGCCGGCGCATAGAAGATTCGCGAGCTCTCGAGCGCCTGGCAGACGGCGTAGGTCGGGCCGCGGTACTCGTAGTGGTAGGTCAGCTTGTTGCCGTTTCGATCCTCGATCGAGGTCTGGTAGCCCTGCTGGTCGAAGAAGTAGGTGACGCCGTCGGGCCGGGTGGCCGCCCAGGTCTTGTTCGGCTCCTCGAGCACCGGACGGGCGAGCGCCGGCGGAGGGTCGACGAGCAGCTTCGACTTCGAGTAGCGGCGCAGGTGAAGCTGCACACCGGGCGGTGGCCCGAAGACCTCGTCGGTGCCGGGATCGGACTTGAACAGGTGCCGGGTTCCGTCGGCGTCGGTGAGCGTGATCCGGCCGCCGTTTGCCAGGTCCACGTTCAGCCGCTCGTTTAGCCGCGTCAGACCCGAGATCCCGAGCGAGAATCCCTGCCCGGCCTCGTCGTAGGGCGTCATGCCCTGCTCGACCGGGGTCTCCAGCAGCGGCAGCTGGATTCGCTGCTGGGAGTTGAAGGTCAGGTTGGCGAAGGTCGAGAGGCCGCGACCGGGGTTGACGAGCGGCGTCGCGTGCCAGACGAGGTTGCCGTTGGCGAGGTTGACGTGCGCGGCCGAGCCGGCGCCGGTCTCGGTCGACTCGTACTGCCAGTAGTCCTCGAGACCGAGCTTCTGCGACAGGTCCGGTGCGATATCGGTCGGCTCCTGGCGCGGCGGGATCAGGAACGCGAACTTCTCTTCCTTGGACTGTCCGAGCTGGTCCTTGGCGACGACGCGAACGGTGTAGATGCCGGGGTCGTGATCGGCGGTGCGCAGCTCGTAGCTGGCCTCGCGCGCGCAGTTGCCCTCGACCGGGCAGTCCTGATCCTGGAACGCGACCCGGGTCTCCTGCTCGTCGCTTGCCTTGTCGCGTTCCTCGGTCAGGAAGACCTCGACCGACTTGGCACCCGAACGCTGCTCGGAGGCCGCGCCGCCGGGGACGCCGTCGGTTGCGCGGGCCGTGAGCGCGTAAGACTCCTGCGTCTTCGCGAGCGCCTGGCCGTCTGAGTCCTTCAGCGACCCCGACAGCGCCAGCTTCGGCGCCGAGCGGTCGACTCGGACCTTCGACGTGGCCTCGGTGCCGAGCTTGCCGAGGATGTCCCTTCCCGAGACACGGATCGTGTTGACGCCCTCGGGCATCGTGTCGGTCTCGTAGCTGAACGCCGACTGGCCGTGGCCGGGGAGCGTCCAGCTCTGCGGGCACTCGGTGTCCTCGAACGTCGTCTCTTCCCTGCCCTTTCGACCCGTGCACGTCGGGTGCGTACGACTTTCGGTCGGAGACACGCCGTCCTTGAAGAAGATCGTCTTGACGCCGAGCCCCGGATCGACGACTGTGGGCCTCACCTCGGCGGTTCGCTGCTTCGTCCAGCCCTCGCCGCCGGCATTGCCAACGTTCTGCACCGCCGGCGCCTCCGGGTCGGTCATCCGGATGACCGCTCCGCCGACGTAGAAGCTGCGGTGCGCGGAGAGGGTCGGCGCCGCCTCCGGCGAGTACAGGCCGGCGGCGACCACGTGGGCGTCGAACTCGTCGTCCTGTGCCGAGTACCGCACTTCGGGGTGCTCAGGTCCAGGCGGCGGGTTGGGATCGCCGAGAAGTTCACCGCGGTGCGCGGTATACGCCGACGGTGTTCCCGTTGGCCCGGGGCGTCGGTAGAGGGTCGTGTAGCCGTAGGGATACTGGTTGGTCGTGCCGCGCTTGCGGAAGCGCAGGTACTGTAGGACGACGGAGTCGATCGGCCCGCCCTGATAGTTGGCCGGATCCTGTGCTTGATCGATATAGGTCGTTTGGCCGGGGACCTGGTAGAGCCACTCGGCGAAGTGATCGTCGAGGAAGAAGTGGCCCGGGTTGGCGTAGACGTAGAGCCCACGCGGCTCACACGGCGCGACCTGACATACCGTCGTTCCGCTGTAGCTCGGTCGCTCGGGCACGGTGAGGTAGCGCCACGACTCGAGCCCCGCGGGCTCCTCGCCCGCCGGCGCGTTGAACCATGCTCGCGTGCCTACCCAGTCCTCGTACAGCGGGTCGACCTGGATCGGGTATGCGAGGTCACGATCGCGGTGAGCGATCGAGAGCTCGATGACCTCGCCCGCCACCTTGAGCTCGACCGGAACCGACTGGCCCTGGGCGTCTGAGGCGCTCGGCGGATGGACCAGCATCACGCGGCGGCCGTCCTTGACGACCTCGGCACCGCCGGCGTAGGGGCGCAGCTCGGCGCCGGCCGGAAGCTTCAGCCGGAAGCGCTGGCGCTCCGGGCTCTCGACCGAGCGCAGCTGAGTGAAGGTCTCGAAGCCGGCGTTCACGGTTGTCACCACGAGGTCCGTGTCCAGCTCGACCTCGGAGTAGAAGAGGCCCTGATCGTGGATCTTGGTGGCGTGTGCATCGCTGCCCTCGAGCTGCTCCGGAACGACTGTCACTCCCTGCTGCGAGAGCCTGATCCCGTCCTTCAGGCGCTTCGGCAGGTAGGCGTCGACGAGCGGGTTCGCCGGCGCAAAGCCGCTCTCGCCCTCCTGCAGACCGAGGTCGACAGATCGCTTGACGCCGTCGTCGCTGCGAGCGCGCAGCGGCACGGTCGAGACGACGAGCTGCGCGCGGCGCCCGGCACCGGGATCCACCCGCATCGTGAAGTCGTCGGTGAAGCCGAGCAGGCGCCCGGATCCCACGAGCTTCTCCGGCTCGGCGTCGGTGCGGTTGAGGTAAGGGCTCAGTTCGTCTCGGGCGAGCTCACGCGCCTGTCCGCTGGTGAACTGCTTGTACGCGGTACGGGAACGGCGCCGGTTGGCGCGTGCCTCGGGCGATGCCAGCGCTCGCTTGTGCTCGGCCTCGCGGCGCTCCGCCTCGCGCGCTTGTGCAGCGATGTGGGCTCGACCCTCCGGGGTCGACACCGGGTGATTGAGCGCTTGTGTCTTCGGACTGTCCTTGGCAGCGAGAGCGGGAGCGGTGAGGGCGAGGCAGGCGAGCGCTAGTAGGGCGCTTCGTTTCGGATGTCCCTCGAAACGTGCCATGGGCGAAGAATCCGGCACGTTCCGCCTGGGATTTGGTTATGTCAAGTCGGCTCGACGGATGTTGGATGGCGCCGCACGAGATGGGGTCTACGGATTGGCGTTCACCCCGATCCCGATTTGCCCTCCGGGGTCGGCGCGATGCTAAGTCTCGATCGACGGCACCTACCGACCGGGGAAGACCCGGAACGTGCGCGTGAGCGCGTAGACCAGTTCGTCGTGGAGGTTTCCACCTGCCAACTCGCGCGTTACCCGGAGAGCTTGCG
>JALZIJ010000170.1 GCA_030860375.1 Actinomycetota bacterium | reverse complement strand
GCATCACGGGATCGCTCCCGGATCCACCCGTGGGCATGAGCGCGCTCGTCTTGGGCGCTGGGGGCTCGGCGCGAGCAGCGATCTGGGCGCTTCGCGAGGCAGGCGCCCGAGTGAGCGTTTGGAACCGTACCGAATCCAAAGCGCGAGCGCTTGCGGACGAGTTCGGGGTGGAGCTGCAAACAGGCGGCGCCGCGAACGCTCAACTGGTCGTGAATGCGACCACCATCGGGCTCGATACCGCGAATCGGGGCCAGCACCTAAGCGATGGTGGGGAACCCGATCTCAAGCACCTCTCCGTCTTTGACGATGGTCTCCAAGCAGAGGTGGTGTTGGACTTGATCTATGGATCGAATGAAACCGAGCTGATCGTGGCTGCAAGGGCAGCAGGCGCCACCGCGGTCGGAGGCCGCGAGGTCCTCGTGCGCCAAGGTGCTGCCTCTCTTCGCATCTGGACCGGGAAGGATCCCTCGCTCGAGACGATGCGCCGCGCCGCAGAGGCGTGCTGATGTCCGATCGACCCAACCATCTTCAGCCGGTGCCTGATGCCGGCGCAAGTCCGCTCGCCCAGCAGCCGGTGGCTCCCGTGGCTCCGGTAAGCGACGGGTCCACCGAGAACACTGTGCCGGTCGCGTCGAACGACACGCCCGGGCTTACCCAGCCTGTCGGTAAGGGGCATTCCGGCATGTTTCTGATCGACGTCCTGGACGAGCTCGGCTTCGTGGACAAGGAAAGGGCACGCCTTGCGGTTGACGAAGCACTCGGCGTGGGACAGACGCCGGAGTCACTCCTGATCGAGCAGAAGGCCATCGACTCGAATCAGCTCTCGCGGGCGATCGCCGAGCGCTATGGCTTGCTGCATCTTGACCTCAATGCGTACAAGGTCGACGTGGGCGCCTCGAATTTGATCTCCGCGGCGGCCGCGCGGCGCTACAACGCCGTGCCGGTCGGTTTCCTGCCTGACGACACCATAGTGCTCGCGATGTCGAACCCGTCGGATGTGATCGCGATCGACGACGTTCAGATGATTACCGGCGCCGCGTGCCGAGTGGCGGTCGCCGCGCAGGAGGATATCGAGGCCCTCATTCGTCGCCTCAACACGCTCGACTCCGCCGTCTCCGAAGCGGTTGAGGAGGACGAGAACGAGGGCGGAGACGAGATCACCGAGCTTCGTGAGTCAGCCGACGACGCGCCCGTGATCAAGCTCGTCTACTCGATCCTCGGACAGGCCGCGAACGATGGCGCATCAGACGTGCACTTCGAGCCCGGCGACGGCGAGATGCGGGTCCGCTTTCGAGTCGACGGCGTCCTGGTCGAGGCGGCAAAGGTCCCGAAACGAATGGTCGCGGGAGTCGTCAGCCGCATCAAGATCATGAGCGACATGAATATCGCGGAGAAACGCGTTCCCCAGGACGGCCGCGCGTCACTCAACGTCGAGGGGCGAAAGATCGATCTCCGCATCACGACGCTTCCGACTCAGCGCGGCGAGGGCGCGACGATCCGCATCCTCGACACGAACCAGGCGATGAGGACGCTCGACGACCTCGGCATGGATGGCGAGGGCCGCCGCCGCTACGAAAGCTCTTACCGCAAGCCATACGGCGCGATTCTCGTCACCGGGCCGACCGGGTCGGGCAAGTCGACTTCGCTCTACGCCACCCTCAACGAGATCAACTCGATCGAGAAGAAGATCATCACGATCGAAGACCCCGTCGAATACCGGCTCGAGGGGATCAACCAGATGGGAGTCAACCGGCGTGCAGGCTTGACCTTCGCTACCGGTCTACGCAGCATGCTGCGAGCGGACCCCGACGTAATCATGGTCGGCGAGATCCGCGACGGCGAGACGGCGAGGATCGCGATCGAGGCGGCGCTCACGGGTCACCTCGTGCTTTCCACGCTTCACACCAACGATGCCCCTGGAGCCATCGTGCGCTTGCAGAAGATGGGCATTGAGACGTTCCTGACCGCCTCGGCGGTCGATTGCGTGGTCGCTCAACGCCTCGCTCGCAAGCTTTGCGAGCAGTGCAAGCGCCCTGCTGTCATGCCGGAGAAGGCGCTCATCGCGGCCGGGTATGAAGTCGAAGGTGACTTGGCTGTCTTCGAGCCGGGCGGCTGCTCGCGCTGCGGCAACTCGGGCTACACCGGCCGCATCGGGCTCTACTCCGTGATGGTGATGAGCGAGACCCTGAAGGAGATGACCGTTTCTGGCGCCACCGAGGCCGAGTTGACCGCGGTCGCCCGCCAGGAGGGCATGCTGACCCTGCCCGAGGATGGGCTTCGCAAGGTCAGGGCCGGCGTCACGTCGATCGAGGAAGTCGCGCGCGTCTCACGGTAGCGAGGCGTACCTCCGCTCAAGCCTCGCCGCCAAAGCGCCGATTGGGATACCTGATGAGCCTCGATTT
>JALZIJ010000147.1 GCA_030860375.1 Actinomycetota bacterium | reverse complement strand
CAGGATCGCCAGCGGCGTGTAGTTCACGACCGTCGCGTCGAAGTCGTCGTTCCAAGGCAAGCCGGTCGGCGTGAACGGCAAGTCGAGGGCATAGACGACGACGATTACGAAGATAATCGCCAGGGTGTTGACGATCTTGTACCGACTGCCGAGATTCCACGGGCCAGGCTCGAACGAATCCCCCGCCCGCAACCTCAGGTAGATCGGCAGGATGTAGGCGAGATAGAGCCCAACTGTGCAGATCCCCGTGATCGCGAAGAACGCGAAGGGGATGTCGTTCGAGCCGAACAGCGCCGGAATAGTGATGAGAAACGCAAAGAACGAGATTGCGAGGACCGCATAGCTCGGCACACGGTCGCGGTTCACGCGGCTGAACAATGCCCAGCCCGGGATTGCCCGGTCGCGTGAAAACGCGTACCACGTTCGCGAGGCGCTGGTGAGCCCTGCCGCGACGCAAAAGAGCTGACCGATCACCGCGATCAGGATCACGAGCTTTGCTGCCCACGGATCGAGCGCGCTGGTGAAGATGGCGCCGACAAAGCCGGCCGCCTTGTTGATCGCGTCGACGTCGTTCGCGGCGAACAGGAAGGCCAGAAGCAAGAACCAGCCGATCAGGGCCGAGAAGAAGACGGAGCGCCAGACCCCCTGCGCCGCGGTTATCGCTGCGTTTCGCGTCTCTTCGGCGGTGTGGGCGGAAGCGTCGTAACCAGTCTGCGTGTACATCGCAAGCAGGAAGCCGATCGGCAAGACGAAGAACCAGAACCCGAGGCTCGTGGTCGAGCCGTCGAAGCTACCCGAGTTGTTGATCTTCTCGCCGAACACGAAGCCGGCGTCTTGATGCTGGTCGGGCACGAAGATCAAGAGGCCGATAACAACCGCGACCCCGAGCACGTGCCAGCCGACGGAGATGTTGTTGAGGATTGCCAGTGCCCGGTGGCCGAAGATGTTCAGGACGGTTACGAGGGCGAGGATGAAGAGGAAGAGGACGAACGTGTCGCCGAGCACGCTGTCGCCGGCGGCAAAGTCCATTCCGAGGAAGTCAACCTCGTAGAGGCCGAGCAGCGTGTAAAGGAAGAAGGCTGCTCCATAGGCAACGGAGGCCACGATGCCTACCAGGCCGACGATGTTGAACCAACCCGTCATCCAGCTCCACCCCTTGCCGCCGAGGGCATGGGCCCACCAGTAGGGGCCGCCGGCGGTCGGGTACTTCGAGGTGAGCTCGGCCATCGAGAGGGCGACCATGAGGACGAACGCACACACGATCGGCCAGCCGATCGAGACTGCGATCGGGCCGCCGTTCTGCCACGCAAACGCGAAGGTGGTGAACGTCCCGGCCAGTACCGAGATGATCGTAAAAGAGATCGCGAAGTTTGTGAACCCCGACCAAGCACGACCGAGCGACTGCTTGTAACCGAGCTCGGCGAGAGTTCTCTCGTCGTCCGTCTGACCGGAGTCGTGTCTCACCGCGGGCTGGTCTGACATCCGTTCCTCCCTCATTTTGTTTGGTGGTGGCTAAAGGTGTGCCCACCCGACCTATTTGCGGTCCCACCCTAGACGGTCGAAGGGACGGAGGTCAAGCAAATGTGCTGAGCGTGAGCCCGCCCAGAATGTGCTCGGTGCCCTCGATGTGCTCGCGCATAAGCCCGACCGCGCGAGTCGCATCGCCGCGGCGAAGGAGCTGGACGAGCGACCGGTGTTGCTCGTTCGAGTGGGTCAGGACCTGATCGGGGTGCGCGATCTGCCCGATGAGGTCGCTCATCGCGCCCTGCACCTCGGTCATCTCGGTCACGAGGCGCGGCGAGCGGGCGGTCTCGGCAAGGGCGATATGAAAGCGGATGTCGGCGCGTCGATAGGCCTCGAAGTCGTCGGCATCTGCCATCCGGTCGACCAGGTCGTCGAGGCGGTCGAAGTCCGGATCGTCGGCCCGCTCGGATGCCAACAGCACAACCCCGGCCTCGATCGCGACACGGTGTTCGAGAACCGACCAGGCCGCTTCGCCCAGCGGCTCCGGATCCCGCTCGGCGAGCGGGGGCTTCTCGACGACAAAGGTCCCGCCACCCCGCCCGCGCTGGGCGACCAGGTGGCCGGACTGGGTGAGCGTCGTCAGTGCCTCACGCAGGGTCGAGCGTGAGATGCGCAGCTCGGCCGCGAGTGCGCGCTCGGGCGGCAACTGACTGCCGGGTACCAACAGGCCGAGCCTGATGGCGGTGCCCAGTCGCTCCACGGTCTCCTCGAAGGTGGTCGGCGGGCGCACGGGCTGAAAGACCGCCTCGAGAGCGGCGTCGCGCTCCATGCACCCAACTTACCGCTCTTGGGTACAGCCCGGCGAACGCGTCAGGCGCATGTTTGGACACGTGGATAACCGTTCTCCCCTGGCCTTGAATAGGCTGAGAGCCACTCTCTTGCAACCGAAAATCTAACCGCGTACAGGGGGCGGGCCGCTCGGCGCGTCGCACGCGGTCATGGAGGACTTAAAAAACAGATGGCAATCCGTCAGCAGAACGTCAACGCCGCGCAGTGGAGTCCGAACGGCGAGGCTCTTGGCTCCCTCGATCTGACCAAGTCGAACGCCTACCCGTTCGGCATCAACGTTTTCTCGGCGGCCGCTCAGAAAGAACGCCTGTCGAAGGACACGTTCAAGCAGCTTCAGAACGTCCTCGACAAGGGCCAGGCACTCGACTCCTCGCTTGCCGACGAGGTCGCCGAGGCGATGAAGGAGTGGGCGCTCGAGAAGGGGGCGACCCACTTCACGCACATGTTCCAGCCGCTGACGGGCCTAACCGCCGAAAAGCACGACTCGTTCTTCGAGCCGGACGGCGAGGGAACGGCGATCGCGAAGTTCAAGGGCTCGGAGCTGATCCAGGGCGAGCCGGACGCATCCTCGTTTCCGACGGGCGGCGTGCGCGCAACGTTCGAGGCCCGCGGCTACACCGCTTGGGACCCGACCAGCCCGGCGTTCATCCTCGAGAACCCGAACGGGGCCTTGCTTTGCATCCCGACGGCGTTCGCCTCGTGGACCGGCGAGGCGCTCGACGCGAAGATCCCGCTGCTGCGCTCGATGGACGCGCTCTCGCGTTCGGCGGTCCGGGCCTTGCGGTTGCTCGGCGATGAGGAGGCCCAGCGGGTCTTCACGACGGTGGGGCCTGAGCAGGAGTACTTCCTGATCGATGAGCAGTACTACTACGAGCGGCCTGACCTGGTAACGACGGGGCGCACGCTCTTCGGCGCCAAGCCGCCGAAGGGCCATGAGCTCGACGATCACTACTTCGGGGCGATTCCCGAGCGGATCCTGGCGTGCATGCTCGAGGCGGAGACGGAGATGGCGAAGATCGGCATCCCTGTCAAGACCCGCCACAACGAGGTGGCGCCCAACCAGTACGAGATCGCGCCAATCTTCGAGAACTCGAACGTCGGGTCGGACCACCAGCAGCTCCTGATGCAAATCCTGCAGTCCGTGGCCCGGCGCTATGGACTGGTCTGCCTGCTCCACGAGAAGCCGTTCGCCGGCGTCAACGGGTCGGGCAAGCACAACAACTGGTCGATGGGGACCGACACCGGGCACAACCTGATGGAGCCCGGCGCCACCCCGGCGGAAAACACGAACTTTCTGTTCTTCTGCTCCGCCGTGATCCGGGCGGTGAACAAGCACCAGGGGCTCCTTCGGGCCTCGGTTGCGGACATCGGCCAGGACCATCGCCTGGGCGCCAACGAGGCGCCTCCCGCGATCATCTCGATCTTCCTCGGCGCGGAGCTTGAAAAGGCGTTCGAGTCGATCGCCTCGGGCTCCGGCGACGGGAACACCGAGGCGGCCGTGCTCGAGCTCGGCTCGACCGTGCTGCCGCACCTGCCAATGCACGGCGGCGACCGCAACAGGACCTCGCCGTTTGCCTTTACCGGCAACAAGTTCGAGTTCAGATCGCTGGGCTCCAGCACGTCGCTGGGTTTCCCGAACACCGTGCTCAACACGATCGTCGCCGAGGCGATCGATGAGCTCGCCGACGAGCTGGAGGGCAAGCTCACCGGCGGGGGCGAGGTGACTAGCGCCGTGTCAGAGGTGGTCGCGGCGTCCTACACCGGCAACCGCCAGATCATCTTCGGCGGCGACAATTACGCCGAGGAGTGGCACGCCGAGGCCGAAAGCCGCGGGCTCAAGAACCTCCGCACGACGCCCGACGCTCTTCCCGAGGTCATCTCGGCTCCGACCGTCGAGGCGTTCGGTCACTACAGCGTGCTTAGTGAGCGCGAGCTTCACTCGCGCTACGAAGTGTGGCTCGAGCAGTACGTGACCCGTGCGAACATCGAGGCGGAGACGACCGAATCGATCGCCCGCACTCTGCTCCTTCCCGCTGCCCTCAGGCACCTGGCCTTGATCGACGCTGCGGGTGTCTCGTCGCTCTCAACCGGCATCCGGGCGCTGGTGGACACACTCGTCGCCGCTCTCGATGCGCTCAGCGAGGCGAATGGATACCCCGACGGCCTCGAAGGCCTGGAGCTCGCCGAGTACGCGCGGGACCGCCAGCTCGAGGCAATGGTGACGGTGCGCGAGGCAGCCGACGCGCTCGAGCGCGTCGTGGCCGACGACCTCTGGCCGCTGCCGAAGTACTCAGAGATTCTGTTCATCAAGTAGGGGCTTCGAACAGTGGCGCTCACGAGAGAGCACGCCGAGACCTGGGGGGTGGGTCGAAGTTGCTGCGCTGAGCGGTAGAAGTTCGACCCACCCTCTCGCTCGAAAGGAACGCACGGCTAGCGCGTGGGCAGCGTGACGCGCAGGCGCTTAACCTCGACCTCGAAGTTTCCGTTCGAGGGGCGTGCGTAGGGCGCGTCTTGGCCGAGCAGCTCGAGCTCGGCGATGTGGCCGCGGCGAAAGCGCCAGCCGTTCGGGTGTAGCTCCCAGCGGTTTCGCCCTTCAGCGGGGCGGTACAGCCCGCGGGCGACAAGCTGCTGCGTTCCGTCGGGGGCGACATCCCAGAGGCGCGCGTCGAGTTGCGGGATGCCGGGCTCCGCGCCGCCGAGTCCGAGTCGCCCGCGGAGGATCGGCGCGCCGAGCAGGGTGAACCCCCTTCGGCCCGTCGCTTTAAGCTCGTAGCGGGCGGTTCCGGGCGCCTCGCTTCGCTGAGTCTGGACGCACCCGTCCCCCATCCCCGAGACGGGGTCGATCGCTGCTGCGACTGCGGGATCGCCTGAGTCCGAGGTCACGGTCGCCGGCTCCGTGAATCGACGGACACGCTTCGAGCGGGCGAGCGCCGCGAAGCTCCGGGCGTGGAAGGTGCGCCCGGCGGGGCCTGAGCGTGGGCAGAGCTGCGTCGTCGCCCACACGCCCTCGCGCGGCTTCGCCCCGTTCCCACGCACGTAGCGTGCGAACCAGTCGTCGATCGCGGCTAGCAGGCGGTCGCGCTCGGCGGGCTTGTTCGCGGCTCGCTGATGGCCGAAGTCTCCGAGCATGACGCCAAGGGGAAGGTCTGGGAACTTTCGGCGCGT
This sequence comes from Actinomycetota bacterium, assembly GCA_030860375.1. Lineage (GTDB taxonomy): Bacteria > Actinomycetota > Thermoleophilia > Solirubrobacterales > 70-9 > JALZKA01. The sequence goes on along the minus strand of JALZIJ010000147.1, from coordinate 3,580 downwards.
GCGATTTGCGAAGCGAAGCGTCTCGTCGGCTGGGAAGAGATCGTCGGTCATCCCTGCCGAGAGGAAGAGCGGCGGCGGAGGCCGATCCGCTTTCAGGTAATAAGCCGAGTGATAGTCGGCGAGGAGGTCCACGATCGACCGCGCGTACGGCTCGTCGTACGGCTCGCCCTGCGTCGTCCGCGCGACCCAGCCGCCCACGTCTGCTTCGGGGTCGGTGCCTGCCGGCGCCAGGTATCCCATTGGCCGGCCGGGGATGAAGGGCTCGCCGACCGGCTGTCCGGGGCCAACTGCGAACTGCGCAGCTGCATAGATCGCATTCACGACCGACGCCTTCTCGACCCCAACAGGAGTCGTCGCCCGCCTGCGAGACGTGCGTCGGGTCGACGAGACGCTTCCGTTCGGGGCGGCGGCGGTGACGAGGTCTGTCCACGGGATCACGGGCGCGGCAGCCGCGAGCCGGAGGGGTGTTCCCGCCGGCGTCAGCCACGGCGTGTAGGTGCCGTCGGGAAGCATGATCCGGTCGCGGAGCGCCGCCATCATCAGCGACTGGCCACCGCCGTAAGAGTCGCCGGTGGCGCCGATCCGCTTCGGGTCGGCCACCCCCTCGTCGACGAGCTCTCCGATCAACTCCTGGGTGTCACGCACCTCATAGCGAACGTCGGCGAGGTGGATGTAACCGTCCGCGCAAGCGACTGGACTTGCGAGCCGCGACTCCGGCGTGCCACACGACCCCCAGAGGCCTCGCGCGGTGTGCACGAGAACGGCGTAGCCGCGCCGGGCCCAGGTAAACGCGTTGCCGGTGTAGGCCTCGGAAGCTGGGTCGAGGTATTCGTACTTCGAGTTGCCGAAGCCGTGGACGAGTGCAACGAGCGGCAAGTCCTTCACTGGGCCCGGAGGCAGGACGACGGTCGTGTCCAGCGGGATGCCGTCCCAGCTCTCGGCCAGGCCAGAGCACTGGCGAAGTTCCTCGACGGCCACACAGTCCAGCCCGAGCGGATCGGGCGCCGCGCTTGCGGCGCTCGGCCACAGCGAGACCGCGGCGAGTGCCGCGATTGGACCGACAGACCATGCGCGTCTCCCCATGGAGGAATTATCCGCGGATGTGCGACCCCATGCGCCGATCACTCACTTGCCGGACGCCGGCGAGTTACTCAGCAAGGCCCCGGGTGGTTGCGAAAAGCCGCGTATATCGCGGCAATTCGCAACCGCTCCCCGGGTCAGACGGTGCGTCGGGTGGGATCCTCGGTGGCGACGCGGTCGTCCGCGACGCCGTTGTGGTTGGGGTCGACATCGTCGTCCGCGTCGGGGTCGATCTCGCTCGCGTGCGCCTCATGTGCGTCGGCCGTGGCGTGCGCATGCTGGGCGGCTTGGGCGCGCTCCTCTGCCTCGGCGGCCTGGCGGCGCGCAGCAGCGGCCTGCTCGTCGGCCGCAGCCGACTCCTTCTCGGCGCTGATGCGGCTGACCTCAGCCTCTTGGCGGTGCTCGGATGCGACCACACGCTGGTCGTCACGCTTCTGGGCCTGCCGGCTCTTCGACGCCATGTAGATGGCGACGAGGATCGCAAGCACGACGATGGCGATCACGATGATCAGGGCTGTACTCATATTTAGATTCCTTTCGAGAGGGTGATACGTCCTTGTCCAAGGGACTTACCCATTGGGGACGAGTCCCACCCTTTCTCGCGTTCTCCGGCCTCTGTCGCTTAGATCACGCTTGGCTAGCGCATGTGGCGCGCGATCACCACGCGCTGGATCTCGTTCGTGCCCTCGTAGATCTGGGTGATCTTGGCGTCGCGCATCATGCGCTCGACCGGGTACTCCGTTACGTAGCCGTAGCCGCCCAAGACCTGGACGGCCTCGATCGTCACTTCCATCGCGGCGTCTGAGGCAAACAGCTTCGCCATCGATGAGTACATGCCCAGTTGCGGGTCGTTGCGATCGGCCATCGCGCACGCCTTGTAGAGGAGCTCGCGAGCGGCCGCCGTCTTCGTCTGCATGTCGGCGAGCTTGAACTGGATGCCTTGGAGCTCATTGATCGGCTTGCCTCCGACCTGACGTTCCTTGGCGTAGTCGTTCGCGTAGTCGGTGGCACCCTGAGCGATGCCGACGGCCTGCGCGGCCGCGCCGAGCCGAGTGCGCTCGAGTGTGCCGAGCGCGACGGCCATGCCGCGCCCGACCTCGCCGATCACGTTCTCGGCAGGGACGCGCACGTCCTCGAACACCGGCTGCCCCGTGGGCGAGCCGTGGATGCCGAGCTTGTGCTCGTACTTGGGCACCGAGAAGCCGTCCGCTTCCTTTTCGACGACGAACGCAGTGGCTCGCTTCTTCTCGCGATCAGTCGAGGCGAAGACGACGTAGAAGTCGGCAACGCCGGCGTTCGTGATCCAGCTCTTGGTGCCGTTGATGATCCAATCCGCGCCGTCCTGCTTCGCAGTGGTGCGCATGTCCGCTGCCGCGGAGCCCGCGTCGGGCTCGCTCAAGCAGAATGCGGGCGACTTCTCACCCGTCGCACAATCGGGTAGGAAGCGCTCCTTCATCTCGTCCGAGCCGAAGAGCTGAATCGGAAGCGTTCCGAGCTCTTGGACCATGAGGATGAGCGCGACTGCTGCGGAAGCCTTTGCAAGCTCCTCGACAGCCATCTGGAGCATGAGCGTGCCGGTGCCCGTGCCGCCGTGCTCTTGGGCGAACGGCAGGCCGAGAATGTCCTGTTCGCTCAGGAGCTTTCGGATGTCCCAGGGGTATTCGTCGGTCTGGTCGATCTCGGCGGCGCGCGGCGCGACCTGCTCCTGGGCGATCTGGCGGACGAGATCGCGAAAGTCCTGGTGCTGCTGGGGAATGGAGTAAAGGTCGGAGGGGGCGGCGGTTGCTTGGCTCATGCCCACATCCTGCCACCTAGGCGGTGACCCGCGGAAGCGTGCGAGTGAAAAGATGATGGCCGGGTACCTACGCGACGAGCGAACGAAGGAGGAAGGTATGCCGGACGAGGATGAAAACGACGGAGTAGAGAAGGAAGACCTGCCCGAGACGTCGCTGCATGCGCACGGCTCCGGAATCGAGGAAGAAAACGATCGCCCTCGAGAAGAGAACGCGACAGGCAACGTCCTCGATGACCACGAGGACGACGCCGACGACGTGGAGACGACCGGGGGCGCGACTTCCGGCGGTCCGCCCTCTGAGAACGCAAGCGAAGAGCCATCGGAGAACGCAAGCGACGACCGCTAGGCGCATGAGTCGACGGGCAGGCGATTCTTACCGCCTGCCCGTCGCGCCTTTCAACCATCTAGTTGCCGCCGAAACGAGCACCCTCGAGATGAAGGCGAGAGGTCGCGAGGCGAGCTCGGCGCCGGCGGATGCTGCCGGCAAAGTTCTCGGGATTCAGCCGCGCGATGCCGAGGGCCAGGCTCGGTTTTCCAGCATCGTTCACTGGTCCTACGGCACGGGTTGGGCGCGGCCCGGGAGTGGTAGATGCGATGGGCCTCAGCGGAGCCCGCGCCGCGGCAGCTCACTTCGCCCTTATCTGGGGCTCCGCGCAGGGTGATGCTGCCCGCGCTCGAAGTCGCTCCGCTCGCCTGGGAGATGCC
>JALZIJ010000126.1 GCA_030860375.1 Actinomycetota bacterium | reverse complement strand
GGGGATGTAGTTGTCGGCGGTGACGACGATCGCTTCGCAGCCCGAGGCCTCGGCGCGATCCACGAGGCTCCGCGCCACGCTTTCGTCCGAGGGCCAGTAGAGCTGGTACCAGCGCGGCCCGTCACCGCTCGCTTCGGCGATGTCCTCCATCGCGGTATCGGACGCGGTGGAGATCACCATCGGCAGGCCGAGCGTCGCCGCGGCGCGTGCGGTCGCCCGCTCGCCGTCGGGGTGCGCGGCGGTCTGCACGCCGATGGGCGCGAGCAGAACCGGCGCCGGCAGCTCTTGGCCCAAGAGCTCGGTCGACAGGTCTCGCTCGGCGACATCGCGAAGCATTCGCGGCACGATGCGCCAGCGCTCGAACGCGTCGCGGTTCTCGCGGTAGGTATCCCCGGTGCCGGCGGTCGCGTAGACGTAGTCGGCCGACGCTTCTGGCATCGCCTCTTCAGCCGCGCGCTCCAGGTCCTCCCAGGCGACCGGCAGTTCCGGCTTCTCGCCCGCGAGGCCCTTGAGGTAGATCGCGCGGTAGTGATCGCCGTAAAGCACGCGGCGATCCTACGCCCCCCAACGTCCCGCGCTAAGCACTATGCGCGGCCGCGTGGGACGTTTGCCGGCGGGACTCATGCCCGAACGTCCCGCGCTAAGCGCTAGGCGAGGCCGCGTGGGACGTTCGCCATAGGGTGACCGCGTGCGGGTCCTGATCTTTCATGGCTATCTCCTCAGCGGAACCGGGTCGAATGTCTACAACGCGAGCCTCGCGCGGGCGATGCGAAGGCTCGGCCACGAGGTGCACCTCCTTTGCCAGGATCGCGAGGCCCAAGAACTCGACTTCGTGGATGCGGCCGGGGACTGGGACGAAGGAACGTTAAGGATCCGTGAGGTACCAGGTACCTTGCAAAACGCTCATGGTTCGTCCGCCGCCGCGTCCGCCGCGGTTGGGACCGACGGCGGCTCAGTGACCGTCTACACGCCGGACACCGGCGGTCTCCTGCCGGTCTTTGTCCGCGATCGCTACGCCGGCTTCGAGGTCAGGACCTACGCCGAGCTCACCGACTCGGAGCTCGAGAAGTACATCGAGCGGAACGTCCAGGCGGTCCGCGACGTCGTGGAGCGCTCCGGCGAGCCGGACGCCGCGCTCGCCAACCACCTCGTGACCGCCCCCCTCATCCTCGAGCGGGCCGGCGTCCGATTTGCCGTGAAGGTGCACGGCTCGGACCTCTCCTACACGGTCCTTCCCGAGCTTGATCGCTTCGGGCCGATGGCACGGGACGGCGCCCGCGCGGCGGCGGGGATCCTGGTCGGTTCGGATCACATCGCAGAACGTCTGCGCGAGGCGGTTGACGAGCCCGAGGTGAATCAGAAGGTGGCGCTGGGACCCCCCGGCGTGGACACGGACCTGTTCGAGGCGATCGCCCGCGACGACGGCCCGGGTCGCCTTCGCGAGCTTGCGGAGGACCTGGAGGCTGCCGACGCCGACGCCGGAGCCGACTCATCCTGGGAGCGCGATCCGCTCGAAGCAGCGGAAGCGGTGCGCTGGCTCGCGAATACCGATGGCCCCCGGGTCGTTTTCGTCGGGAAGCTCATCGTCTCGAAGGGCGTGGACCTCCTTGTCGCCGCCTGGCCCCTCGTTCACTCGCGGCATCCGGACGCTCGCCTGATCCTGGCCGGCTTCGGCGCCTACCGAGAGGGAATCGAGAGCCTGATCGCGGCGCTCGGTGAGGGGGACATCAAGGGCGCGCGCGGCATTGCCCACCGCGGCCGGGCTCTCGAGGGCGGACCGACGAAGCCGCTCGACTATCTCTCTTCGTTCCTCGCGGACCCCCCCGCTTCATACGCCGAGGCCGCGCGCGAGGCGGCCGGATCGATCACTCTCGCCGGTCGCCTCGAGCACCACGAGGTTGGGCTCCTCGTACCCGCCTGCGACGCCCTCGTCTTCCCCTCGACCCACCCGGAGGCGTTCGGCATGGTTGCCGCTGAGGCGGCCGCGGCGGGCGTCCTGCCTGTCTCCGCCGCCCATTCGGGTGCGCTCGAGGTAAGTAAGTCACTCATGACAGGGCTCCCCGACGAGGCGGCGGGCCTCGTTTCGTTCAGCCTCGGCGACGGCGCGATCGAGGCGATTGCGGCCCGGCTCAACGTCTGGATCGAACTCGATCCGGCTAAGCGCCGCGCCTCCCGCGTGTCCCTTCGCGAGACGGCCAAGCGCCTGTGGGGCTGGGAGGGCGTCGCGAACGAGGTGATCGCCGCGTCGCGTGGCGATGCTCCACCCGCTGCCTAGAGTCCTCCGCCGCTCCCTCTCAATAGAATGCCGCGCGGTGACCCGGGCAACCTATTTGCGCCTGATCGGCCTGATGCTGATCCTGACGGTCGTGCAGTCGGTGATCATGCTGATTCCCGACTGGAACGGCATGCAGGGGTCGGCCGAGGCGGACGAGATCGACCTGCTCCTCGACGTGATGATCGTGCTCTCTTCGTTCGTCTTCGCGATCGTCATCGTGATGCTCGGCTACTGCATCTACAAGTACCGCGCGAAGCCCGGCGACGAGTCCGACGGCAAGCCGATCCACGGCAACACCCGCCTCGAGATCGCCTGGACCCTGATTCCGACCGTGATCGTGCTCTTCGCCGCCGCCTACTCGTGGGTCATCCTCGACGACATCGAGGCGGAGGCCTCCGAGAACCAAATGCCGGTCAACGTGACCGCTCAGCAGTTCAAGTGGACCTTCGAGTACCCCGAGACGGGCGTCGTCTCCGACGAGTTCCACGTGCCTTCGGGCGTGCAGCTCGAGCTGAGCCTCTCGGCCCTCGAGGTTCTCCATTCGTTCTGGGTGCCAGAGTGGCGGATCAAGCGCGACCTCGTGCCGATCGCGGACGGCAATCCGACCGACGTCGACAACGTCGTCCGCGTCACGCCCGACGTCGAGGGCACCTACACCCTGGTCTGCACCGAGCTCTGCGGCTGGGGCCACTCCACGATGCAGGCGAAGGTCGTGGTCGAGTCTCAAGAGGAGTTCGACGCGTGGATGCAGGATCAGGAGGCCGAGATGGACACCTCCGGCGACGAGGTCGCCGAGGAGAGCGCGTCAGGCACGGAATCCGAAGAGGTTGCTGACTCGTGAGCATCCTTTGGAGAAACCCGGGCATGATCCGCGCCCTGTTCGGCATGTTCGTCGGCGGCCTCTTCGGCTTCGGCCTCGTGGTCGGCCTCCGTGCGATCTCGGGCCTCGAGATCTTCCAAACCGAGCAGACCGGCTACCCGCACGTGATCATGCCGGGCATCACCGCGCCGCTCGGGTTCCTGGTCGGCATGGGCTGCTTTTCGTACTGGTTCCGCTGGGCCGGCGGCGCTCCGACCATCGCGGAAGACCACTCTCAACACGGGGCGAACTCCTGGAAGGACTACTTCCGGTTCAACACCGATCACAAGGTGATCGGCATCCAGTACATCGTCACGACCTTCTTCTTCTTCATCGTCGGCGGTCTTGCGGCGATGGCGGTCCGCGCCGAGCTTGCCCAGCCGGGCACGCAGATCGTCGATCCGGGCTTCTACAACGGCCTGTTTTCGACGCACGCCGCGTTCATGATCTTCCTGTTCATCATCCCGGTCTTCGCCGGGATCGCGAACTACGTCCTGCCGCTCATGATCGGCGCGCCGGACATGGCATTCCCGCGCCTGAACGCCCTCTCGTTCTGGATGCTGCCGATGGCGGGCCTCCTCTTCCTCGCTTCGTACTTCGTACCCGGCGGCGCCTTCGACGCCGGCTGGACGGGCTACGCGCCGCTATCGACAGGAGCGCCGTTGGGGCAGTCGTTCTTCAACCTGGGCGTGCAGTTCGCGGGGGCGTCGTCCGTGGCGACAGCTCTCAACTTCCTTGTGACGATCATCACGATGCGTGCGCCCGGAATGACGTTTTGGCGCATGCCGCTTCTGGTCTGGGCCAACCTGTCGACCTCGCTACTCGTCGTCGCGGCCACGCCGTTCATCGCCGGCGTCCAGTTCATGGTCCTCTTCGACCGGGCGCTCCACACGAACTTCTTCAACGAGGCGACTGGCGGCGACGTCCTGAGCTATCAGCACATCTTCTGGTTTTATTCCCACCCGGCCGTCTACATCATGATGCTGCCCGGATTCGGGATCATCTCCGAGGTCTTATCGACGCACGCCCGTAAACCGATCTTCGGCTACCGCCTCATGGCGCTCGCCCTGATCGGGATCGTCGTCCTCTCCTACACGGTGTGGGCGCACCACATGTTCGTCTCGGGCATGTTCAGCTGGCTGCGCGTGCCGATGATGATCACCACGCTTCTCATCGCGGTGCCGACCGGGATCAAGATCTTCTCGTGGTTAGCCACGCTCTTCGATTCTGTGCTCCACCTCAAATCGACCTCGATGTTGTTCGCTCTCGGGTTCATCGTGACCTTCGTGGTGGGCGGGATCTCAGGCGTGATGCTGGGCATGGTGCCGCTCGACATCCACATGTCGGACACCTATTTCATCGTCGCCCACATCCACTTCGTCCTCTTCGGAGGCTCGGTCTTCACGATCTT
>JALZIJ010000119.1 GCA_030860375.1 Actinomycetota bacterium | reverse complement strand
TACGTCCACATCTTCGTCTTTTGGCCAGGCAGGACGGAGATGTCAGCCTGCCTGATCTTCAGGGCGATGTCTCCGCGCGTGATCTCGCGCGGAATCGGAAGCTTGCGAGAGTACGGCTCTAACGGCGCGGCGAACGCACTCTCGAGCCGAGGGCTACCGCCAGGGCGCAGCCACGCCGGCAATGCCAGCGCGGCCGCGCCCGTTGCGGCTCCGGTCAGCAACCGGCGACGGCGGAAACGTCGCTCGTCGCCGGCTTCGGTCACGGTGCCCCGACTACGGTGATCTCTCCGCGCATGGTGTCGGGATGGAAGGCGCAGAAGTAGCTCAGCGTCCTTCCGCTCGAGAACTTGACCTTGGCCGAGTAGTCGGACCCTTGCTCGTCTGAGAACCACGAGTCGCCCTTGCGCTGCTCGTTGAACACGCGATCCCATCCGGTCTCGCCCGAATCCACGACCCGTTTGCCGATCTTCTGCTTCTCGAAATCGACCTCATGGGCCTTGAAGACCTTCCGACAGACCGAACCCCGCTCGGCCCTGAAGCATGCCTTGATCTCCGAGTTTGTGTCAGGCACGAGGCTGGGCTTCGTCAGCGAGAAGAAGTGTGGCCCGTGAGAGCTCGGACTTGTCTCGTTGAGAATGGTCAGCCTCTCACCGGTTTGTACGGTCGGGCTGCCCTCAAAAACGGGCCTTTGGTTGTCCTCGGTCATCGTGATGGTCGCTGAGCCGGGCACGCCGACCCGTGAGTTTTCGCCGCTGGCCGGCGCGATCGTGACTGCCGCGAGCCCGAAGGCAGCGGCGATTCCTGCTCCGAGCGTTGCCGCCCGCAGCTTCTTCGAAGAAATTCCTATCAAGGTCTTTAATTCCCCTCTGCGCCGTGGCGCTTTCTTATGACCTTGGTGACGGTCGGCCGATGCGCGCGCGACTTCCGCGTCCCGCGCCCCCGACCTGCCGCCCCCCGTGGCCGCTTTTCCGCCCGGGATACTAGACCACCTTCTGTCAGCGCGAGTCAGTGATCTGGATGCCGAGCCGAAGCTCAGCGCCGCCGCGCCACTCCTTGGCCGTGAACACGAGCCACGCCTGAGCGAGTGCGTGCAGTGCAAAGGCGATCCAGGCAGGCTCGAATCCAGCCGCGCCCGCTGCCGCCAAAATGAGAAGCGGCGCCTGCACCGCAGCGAATCGTGCCACCACGATGGCGGGCTGCGGAGGTGCTGAGCCGGGCCCGGTGTTAGCGGGACGGAGGAGGACGGCCCATTCACCGGGCGTTCGTCCCTGCCAGGCAAGCGGGATCGCGAGAAAGACGACGGTCCCAGGGACGAGGACGAGCGCGAAGGCCCGAAGCGCCTCGGAGCGCAGGCTGTCCGAGAGGAAGAGCTGGCCGCGAGTTGCGTCGAGGAGAAGGCCCGCGGTAGCGAGGAGCGTGAAGCCGACGGCGGCGACAAGCGCCACATTTGAGAGCGCAGCGAGATAGCGGCGGCCCGGGCTCACCGGTTGGCGCTCGGTTGGATCGGATGCCGCTGCCTGTCCAGGAACGAGGCGAAGGAGTGGAGCCAGGACAGCGCCGATTCCGGCGCCGAGAGTGTTCGTGATGAGGTCCGACGTGGAAAAGAACCGATACGCGCACGGGTAGAGCCCCCAGTCGCCGGTGAGCTGGGTCAGCTCGATCAGGAGCGAGACAGCTAGCCCGATCGCCGCCGCCAGAGTGACGCCGCGCCGGAGTAGGTAGCGGGCGAACATCCCGAGCGGGATGAAGAGGAAGACGTTCAAGAAGACGTCTTGGACGTCATTGTTTCGAAGGACTGCGGACAGGCCGCCGCTCGCGCGCTCGGCCCGAGCCTCATTCACGACGTGGAACGGGTCGAGCTTCGCGTTCACCCCGAAGAGCTCGCAGAAATCGGGCGAGACGGGCCGAAGCGGCAGAACTACCGCGAACGCAAGCCCAACGAGGTAGAGGCCGAACAGTGCGGCGAGGAGGATTTGCCCCGGGCCGAGGGTGCCGCGACGGCGATACTGGATCGCGACGTAAGGAAGCGCGGCTCCCGCTGCGATCAGGGGAAATATCCCGATCGCCGCATAGAGCGGCCCGAGGCGGCTCAAGCCGCAGGGGCGGCGGCGGCTTCGAGCGCGGCGCCGTAGAGAATGTCGTGCTCGGACACCTCGATCTCATTGAGGCCGAAGGCGCGCATCACCTGGATCAGGATGACGACCCCGGCGACGATTGTGGGGGCTCGGCCGGGATGAAGGCCCGTCACCGCGAGGCGCGCTGTCAATGACTTGGCCGCGAGCTCCGAGAGCATGCGCTGGACAGCCTCGAGCGTGAGTGTCGAGCCGTGAACCGCATCGGCGTCGTAGGGGTCCAGCTCCTGCTCGATCGCGGCCAAAGACGTTGGCGTTCCCGCGACGCCGATGCCGGTCTTCGCGCGCACGAAATCCGAGCCCGCGAGCGCGCCGTCGATGAGCGAGCGGACGTCGTTTGCGAGCGTTTCGAGCTCGGTCTGCTCGGCCGGATCGTGGGTGAGGTGGCGCTCGGTATGGCGGACCGTGCCCGCGTCAAGCGAGGCGTGCCAGGCGACGTCAGAGCCCGAGCCGACCACGAGCTCGGTCGAGCCGCCTCCGATGTCGATCACCAGCGCACCCTCGGTGGCCGGGCGGTCGTGGATCGCGCCGAGGTAGGTGAGGCGAGCCTCGTCGTCGCCCGACAGGACGCGCGCGCTGAGCGCGAAACGCTCGCGAAGCTCGCCGCAGAACGCCCCACTGTTCTCGGCGTCCCGGACTGCCGAGGTTGCGATCGCCACAAGTTGTTCGGCATCGTGGTGCTCGACCAGCGCGAGATAGCCCGCGACCGTGTCGCAGACGTCCTCGATCGCGTCGGCAGAAAGCTTTCGCGAGGTGTCGACGCCGCGCCCGAGGCGTGTCACGGTCGAGTGGCGCTCGAGCTCTCGGATGCGCCCGCCGTCCACCTCGGCGACCAGAAGCCGGGTCGAGTTCGAGCCCATGTCTACGACTGCCACACGCATGGCGGCGGAGCCTAGTGACGGGCCGGCTTTAGGCTCTTCTCGCATGATCTGGTTTCTTCGCCATGGCGACGCCGCGGCCGGCGATGACGACTTCGCCCGACCCCTGACGGCAAAGGGGGAGCGCCAGTCCAAAGCAGCGGGCCAAGCGCTAGCCGCGCTCGAAGTTTCGGTCGACGCATGCATCACCAGCCCGCGGGTTCGGGCGCTCGAAACCGCGCGCCTCGCCTGCGAAGGGCTGGGTGTGGAGCCCGAGGTGGCCGATGATCTGTCCGGCGGACGCTTCGACCCTGAAGAGCTCGCGGCGGGCCGGGGCAACGTTCTCCTCGTCGGCCACGAGCCGGACTTCTCCCAAGCCATCCACGACCTGACCGGCGCCCGGATCGAGATGAAGAAGGGCGGCCTGGCGGCGGTCGACGGCCGGGTCCTCCTCACGCTTCTCAGACCGGGTCAGCTCAAGAAGCTCGCCTGAGTAAAGAGCGTAGTGGTGGGGTAGAGGTGCCGAGCAAGCAACGGAAAGGGAATTCCGATGGCAAAGACCAAGACGAAGCCCGATGACAAGCTCTACGCGCGGCTTCGTGACAGCGGTGTCAGGAAAAAGGTCGCGTCGAAGGCGGCGAAGGCTCTGCCGACGAAGGGACGCAGTAAGCCCTCGCGTGCTCAAGGCATCGCCGACGAGCTGACAAAAGCCGCAGACTCGATCAGGGAGCGGGCCGGCGGCGGCTCGCGCAAGCGCTCCAAGGCAGCGAAGAAGGCTGCGCGCACCCGCAAGGCCAATGCCGCGAAGCGTCGCAGCTCAGCAAGGAAAGGCGCGAAGACCCGCTCGAAGTCCTAACTCTTGGGCGGCAAGCGGCGAAGCGCAAGTTCGTTACCGGCTACGCGCCCAAGTCCCGCGCCGCGGGACCCACCCGCCACCCGCGCAAGCAGTCCTGGCCGACCCCGCGACTCCTTGCTACCGTTTGGCCTACGCCGCGGGGTGGAGCAGTCAGGTAGCTCGCCGGGCTCATAACCCGGAGGTCACAGGTTCAAATCCTGTCCCCGCTATAGGCAGAAGCCCGCTCATGGAGCGGGCTTCTCTCGTTAGGGCGCTTCACAGCCAGCTAGCGCGGGGCATCAATCGGGCATCAATTCACATAGTTAGGCTCCTGCCTCGCCCTGTGAGCACGCTTAGGCGGCCACCCCGACGGCCCGATCCGCCTGCGCATCGGATTGCACACGGGGCGAAGCGATCAGGGAAGAGGCTGACTTTTACGGCCAGAACGTTGTCTTTGCCGCGCGCATCGCTGACGAAGCCGACGGTGGCGAGATACTCGTCTCTTCCGTCGTCAAACAATTGACCGAGAGTGCCGGTGATCTCCGCTTCGAGAATGAGCGCGAGCTAGAGCTCGATGGGCTTGCCGGCACCCATCGGGTCTACAACGTCATTTAGGAAATTGGCCACGCGCGAGTTCGCGCGGGCCGCCTACCAGTGTCCGGCCACGGCGTGCGCCGTCGACTGTTACCGCTTACCTCGAAACCACTGGGTGAGTCCAGATCCAGCCGGGGAGGACGTCACGGCCGGCACGCCGGTGCCTCAAACCGAGCGGGTCGACCCCTACCGCCGTCACCGTGGCTTCACGCAACCGCATCTCGCACTGCCGCCACTGACGTAGCGCTGGGTGATAAGGACGAGCCCCCGGGATCGTCTGTTAGTCACGGCGAGCAAGGTCAACAGCTTTCCTAACTCCTTCAGACCAGGGCTCGCCGTGCCCCGGCAAGACCGTTTGCGCATCCGTGTCGGCCAACGGTTCGAGTGAAGAAAGGGCCAGCTCTATGTCGCCGCTGTGGGGACCTCGGACAACCTGCGGCCCGGGACGACCGCGAGGGCCCTTTGCGACGTCGAGGGTCACGAGTGCGTCGCCGCTGAAAAGCATCGAATGGTCTTCGAGGAAAAGGGCGCAGCTGCCAGCCGTATGGCCCGGTGCGTGGATGACCCTCGGAGATCCCGGAACATCTAGGACTTCTCCGTCGGCTAGATCGTTGAGCTCGGCGATCGCCGGCGTGCGAAGAATCCCTTTTACGAGATAACCCGCCACGTACGCGGCATACCAAGGCCGCCACAGATACCGCACCATGCCCCGGTTGTTCAGCCGCTTCTCCCCACGCAGGTAGGGGGCCTCATCGGGGTGCGCGAACACTTTGGCGCCGCATCCCCTCAGCCGCTCCGCATTCCCGTGGTGATCTGGGTGATGGTGGGTGATCAACACCGCGTCGACGTCGCCGTGGTCCTTCCGAGCTTTGCCAGCGCTGATGAGAACGCCTGCCAGTCGCGAGGCAGTCCCGCGTCGAGGACTGTCAGCC
>JALZIJ010000114.1 GCA_030860375.1 Actinomycetota bacterium | reverse complement strand
TAGGTGTGGGTAAAATATATGTCGTGGACTGCCCAAGTTGCAGCGGCTCAACCCGCGTCTTGGAGTCGCGCCGCGCGGACGGCGGCGAGGTCGTGCGCAGAAGGAGGGAGTGCCCCGGCTGCGGCAGGCGCTTCACCACCTTCGAGCGGCGAGAGCCCGATCGGGTCTGGGTCTTGAAGAGGAGCGGTGCTCGGCAGCGCTTCGATCGCCACAAGCTCGCGGGCGGCCTCGCTCGCGCAGCCCACAAGCGCCCGGTCGCACCCGAGGACATCATGCGCCTCGTTGTCGCGATCGAGGAGGAGGGCGCGAACTCGGCCGGCGAGCTTCGAGCGGAACGGATCGGCGAGCTCAGCATGGAGGGTCTGCGGAGCCTGGACCGTGTCGCCTACCTCCAGTTCGCCGCGGTCTACAAGGGGTTCTCGGACCCACGCCAGTTCACCGACGAGCTCAGGAGCATGGGGGTCGAGCCTGCCCGGACTTTGGGCGATTCCGGCCGTTCGGTTCCGTCCGCCCCCGGCGCCACAGTTGACGGCCCGCTCAAAGAGGCTTTTTAGACCCGTAAGAGGAGAGATTTGACGATGTCCGGAACAACCGCAAGCACCCAGGGAATCAAGGTCGAGCGTCGCCACACGACGCCCGGAGTTCACCCCTTCGACGAGATCGAATGGGAGATCCGCGACGCCGTCATCGGCGATCCCGAGAACCCCGCCTTCGAGCAGCTGGGTGTGGAGTTCCCGGTCACGTGGTCGCAGAACGCGACGAATATCGTCGCCCAGAAATACTTTCGCGGTCGCATGGGATCGGATGAGCGCGAGTCGTCCGTGCGCCAGATGGTCGGCCGGGTAGCGGGCACCATTGCGGGCTGGGGTCGAGAGGGCGGCTACTTCGCCTCCGACGAGGACGGCGACGCCTTCGAAGCCGAGCTCACCCACATCCTCCTTCACCAGAAGGCTGCCTTCAACTCCCCTGTCTGGTTCAACGTCGGCTTTGAGGAGCGCCCACAATGTTCAGCCTGCTTCATCCTCTCGGTCGAGGACACGATGGAGTCGATCCTCGACTGGAACACGAAGGAGGGCCAGATCTTTCGCGGCGGCTCTGGGTCGGGCATCAACCTCTCGAACATCCGCGGCTCCGTGGAGCACCTCTCGAAGGGCGGGCTCGCCTCCGGCCCAGTCTCCTTCATGCGCGGGGCGGACGCATGGGCCGGCACCATAAAGTCAGGCGGCAAGACCCGCCGCGCGGCGAAGATGGTCGTCCTCAACATCGACCATCCGGACATCGAGCACTTCATCTGGTGCAAGGCAAAGGAGGAGGACAAGGCCGCCGCTCTCCGCGACGCCGGGTTCGATATGTCGATCGACGGCGAGGGCTTCACCTCGATCCAGTACCAAAACGCGAACAACTCGGTGCGCATCACCGACGACTTCATGCAGGCCTACGAGGCCGGCGAGTCGTGGGATCTGATCGCGCGAAACAGCGGCGAGACCACCAAGACCGTGGACGCCGAGGACCTGATGAAGCAGATCTCAGACGCGGCATGGCGCTGCGCCGACCCCGGAATCCAGTACGACACGACGATCAACCGCTGGCACACCTGCCCGAACTCGGGCAGGATCAACGCGTCTAACCCGTGCAGTGAGTACATGCACGTCGATGACTCGGCCTGCAACCTGGCCTCGCTCAACCTGATGCGCTTCCGCCGCGCCGACGGCACCTTCGACGTGGAGGACTTCGAGCACGCGGTCGACGTGGTCTTCCTCGCGCAGGAGATCGTGGTGAGCCCGTCGAGCTATCCGACCGAGAAGATCGGCGAGAACGCCCGCGCGTTCCGCCAGCTCGGCCTCGGTTACGCAAACCTCGGCGCCTACCTCATGTCGAACGGGCTGCCCTACGACTCGGACGAGGGCCGCGCGGTCGCCGCCGCGATCACCGCGCTCATGACGGGCCGCGGCTACCGCAAGTCGGCCGAGGTCGCCGCGGCGGTCGGCTCCTACGACGCATACGAGCTCAACCGTGAGCCGCACAACGCGGTGATGCGGATGCACCGCGAGGCGGCTTACGAGCTCGACGACGAGCTGGTCGAGCGGGAGCTTCTCGCAGCGGCCCGAGCCTCATGGGACGAGGCGGTCGAGCTCGGCGACGAGCACGGCTATCGCAATGCGCAGGCGACCGTTTTGGCGCCGACCGGCTGTCTCGTCGGCGACAGCTTGATCTCGACCAGTCGTGGGCTCGTCCGGCTCAACACGCTCGGTGACACAGTGGGCTCAAAGTGGCAGGACCTCGACATCGCTGTCGCGACGGATGAAGGCCCGCGTCAGGCGACCAAGTTCTATGTGAACGGGTTCGAGCAGGTGGTCTCGATCGAGACTGGCCGCGGCTACCGGATCCAGGGGACGCCCACGCATCGCATCAAGGTCATCGACTCGGAGGGCCAGTGGGTGTGGCGGCGGTTCGCAGAGATCAAAGAAGGCGACCGCGTGCCGATGATGCTGAACGGCATAGTCGGCCAGCCCCAGGAGGTGCCGCTGCCCCCACTTGGCGAGCTTCATTGGAACGCGGACTTTCGAACTCGGGTACCCCGTTCGATGAACGCTGCCCTCGCAGAGCTCGTCGGCTATTTCATGGGTGACGGATCGCTTCACGCCAAGGGCCTGCGCTTCTGCGTTGCCGAGGAAGACAGCGATGTTGTGGATCGGCTCGTCGAGCTCGGCTCGGAGCTGTTCGGCTTGGACGCCCACATCTCGGCTCAGAAGGGGTATACGGAAGTCGCGCTTCACTCGGTGTCGCTTTCCCTTTGGTGGGAGGCCTGCGGCTTTGCCAAGCTGCCCCCGCATGCCGAGCACTCCGGCAAGGGCTGGCATGCGCACGTGCCGAACGCGATCCTCCACGCGAACGATCCCGAGGTGTACGCAGCGTTCGTGAGGGGCCTGTTCGAGGCCGACGGAACGACGAACAACGGTTACGCATCCTGGAGCACGGTCAGCGAGCGGTTCAGCCGCGACGTCCAGACCCTGATGTTGGCACTCGGCTTCGTGACGACTCGTAAGGTC
This sequence comes from Actinomycetota bacterium, assembly GCA_030860375.1. Taxonomy (GTDB): domain Bacteria; phylum Actinomycetota; class Thermoleophilia; order Solirubrobacterales; family 70-9; genus JALZKA01. Next base: position 1,903 of record JALZIJ010000114.1, on the reverse strand, counting down.
GATGGAACCGACTCGAACTGGGGATCGCACGAGCGTTACGTCCTGCGGCTCTTGAATGTCGCCGCCGGCTCAAGGTTCCTCGAAGAGGTGGGCTTCATCTCGGCACGCAAGTGCGAGCGGCTGGTCAAGGGCGAGCATCGCCAAGCGTCCCGCTACGACCACATCCCCCTCTCCCGCGAACTGGTTGACGAGCTGGCTCCGAGCAATGATCCGCTTCGCAGGACGATGCTGATGGCGCTCGCAAGGCGCGGCGATGTCTCGCGACGTTCCGCGACCGCTCTGCTCGAACGCTCATCCAGCGAAGAGCTCGAGAAGCTCCTTGGCTTTTTCTACGACGAGGTAGCAACCAAAGAGCTACTTGACGACCAGCCGACGTTTGACCTATCCGTGCCCGACAACGTGACCTATGTCGCCAACGGGTTCGTCAGTCATAACACGATCTCGTTCCTCATGGATTGCGACACGACGGGCATCGAGCCCGACTTCTCGCTGGTCAAGTTCAAGGAGCTGGTCGGCGGCGGGCAAATGACGATCGTCAACCGCTCGGTTCCGCTCGCGCTCCGCACCCTCGGCTACACGGACGCCGAGGTCGCCCAGACCGAGGCTCACATCAACCAGCACTCCACGATCGTCGGCGCACCGGCGCTTAAGGACGAACACCTCGAGGTGTTTGACGTCGCGGTGGGCCAGCGCGCGATCTCGCACATGGGCCACATCAAGATGATGTCGGCCACCCAGCCGTTCATCTCGGGCGCGATCTCGAAGACGGTCAACCTTCCCGAGACGGCCACCGTCGAGGACATCGCCGACGCCTACGCGGAAGGTTGGCGCGGTGGCTTGAAGGCGCTTGCGATCTATCGCGACGGTTCGAAGACGGCGCAAGCGCTCCGGACGGACGCGGGCGACAAGGTCGAGGTCGAGGCTGCGCTGGAAGCGGCTCCGGTGCCGGCACGGCACAAGATGCCGGTCGAGCGCGAGTCGATCACCCACAAGTTCTCGCTCGGCGGGCACGAGGGATACATCACCGCCGGCAAGTACGAGGACGGCTCGGTCGGCGAGATCTTCCTGACCGACATCGGCAAGGAGGGCTCGACGATCAAGGGCCTCATGAACGCCTTCGCGACCGCGGTGTCGATCGGCCTCCAGTACGGGGTGCCCCTTGAGACGCTGGTCGAGAAGTTCGCCTACGTCCGCTTCGAGCCGGAGGGGATCACGAAGAACCCGGAGATTCCCTTCGCGAAGTCGCTGCCCGACTACATCATGCGCTGGCTCGCCTCGCGGTTCCTCGACGCGGACTACCAGGAGGAGCTCGGCATCCTCACGCCCGAGGTCCGGGCGCGCAAGGAGCTCCAGCAGACGCTGTTCGTGAACGAGGGGCCCGTGCCGATGTCGGCGGGAGCCGAGGGTGAGGCCGGCGGAGCCGCCGAGCCGCAGGGCGGTGTCGCGAACGGCGCGACGAAGGCACCTACCTCCGCGCTGACCGACACACCCCCGGTGCGCCCGGCCCGCATGCGCGGCCTCGAGCTCGGCCCGGCGTGCGATCAGTGCGGCGGGATGATGCAGCGCACTGGCTCGTGCTACACGTGCTCGTCATGCGGAAACAACACCGGCTGCGGCTAACCTGACCCCGGAGAGACTCCTGAGCGACGGTCCCGTTGCCGGCTAGTTGAGTTTCTCGATAACGACGGAGGCGTTCGTAGTCTGCTGCGTTCCTCCCGCAAGCGTCTGCAGGGTGACCGCCGCACCTGAAGAGTGATTCCTGAGTCTGAGAACGTCGCTGGCGCCAGCGTTGAAGATCACCTGTCCGGTGTTTTGCTGGGTTGAAGCCCCGGAGCCGTAGGTCGCGCCGGGGATTGCGCTTCCGTTCAAGAACAGCGCCATCTGGTTCGGTTCAACACCGGAC
>JALZIJ010000051.1 GCA_030860375.1 Actinomycetota bacterium | reverse complement strand
CCCACAACCTCGGCAGCGCCCCAGCTTCGATGCCCTGCTTGACATAGGAGCAACCTTTTGTGCAACAGCGGGAGCTAAGGCTTAATCCACCGTTTCGCAGCGGGGTTCCGTCCGGCCTGTGAAGTGAAATGACCTCCTGAGCAGGCAGAAAGCGGTCGTTAAGGGCGACTGCGGAGGGTGTCCGACTTTTTGTGTAGGCGGTTTAGTCGGGTAGGCGGTCTCCGAAGTGGATTTTGAACGCCAGCAGCGCTGTCGTCCAGTTTCGGCATCGGGTCCATTGCGGGACGGCGTTGGTGATCGCGAGGTAGATGAGCTTTCTGGCGGCCTCCTCGGTGGGGAAGTGTCCTTTGGTCTTGATCGCTTTTCGTAGCTGCCGATTCAATGCTTCGATCGCGTTGGTGGTGTAGATCACGCGCCGCACCTGGGGCGGGAACGCGAGGAACGGGATCACGTACTCCCAGGCGTCAAGCCACGCCTGGGTGATCACCGGGAACCGGGCCCCCCACTTCTCGTCGAACGCTTCGAGCTCGACCTGGGCTGTGTCGGCGTCGATCGCGGTGTAGATCGGCTTCAGGTCGCGCGCGACCTGCTCGCGCTCGCGTCGCGGCACGTACTTCAGGCTCGACCGGATGAGATGGACGATGCACGTCTGGACGACGGTCTGCGGGAAGATCGCCTCGATCGCCTCGGGGAACCCCTTCAGCCCGTCGACACACGCGATCAGGATGTCCTGGACGCCGCGCTGCTTGAGGTCTGTGAGGACCTGCATCCAGAACTTCGCGCCCTCGGTCTCCTGAAACCACATGCCGAGCACGTCGCGGTCGCCCTCGAGCGTGACGCCCAACGCGAGGTAGCAGGCGCGGCGCTGGACGCTGCCGCCCTCGCGGATCTTCAGCACGAGGCAGTCGAGGAACACGACCGGGTAGAGGTCCTCCAGCGGCCGGGTCTGCCACGCGCGGACCTCGCTCATCACCTCATCGGTCACGCGGCTGACGAGGTCTCGCCCGACGCTCACCCCGTAGATCTCGCGCAGGTGCGCCTCGATGTCCCGCGTCGAGAGCCCGCGCGAGTAGAGCGCCAGGATCTTGTCGTCGAACCCCTCAAAGCGCCGCTGGCCCTTGCGCACGATCTGAGGCTCGAAGCTGCCGTCGCGATCGCGCGGCGCCTTGATCGGCACGGGACCGTGCTCAGTCACGAGCGTCTTCGGCGAGCTCCCGTTACGTGTGTTCCCCGCCCCACCCGGCGGCTCCTGATGCGCCTCGTAGCCGAGATGCTCGGTCAACTCGGCCGACATCGCCCGCTCCACCAGCCGCTTGGTCAAATCGGCCAACAGACCGCCCGGACCGACGATCTCCTCTTCGCTCCGGGCGCCCGCGAGCAGCTCGTCGACCAGCTCGTCAGAAAGCCGGTCACGCACCTCCGGCGCGAGCCCGGCGAGAGCCCCCGTCGGCCCGCGCGCAGCACCGCCGGCGCCACCCGCCAGCTCATTCGACACTGTTCTGGACTTCGTGTTCCTTGGCATGACGATCGCTTTCGATCATGCCTACACAAATCCTCGGACACTCCCTGGGGCGGTGTCGTCTTATGGTGGGTTCGTGGCGGCGCCTAGGCGGTCGAGCGATTGCCGCAGCAGGCGAGAGACGTGCATCTGCGAGATTCCGACCTGCTTGGCTATCTCGGATTGGCTGAGGTCGTCGATGAAGCGCAGCTTGAGGATCGTTTGGTGTTTTGGGGGAAGCGCGCGGAGGGTCGGCGCGAGTGCCTGTCCCAGCTCGACGAACCTGTAGTGGGGGTCTTTTGCGCCGATCGTGTCGCCCAGCGTGCGGTCTGCGTCCGCCCCATCTGCGGGGTGGGGGGCGTCGAGCCGGACAGGGGAGAAGGCGCGAGAGGCCTCGAGCGCCTCGAGCACTTCCTCGACTGAGAGGCCGGTGTTCTTGGCGATGTCCTTTGGCGTCGGCGAGCGGCCCAGTCCCAGAGAGAGCTCGTCGATCGATGCGTTGACCTGCAGGAAGCGCTCTTGGAGTGAGCGTGGCACGCGCATGCCCCATCGCTTGTCGCGGAGGTGGCGCTTGAGCTCTCCCACCATGGTCGGCACGGCGTAGTGGGCAAAGGGCCCGCGCTCGGGGTCATAGCGGTCGATCGCCTTGACG
>JALZIJ010000038.1 GCA_030860375.1 Actinomycetota bacterium | reverse complement strand
TGGCTCTTCGCCTGCGTAGCCAGCGATCTCGTCGACGCGACCGCCACCTGGCGCGAGCGCGACGCTCTTCCTGAGCGCTCGGGCCCCGCGACGCTCGTGGTTGCGGGTGGAGCGGCCGCTGCCGGAGTGGCGCTGGCCCTCGCCTCGGACGAGTAGCTCACTCGAACAAGCCAGCCCGAATGGCTCTCACCCCGGCTCGTAGTGGCAAGGCTCCTCGGCGGCGTCCTCGGGCGGGCATGCGACATCGAGGATCACCCGTTCGGCCTGCGCCTGGCCTGACAACGGTTCGATCCGAATCAGGTCGACGGACTGAAGCGCCGCGTCGGTCTCGCCGAAATGAAGCTCGCCCAGTCCGGCGGACTCCTGGCCCACGCGCAAAGGACCGCCGGCTCCAAGCGTTCCCGCGTTGACGACGTTGACCTGGCCCGAGGCGTAGCGGTCGATCTGCTGGATGTGGTTGTGGCCGGTGACGATCGTCAGCGGCTGGGCGTAGCCGTCGTCGGTAAGCGATGCAGCCAGGTGCTGAGCGAGGGCGTTCTGGTGGACGAGGACGATGTCCGGCTCGCTGGGCAGCGCGTTGAACCAGCCCACGAGCTCCGCTTTTGCTTCGGCCTCGAGCTCCTCGCCGTCCTCCAGCTCCGGAAAGGAGAAGACACGCTCAGCAGAGCCGGGGTCGGGGCCGCTCCACTCCAGGGGATCGGAGAAGGCAGCGATCTCGAGGCCATCCACCGATAAGAAACCTTCGTCTTCATACACCCCGTCCGCTCCCAGCTGACCATCGGTCCCGAGGACGCTGATCCCGTTCTCGGCGAGCGTTTCCATCAGAACGTCTGAGTCGTGGTTTCCCGAGACGGCGACGACCTGGTCCGAAAGAGCCGTCAGCCGGGGGCTGACAAGCCGGGCTTCGGCCTCGGTGCCGGCCGTGCCAAAGTCGCCGGCGAGGATGAACGGCTGATCGCCCACGAACGTGGTCAGCGCGGAAAGGATCGCGAAGTTCGAGTGAAGGTCCGATCCGAAGAAGATCGCTCGGTCCTCCCCCTCGCCGATCCGGGGAGGCTCTGCGAGGTAGGCGCTGAAGTTCGATAGCGCGTTCTCGAAGGTGGACGTGTAGCGATCGTTGTCCTGCTGGCGCTCGAAGAATGCGAGGAGCTGGGCGAGCTCTGGGCCGCGGCCGTAATAGGAGGGCGAGGAGAATGCGCGCGCGTCAAACGTGAGGCTCGCCAGGAGAAGGCAGGCCGCCGTGCCCGCCAGGCCCGTCCCGGCCACCCAGGCGGCCGCGAACCCGAATCGGCGGGAGCGCGAGCGAAGAAGCCACAGGACGAAGGCCACCGCGAGCGTCGCCCCGAGGCCCCAGGCGAATCCGCGGATGACCGCACTCTGGGCTGAACCCTCGAGGTCCTCTCGCGTCGCTTCTATGGCTTCCCGCGCACCGCCGGCCGCCTCCAGCGCGCCCCGGCGGTCGAGGGAGCGAATCTCGACATCGAGCTCGAACGGCGCATCGAAGGCGTTCGCGCGTATCCCCCAGTCGGCGATCGGCACGTACGCGTCCACCTGCCCGAAGGAAGAGTCGGCGGCCACCTCGAACGACACGCGCCCGAGCTCCGTCTCGGACTCGACGGGACCGGCAAGCCGCCACCCGCCGACCATGCCGGCGACAGCGAGGGCCGTCGCGACGAGCCCCAGCGCCACCCACCCGGCGAGGCACCAGGCCCGCGTGGAGCGGGGGGAAGTACCGTCGCCGTCCGGATCGCTTGCCGAGGCCTCGCTCATTGGACCAGATAGTGACGCGAAGCGGTGAGTTATCCCGTGTACTCAACGGGTATCGGTCAAATGCCCCCAACGAAACGAACGGAGAGCAATGAATGCCCGGTAAAGCTGACTTCAACGCCGAAGAGTGGTCCCAGATCCTCGCGGGTCCGCCCGCGGCAGGCCTGCGCGTTGCGATGGCCGAACGCGGCGGAGCACTACGTGAGTCGCTGGCGATAGGCCGGGCATACGCCGAGGCTCGCCAAGAACACGGTGAGAGCGAACTGCTCGATTCGATCGTGGCCGAGCAGCCGGTCGTCAACCCCGCTGAGTTCAAAGGCGAGGCTGACGTCCCCCAGGCCCTGATGCAGAAGCTGACGGGGGGAGTCGAAGTCCTCGAGGAGAAAGCCGCAGACGACGACGTCAACGCCTACAAGCAGTTCATCGTCGACATGGCGCAGCGGGTCGCAAGCGCCAAGAAGGAAGGCGGAGTCCTCGGCATCGGAGGCAAGGAGATCAGCGACAACGAGCAAGTGGCGCTTGAAGAGATCGCCTCGACCCTGGGTGTCAGGCCGAGCGCATGAGCACGATCACCTTCATCATCTTGGTCGTCCTCAATGGGCTCATCATCGGTGCCCTCGCCCGCTTGGTCCTGCCGGGCAAGGACCCGATGAGCATCCCGCAGACGATCCTGGTCGGAGTCGCCGGTTCGCTGATTGGAGGCCTGATCGCCTACTACGCCTTCGGCGAGGAAGAGGGGCCAGGATTGCTCTTAGCCTTTGTGTGCACCGTGGCGCTGGTGTTCGCGATCCGGAAGCTTCGCGAGCGCGATTCGGCCGGGCCCTCGGCCGGGCCGCCTGTGGCCTGAAGAAACACCTTCCAGACCACGAGCGAAGGTGTTGTCGAAACGCAAAGAGGAGCCGGTCAGCAACGCTTACAAAACGACGCTAACCGGACCGGACTGCGCCAGCCTCCCGGCGGGTAGTACGCACGCCGGCAGGGTTGGGGCGGCGCCTCGTAGGCCGTGGAGTCTGAGCGCCGTGCCCGGGCCGCGCTCCTTCGGATCGACTGGAGCGGGACTGCATCTCAGTGGCTACAACGAAGCCCCAGACGAGTAGTGGACCGAGAGCCGTGAGCGTAAGCCAGATCAGGGTGGTGCCCAAGTCGAAACCGATGAGCACGGTCCCGCCCACACCCGAAATGAACATGCTGGCGAGCCAAAGCACCGCGACGACGAGCCTTGAGGAAGCGGATTTTGTATTCGGTTGCATCAGCCCCCGTATTCGACGGGGAGCCCGCTACCCCCGCCTCGGCGCAGGCAGGTCCCTTCGTTGCAAGCGCCTTTGCGTTCAGGTAGCCGCCCTAGTGTCGAACGGCGTCGGTTCGCGCCGCGAACGGATCGTTCGGGTCGAACCGGGTGGCTGCGGTGACGACGATCAGGATCGCGCCCATGACGATGAAGAAGACGGTTGCCGTGGAATCCGCGTCGAAGTCAAAGAGGAACGGCGCCACGACCAGCAAGGCCCCAACGGCAAAGTCCGCCACGGCGTGCCCCACGACGGGGACGATCTTTAACGGCGCGGGTCGCCAAGCCGTAGTCGCGAACAGACCGACAACGGCGATCCCGACGACGATGCTCAAGGTCTTGGCGGTGTCGTCGTCAAATCCGAGGATGAAAGGCGCTACAACGAAGACGAGCGCAACGGGCAGCTCCAGGGCCGCGTGGAAGGAGAGTGGAAGTGGACCCTTGGTCATGGGCTACCTGCTGCCCTGCCGGTCGGGGTTCAAACAT
>JALZIJ010000269.1 GCA_030860375.1 Actinomycetota bacterium | reverse complement strand
CTGCTGCTCTTCCTGGGCCCGGTCTTCGCCGCCCTCGGGGTCGCCTACATCCTCCAGGGCACGATCGCGGACCCGAGGGCGGAGTTTCCGTTCGTCACGAACTCAGCCGCAAAGGACGGGACCTTTGCGGTCCTCTGCCTTATCGCCGCGGCGGATCTGCGACGCCATTCGTGGGCCGTGATGGTGGTCATCGGAGCCCACGCCTTGCTGATCAGCTCCCTGCTCATCGCGCTCGCAGTGGGCAACACGGACGATGTCTCCGGCTCATTCGTGGCGCCGCCAGGCTTTTCCCTTCCGGACGCGCAGGTCATCTTCTACGTCTGGCTTGGGCTTGCGACCGCGATCACCGCTCTTTTGGCGTGGTGCCTGCACTCCGCCGCAAAGGCGCGTTACGGGCTGCGCTACCTCTCCCCGCTCCAACACCGGACGCTCATGGCTCTGGCCGAGGTCATCGTCTCCGGCCAGAAGGAGTCACTAACACCGGAGGAGGTCTCGAAGAACGTCGATGACTACCTCTTCTCGTTCCCGGCAACCGAGAAGCGCAAGACAAAGCTTGCCCTGACCGCGCTCTGCTTCTACCCGCTATTCCGCCTGCGCCTCCCATACCCGGTGATGGCGCCCGAACGGCGCATCGAGTTCATCGAGCGCTGCTTCATCTCCGACGTGGCCGACCGCCGCCTGCCGGGCCCGTTGCGGCGCATCGTTCAGTCCATGCTCTTCGCGGCTCAGCAACTCACCTTCATCGGGTACTACTCGGACCCGCGAAGCGCCAAGGCCACGGGATACGTGCCGTTCTCCGAGCGCGACGAGGGCGGGGCCCTCGCCCAGCTTGCCGAGCGTCCGTATCCGCCGCTCTCCGTCCGCGAACCGCGAGAGGTCGACACCGAGCGGATCACGGCTGACGTCGTGGTCGTCGGCTCGGGAGCCGCGGGCGCGATCATGGCGCGCCGGCTCGCAGAAGCAGGTCGCGAGGTCACGATGCTCGAGCGCGGTCGCCACGTCGATCCCGCGGACTTCACCGAAGACGAGCGCGTTCAGTTCGCGACGCTCTACGCCGACGGTGGCATGCAGATGTCAACGGACGCCCGCTTCCAGGTCCTCCAGGGACGGTGTGTCGGCGGGACTACCGTCGTCAACAACGCGGTCTGCTTCGACCTGCCCGAGCACGTGCTCGAGCGCTGGAACGACCCCGATGGGTTCGACGCCGGGATCGAGAAGGCGGAGCTCGACGATGCGTTCCGGCGCCTCCGCGAGTTCATGCCGGTCCGCCGTATGACGTCTCGCAGCCACCTCGCCGGCGGCGCGGTGAAATTTCGAGACGGCGTCGAGGCGCTTGGCCTCGACCGCTCAGGCGACTTCGACGTCGTCGAGGCGAACATGTCTGACTGCCTCGGCTCGGGCTACTGCAACATCGGCTGCCCGCTCGGCAGGAAGCTATCGGCGCTCGACTACACGCTGCCCCGCGTCCAAGACGAGCACCCCGGCGCCCTTTCAATCCTCAGCGAGTGTGCCGTCGAATCCGTGACGCCGTCGAACGGATCGCGCGCCGAGGTGCGCGCTCGCCTCAGCGACGGACGGGAGCTCCGCGTGAGTGCCAACACCGTCGTGATCTCGGCCGGCACGCTCGCCTCGAGCCTGATCCTCCAGCGCTCCAACCTGGGGGGTCCGAACGTTGGCCGGGGGCTTTCCTTCAACCTAGGAGCGCCGATGACAGCTGAGTTCGACGAGAAGTTGGACTCGTTTCGCGGGCTCCAGATCTCGCACTACCTGCGCCCGCCCGGTGACGACGGCGTGATCCTCGAGACGTGGTTCAACCCCGTCGGGGCTCAGGCGCTTTTCATGCCCGGCTGGTTTCGCGACCACTTTCGCAATATGCGGTGCTACGACCGCATGGCCTGCACCGGATCCGTAGTCGGGACTCGCCCGGATGGGCGGGTGGGCCTTGACTGGCGCGGACGGATGAAGCTCACCTACGAGCCGCACCCGGATGACCTCCGCCGCCTCGTCAACGGGCTCAAGATGGCAGGCCGGATCTACCTGGCGGCCGGCGCGAAGCGCGTGATGCCGACCACCTTCCGGTATCTGCCGCACTCCACGCCGGAAGGGCTGGAAGAGCTCGACACGATCGTCCGCGACAACACGGACATCCAGCTCCACTCTTCGCACCCGCAGGGCGGGAACCCGATCAGCCGAAACAGGGCGCGCGGAGTCGTTGACCCGGACTTCGGGGTGCCCGGCGCTCCGGGCATCTACGTGTGCGACGCCAGCGTCTTCCCGGCCGCGATCACGGTCAACCCGCAGCTCACCGTGATGGCCCTTGCAGAGCTTGCGGCCGACCGGGTCGGCGCTACCGTCTGATGGATGGACGAGCTCTACCGCGAGAACATCCTCGACCACTACAAGCGGCCGCGCCATTTCGGCCGCCTCGAGGCCTTCGACCTCGACTTCGAGGACACGAACCCGTTTTGCGGCGACGAGCAGCACGTCTATATAAAGCTCGACTCGAGCGACCGGGTCTCTGAGGTTTCCTTCGAGGGCAAGGGCTGCGCGATCTCCACTGCGGCGACGTCGATGCTCGTCGAAGAGCTGGAGGGCATGAGCCGCGACGAGCTCTTGACAATGCCGAAGGAAAAGGTTCTTGACCTCCTCGGCATCCCCATCTCGGCCACCCGCATGAAGTGCGCGCTCCTCGGCCTCAAGGTTGTGAAGTCGGCCTCGCTCGGCGAGCTTGCCGACTGGGAGGACGAGGGCGAGCGCGGCGACCCGGCAGCCGCCGAGCAGATCTGACGCCTGCGCATCTGGGCAGGCAGCTAAAATCCGACCTCAGAAGTTGGAATCACTACCGGCACATGCTGCTTTCGCTCCCGAAGGTGCTCATTCCATTTACTTATGCCTGAACTCACTGTGTGCAAAACCGAGGAACTGCCCGAGGGCGAGATGCGTCTCGTCACCGTTGACGACGGGCGAAAGATCGGCGTCTTTCACTGCGCCGGCGGCGAGCTCTTCGCGATCGAGGACCGCTGCTCCCACGACGACGGACCGCTCGCCGAGGGTGAGTTCGACGAATCTTCCTGTACCGTGGAATGTCCCCGCCACGGGTCGCTGTTCGACCTCCGGACGGGGCGGCCCAAGTCGCTTCCGGCCTACGTCCCGGTCGACACGTTCGGGGTCCGCGCTGAAAACGGCGAACTGAAGCTGGAGCTCTGAACCTATGACCTCTCCCCCCGAGACCGCATCCGCGTCCACGAAGGTCCTCACCGACGCCGAATCCGGCCTGAAGGACATCGGCTCCGATTACAAAGAGAAGTTCGGCTTCCACGATCCGGAGACCGGGTACGCCTATAAGGCCCCGAAGGGCCTTTCGCGTGGGCTCGTCGAGTCAATCTCGGAGTACAAGAATGAGCCTGCCTGGATGCGGGAGTTCCGCCTCAAGGCCCTCGATCACTTCCAGGACCGCCCGATGCCCAAATGGGGCGGCGACCTCGACCAGATCGACTTCGAGGACATCCACTACTTCGTGCGTGCATCCGAAAAGGTCGGGCGCACCTGGGAAGAGGTCCCCGAGGACATCAAGAACACCTTCGACCGCCTCGGCATCCCTGAGGCCGAGCGCAAGTTCCTCTCAGGCGTCGGCGCGCAGTATGAGTCGGAGTCCGTCTACCACCAGGTAAACGAGCAGCTCGAGGCCCAAGGCGTGATCTTCACGGATATGGACACGGCGCTCCGCGAGCACGAGGATCTCATTCGCGAATACTGGGCCACGGTCATCCCGGCGAACGACAACAAGCTCGCCGCGCTCAACTCGGCCGTGTGGTCGGGCGGCTCTTTCGTCTACGTCCCCAAGGGCGTCAAGGTTGCGATGCCGCTTCAGGCCTACTTCCGCATCAACACGGAGAACATGGGCCAGTTCGAACGCACGCTGATCATCGCCGAAGAAGGCTCGGACGTTCACTACATCGAGGGGTGCACCGCGCCCGTGTACTCGTCCGACTCGCTCCACTCAGCGGTGGTCGAGATCGTCGCCAAGCCCGGCTCGCGCGTTCGCTACACGACGGTTCAGAACTGGTCGCAGAACGTCTTCAACCTGGTTACCAAGCGCGCTATTGCCGAGGAGAACGCGACGATGGAGTGGGTCGACTGCAACCTCGGTTCGAAGCTGACGATGAAATATCCGAGCATCTATCTGATGGGCGAGGGTGCTCACGGCGAGATCCTCTCGATCGCCTTCGCCGGCAAGGGCCAACACCAAGACGCCGGCGGCAAGATCATCCATGCCGCCCCGAAGACGACGTCGTCGATCTTCTCCAAGTCGATCTCGAAGGACGGCGGGCGCGCAACCTACCGCGGCCTCCTGGAGGTCGCGAAGGGCGCGTCAGAATCGAAGTCGAAGGTCGTCTGCGATGCGCTCCTGCTCGACCCCGAGTCGCGCTCGGACACCTATCCGACGATTCGCATCGACGAGTCAGACGCGAATGTCGGCCACGAGGCTTCGGTCTCGAAGATCGGCGAGGAGCAGCTCTTCTACCTCCAGTCGCGCGGACTCGACGAGGAAGAGGCCTCGAAGATGATCGTGAACGGCTTCATCGAGCCGATCGCCAAGGAGCTCCCGATGGAGTACTCGGTTGAGATGAACCGCCTCATCGAGCTTCAGATGGAGGGCTCGATTGGCTGAGAAGGCCCTCGAACCTGATTGGCTTTCTGGGAGGCGCCGCAAAGGCGCCTCTCTTGCGCAGGGACTCTCCCTGCCCGGTCCCAAGGCCAAGGGCTGGGAGTTCATCGACCTCACCAGCCTCAACCTGGACTCCTTCGCAGAAGCCGCCGGCGGCGACGGAGCTTCGGCCGAGTCGGCTCAAGCGATCCTCCCCGCCCCGGACGGCTCTGCCTTCCTTCGCCAGGTCGACTCGCTGACCCTCGGCTCCGAGCTTGAAGAGCCTTCGGGCAACGGCAAGCCTTCTGAGCCGACCTTGATGCCGCTCGCCGACGCGGCCGCCCGTTACCCCGGCCTCGTGCGCGAGCACCTGGGATCGATCGTCCCGGCTAACGACATCTTCGTCGCCCGGAACGACGCCTCATGGGCAGGCGGCGCCTTCGTCTATGTCCCGGCGGGTCAGCGCTTCGAGATGCCGATCGGCCTCTCCGCCATCCAGGGCGCCGCCGGATCGACGATGGGCTGGCGCTCACTCATCGTGCTCGAAGAGGGAGCCGAGGCCGAAGTATGGGAGCAGTACCTGGCCGGCGACCCCGAGGCCGACGCCCTCTTCAACGGCGTCACCGAGATCAGCGTTGGGCAAGGGGCGAACCTTCGCTTTGTGTGCGGCCAAGACCTGTCTGATGCGGCATGGGTTTTTGCGACCCAGCGCGCCGAGGTCGATCGGGATGCCTCGCTCGACTGGCTCGCGCTCGGTTTCGGCTCGGGGCGCGGCAAGGTCCGTATGGAGACCAAGCTCGCCGGCCGCGGCTCTTCCGCGAAGGTCACGGGCGCCTACGCGGGCCTCGGCATCCAGCACCTCGACTACGACACGACCCAGGAGCATGCCGCGCCGAACACCGTCTCCGACCTGGCCTTCCGCGGCGTCCTTTCGGGTCGCTCAACCTCGGTGTGGCGCGGGATGATCCGCGTCGACCGCGATGCCCAGCAGACCGACGCTTTTCAGGAAAGCCGAAACCTTCTTCTCTCCCCCCGCGCCCACGCCGACGCGATCCCGGGACTTGAGATCGAGGCCGACGACGTCCGCTGCACCCACGCGGCCGCCGTCGCCCAAGTCGATCCCGAACAGCTTTACTACCTGCGCTCACGCGGACTCCAAGAGCCCGAGGCAAAGCGCCTCGTCATCGACGGGTTCCTCCAGGAGTTGGTCGAACGGACTGTTGAAGGTCCGATCAGAACGGCCTTGGCCGAAGCGCTCGAACATCGGCTTGGCGAGCTGCTCGCGGCCGCCTGAGCCGCATCTTGCCCGATGAAGGGCCGCCTGCTCATGATCGCCGCAGCAATCGTGGCCCCCGTTGGATGCGGCGAAGGACAGCGGACGTTTACCGCGTCCGAGTTCGTCGGCGAGATGAACGACGAGGGGGCGGATCTCGAACTCGGCGCGGATCTGCCGAACACACAAGCGAGCGTGGAGGTTTCCGAGATCCGTTTCGGAAGTGATGGCGACGGCACGCTCACAGTTGCCGAGGATGCCGAAGGGGGTATCTCCGAGTACGAGCGCTGTGAATCAGCAGCGACATTGCTTTGCTATCGCGCTGCAAACGTGGTCGTGATCTTCGACGGAGCCGAGATTGCCGTCGGCGATCTTGAGCCGGTCGAGGCTGCCATCAGAGCCATCGCCGAGGATTGAAACTTCAGAAAACGAGGCCGGCCGAGAACTTCACCTCAAACACATCCTGATGCGGTATACCCGTCATATGCTCGGCAGGGTCGCAAGCTTCATACTCGCCTGTCTCGCGCTCTGCGCAGGCCTCGCGAGCGTCGCAGCTTCCGCGCAAGCGGGACCGAAGAGGCCTTGGCCACCGGTCCCCAAGCACGGTTCAACGTTCGTCCACTTCGGCGAGGAGCATCTGACCGACGAGGATGGACGGCGGATCTTTCCGAAGGTAGTCAAAGACTCCAGCCGGTACCGACCCGACCTTGTCGCGACCTCGGCTGACAAGGCAAACGACGGAACGGTCAAGAACCTCGAGGGATGGCGCGAGGTGATGCGTCTTCTCGATCGCCGGGGGATTCCATACTTCGCGGGAGTCGGCAATCACGATCGCAAGGCGAGGCCCGGTTTCCCGGACGGGCTGGACTCGATGGGCAGCCTCTCGAACTACCTGGATGTCTTCTCATCCCGCCCCTATCCCTTCGGCGACGCCCGCCCGTACCAAAGCAGGCGCTTTGCTCCCAACCGGAGGCCCGCATCCGACCCCACTGGCGCCTCCTCTCATTACGCCGTGGAATACGGCCCCGTGAGGTGGGTCTTCATCGACAACTCTTGTTTCGGGATCGTCAACTGTGACGGCTTCCAGAGCCCGGCGTTTCCCGACGCCGACGGTAATAGCACTCAGTACGAGTTTCTGGCCAGCGAGGCCGCGAAAGCCGACGCGGAGGGCGATCTGGTCTTCGTCGTCATGCACATGCCCACACAGGACGATCGGCCCGGGCATACGCAGCCAACACCGGGCCCCCACACCATGGGTGAAGGCATATTATCGCCGGACAATCTGCTCTTCGAGCAAGAGGCGTCGGCTGCAGGCGTGGACGCGGTCTTTGTCGGGCACATCAAGGGCATGTGGCAGTACACGGCTTCCGCGATTCCCTACTTCACGGATGGAGGCGCAGGCGGCGAGGTGTACGTCGGTCCCGGTGAGGAGACTGGCGTCGACTACGGGTATTGGCATGGCTATCGCTTGATTCAGGTGCGCCGACACGAGATCCGCACCGATGCCGTCCCGGTCTTTCGCCGCAAGGGAATCGTGATCAGCGGGCCAACGCAGGTCTCTGTGGGAGACAAGGTTGACTTCACGGCAAGAGGCCAACAGCCGACGAAGCACGGCCCCGACGTCAACCTCCAACTGCGAGCGCCGGATCCCACCCGACCCAACATCGACAACCTCCCGACCCCGGCCCACATCTGGAGCACCCGCAATCGATCAATCCTGCGCCCCGTTAGGGCCGACCAGGAAGACCCCCGCAGCAACCCTCGTCGTCAAACGGCCTCCGGCCGCTTCCGAGCGGTGTGTCCCGGCTTTACCGTGGTCAGGATCAAGTCGGGATGGACCTCCGCTCGCTACGGAGTGAAGGTGACCGGCCCGGCGCGACCGAAGTGCCAGGACTGATCGCTGCAATAACGGCTATCAACCGAGGTAGCCCATCGGGTCGACGGGCGTCCCGTTGACCCTGACCTCAAAATGCAGGTGGTCGCCAAACGAGGCGCCCGTGTTTCCGACGTAACCCATCACTTCACCCTGCTTTACGGTCGCGCCTTCGGTGGTACCGAGTCGAACCTGGTGCGCATAGCACGTGGACAGGCCCCCACCGTGGTCGATGCACGTGTAGTTGCCGTAACCGCCGTAGTACTCGGCGAGCGTCACGTTGCCGCTCTGGGCGGCTCGAATCGGTGTGCCACTTGGCGCCGCTATGTCGATGCCTGCATGAAGTCGACCCCAGCGCGGGCCGAAGGGTGACGTCAAGGCCCCGTCGACCGGCCAGATCATCTGGCCGCCCGTGTCGAGAACGGGGCCGGCCGGAAGTGGATCGGAGGTAGTGGTCGACGCCTCGGCTTGCAGTTGCTTTTCGATTTGCGCACTGAGGTCGGAGATATCGCCCTCCAGGCGCTTCTCAGAAGCCCGCACATCTCCGAGGGATGCCTCTTTCTGATCGCGAGCGACGTCGAGCTCAGTCTCGCGGGCTTCGAGTTGCGAACGCGTGCGCTCCAGCTCGGCTTTCTTACTTTCGATCGAGTCGCGCGCCGTACGAACCTGCCGCACGGTCTCCTCGGACTCGTTGCGAAGGCTGCGCACGCGGGAGACGATGCTCGCGTCCTGATCCTGAACCCGAGACAGGTAGTCGTAGCGGCTGACCAAGTCCTCGAAGCCGTCTGAGTCGAGGATGACTGTGAGTGCGTCGGGTTGGTCCGACTTGTATATATCGACAAGGCGATCCGAGAGGACGTCCAGGGACCGTCCCAGTCGATCACGAAGATCCTCGAGGTGCTGGCGCTCGAGTACGAGCTGAGCTTCGGTCTGCCGCAACTCCTCGGCCACGATCGCTTCGCGATTACGGAGGACCGCGACCTCCCCCGCGAGACGCTCGATCTCGGCGGAATATTCTGAGATCTCAGTCGACAGGACCTTGCCGCGCTCCTTGACGTGCTCGAGCTCGGCCTGCTTTTGGCTGCGCTCGGCCTCGAGGTCCTGACCCAGCGCAGTGCCGGTCAGCGACACAGCAATCGCAAGCGTGGCGACGGCACGAATGCGTGCTCTGCGTTTCTTTTCAGGTCGATTCATAGCGTTTGAGGCGGTTGGTCCTACGTACCCTAGGAGTAACTCGCCGGGCGCAGAGGTTTCGCTTCGACGCTGAAATGGACCTTGCCTGTGCACGTGATGCCGCCAAGCGCTGGATCAGGCGGTAACTCCGGTCCCAGTGCCCGCGACGGGGGCCGCTGGAGAACTTCGGAAACTTGCGTCAGTGCCCCATCGACTCGTGTGACGGAGACGTGCTCGTGCCCTCGGTCGGGACCCCACCGGCCGGCGAGGGCTCGCCGTACCACTTCTCCCGCCACTCGTTCATTTCCTCGATCTCGACGGTCTGCGCTTCGATGATTTGTTCGGCGAGAGCCTTCGCTTTCTCATCGCTTCCCTGCTCGAGCTCGACTCTCGCCATCAGAATCGCCCCTTGGTGATGCGGCACCATCATGTCGATAAATGCACGGTCGAATGGCTTTGCGGATTCGAGCGAGCTGAGATCCGAGCTCATTCCCATCTCGTGCTCGGCCAGCCCCAGGGTCCCATGGTCGACCTCGCCGACCGACGCGTTAAACAAGCGCTGATGTATCGCTTCCAGCGCTGAGATCTCGTCCCCCTGCGAGGCGACGATCGATCTGGCAAGCGCCTCGATCTCAGGATGCTCGGCTCGTTTCACCGCGATCTCGGCCATCTCGATCGCAGACTCGTGGTGAGGAACCATCTCGGTGACGAAGGCTCCGTCGGTCTCCGTAGCGTTTGCCTCATCGTCCCCGCCGAGGAGAAGAGACCACACGAGGATCAGTGCGATCACAGCCGCAACAACTCCGCCTAACAGCTTCGTCGACATTCTCATCCTCCGCCCTGGTTGACCGTGCCTGTAACTTGAAGTCTAGTTAGCACCTACTACGTGTAGGACAAGGTGGATCGGACATCAGCGCCGAGGACCAACCCGTGAACCACACCGCTTGTCGCTGCGTTGTTATAGACCAACCCAACAGAAGGAGCCGAGAAATGAAGTTCGCGCCCAAGGCCGTCCTTGTAACTGCCCTGTTGCCGGTTCTCGCGATCGGCGCATGCGGAGGCAGCGACGAGGAAGGCGAGTCAGCCGCCATCGATGCCGCTTTTTCAGCGCAGATGCTCCCCCACCACCAGCACGCCGTCGAGATGGCGACGCTTGCGGTCGAAAAAGGCTCAGACCCGGGCGTGACTGAGCTCGCACAGGGGATTCTCGACACCCAAGAGGCAGAGATCACCGAACTTGAAGGATTTCTCGAGCGGTTCGATGCGTCGGCTGAGGAAGCGGCCGATGAGGTAATGGCGCTCAACGAAGGCGTGATCGCGGAACTCGACGCGGCGACCGGTCCGGAGTTCGACGAGATCTTCCTGAAAGAGATGAGCGCTCATCATTCCTCTGCCGTCGACATGGCGGGCTTGGAGATCGCAGGCGGAAGCGACGAGGAAGTCGTGGCGCTCGCGGAATCGATCCAAGCGATTCAGATCGAGGAAATCGGCACCATGCAGGAGTTGATGGGCCTCAGCGCAAGCCCGGTCGGCGCCCACGGGGGGCCAACTGAGTAGGACCCCTGCTGGAGAAGGTGTCGGCAGCTCAACGCATCGACATCTTCCCTGATGTACCATACCCCAGGAGGGTATGGTGTGAACGAGGCGGTACCCCGGCCGTACAGAGTTCACGATGAATGAAACACGCCGACGAGAAGGTCAAGAAACGATGGACGCGGTGGGTCGCTTGATCCGGAGCCGGTAGCTGTGAGCCATTCGATGAACCGGTGGCCACTTCTCGTCGTCTTCGCGCTTGCGGGCTTTGTCCTAGCCCTCTTCGGCACGTACTGGGATGACGCGTGGCATACCGAAGAGGGGCGCGATTCATTCTTCATCGCTCCACACCTCGTCCTCTATGCGGGGATATCCCTTACGGGTGGCGCCCTAGGTATATGGGCCCTCTTGGTGGCGAGGGAACGCGGACTCCGCCAAGCCCTGCGCCACCCACCCCTCCTCCTCGGTCTGCTTGGGGCCACACTGACGCTCGCCGCGGCGCCGATCGACAACGGCTGGCACGAAGCGTTCGGGCGGGACTCCGTCATCTGGAGCCCTCCACACATGCTGGGCGTCGCGGGAAGCGCGCTTATCGCCTCCGCATTGCTGCTCGAGCTTAGTTCGACTGCCCAGCGTCGTCTCGAGCTTGTCGCGGCCGTGATGGCCGGCGCGGCTGTCGTTGGCGTGGCCGCGACTCCGGTGCTCGAGTACGAGACCGATGTTCCCCAGTTCGACCTCGCCTTCTATCTCCCGGTGCTCACCGGCGGTGTGGCCTTTGCCTTCGGTCTCGTTCGCCTGGCTCTTCCGATTCGCTTCGCAGTGACGTGGAGCGTCCTTGCCTACACCGTGGTGATGGGTGTGGTGGCAATCGTTTTGCTGGCCGGCGATCGCGTGGCCCCACTTGTCCCGCTGCTCATCGCGCCGGCCCTCGCCTTCGACCTCATTAGGCAGGCAGCCCTTCTCGTTCGTTCCATCGTGATCACGATCGTGGTCTTCGCGACATACGTGCCCTACCTCAACTGGGTCCGGTCGGATCTCTTCTTGGACGCAGGCGACGTCATGGTCGGACTTCCCCTGGCGATTCTCGGCGCCGTAGCCGGACTTGCGCTGACTGGCGGCGGGGGCCATCCTCCAGCCAACTCCAGGATCGCTCGTGCGGTTGGAGCCGCTTTGCTTTTGCTCGCGCTGCTTCCAGGCCGCGTCCTCGGGCACGACCCAGGCCAAGGCGAAGAGCTCACGACCGCTTCGATCACAGCGAACACCGCGGGTACTGAGGCAACCCTCGAAGTCACGCCGGCGAGCCATTGCGAGGATCTCGAGCCGTCCGGGCTCACGGCACGGCGGGCAGGAGAAGCGGTCACGGCTGAGCTAACGGCTCGAGACGAGTGCGAGTTCGTTGGCTCGATCGTGCTGCCCGAGCGAGGACGCTGGTTCCTGTACGCAGAGCTCCGCCACGAGGGCGAGACGCTGGAAACCTGGGTGCCGGCGAATGCCGGGGACACGGGGATCGTTCGAGAAGAGGATCGCTCCGTGTACTTTCCGCCGGAAGTCTCAGACCCACCGGCGAAATTGGTGGCCGGGATTCTGGTGTACACCGTCCTCGCAGCGATCCTCTTCGTGATACCCAGCCTCTTCAGGCGCACCACTCAGCGCTAGGCTGAATCAGCAATGGATAGGCGAGATCCAATCCAAGGCGACTTGCAAGAACGTGTGATGCGGGTCCTCTGGCGACGCGACCGGGGAACCGTCGAACAGGTACGCCGGGCCTTACCGGTGGAGCACCGCGGTGCGTATACCACCGTCCAGACCATCCTCAATCGGCTGGCAGTACGGGGCTTGCTGAAGCGTGAGGCCTCGGGCAGAG
>JALZIJ010000235.1 GCA_030860375.1 Actinomycetota bacterium | reverse complement strand
GTGGTGGCAGGGGGAGACGGCTCGCTTGCCTGCGTCGCCGCGCCCGCCGCGCGGGCCGGCCTTCCCGTTGCGGTGATCCCGACAGGTACCGCCAACGACTTCGCGCGAGAGCTCGGCATCCCGCGTGAGCCGAGCGAAGCATGCAATCTCGTGGCCGGCGGTGCGCGCACCCGGAAGCTGGACGTCGGGCGCATGGGTGACCGGCCGTTCCTGAACGTGGCAAGCATGGGCTTGCCACCTGCAGCTGCCCGGCATGCCGACGGTCTCAAGGGGCTCCTCGGTCCCTTTGCCTACGCGGTCGGCGCCCTGCGGGCGGGTCTGCAGGCGGGAGCGGTCGAATGCACCGTGCGCTGCGACGGCGCCGAGGTCCATTCCGGCAAGGTCTGGCAGGTGACCGTTGCCTGCTCGGGAGCGTTCGGCGGCGGCTCGTCGATCGAGACGAACCTCGCGGATCAAAGGCTCGACCTCGTCGTGATCGAGGCAGGCTCACGCGCCCGGCTTGCCCTTCATGCTTACGGCCTTCGGCGGGGCGGCATCGGGGAACAGTCGGGCGTAACGAAGGTGCGGTGCGCCCATGCGGAGGTGGAGCTCGCCGAGGCGAGGCCTTGGAACGTCGACGGCGAGCTGGTGGAGTCAGGGACGACGAGCTTCACGGTCGATCCCGACGCCGTCGAGGTCGTCGTGGGGTGAGGCTTCCCTGGCAGGAGCCTGAGCGCAACGTCGCGCGGTGGGCGTGGCCTGCTGCGCTGGCCTCAGCGTTGGTCGGCTGGTACGTCTCCGACAGCCTCCGTCATCGGCGCGAGGGCGCATTTGGCTACGACCTTGGCACGGGCGCGCTCGACGTCGGCTCACCCGACTTCCTGCGTGCGGCCGAGGCGCTCACCGGCGCGCCGATCTCCGAAGGATCGGAGGTCGAGCTCTTTGTGAACGGTGATGCGATCTTCCCGGCCATCCTCGAGACCATCGCGAGCGCAGAGAAGACGCTCACGTTCGAGACCTACGTCTACTGGAAGGGCGACATCACCCGGGACCTCACGAACGCCATCTGCGAGCGGGCGCGTACCGGCGTCGAGGTGAAGGTCCTCCTTGACGCGCTCGGCTCGGTGATGATGGAGGCGAGCCAGATCGACGACATGGTGGAGGCCGGCGCGGTCGTCCACCGCTTTCGCCCGATCCGCCCGTACACGATGCGCCGCCTCGCCAACCGCTCGCACCGCCGCGTCCTCGTCGCCGACGGCTTGGTCGGAATGACGGGCGGCGTGGGGATCGCCGAGGAGTGGACGGGTGACGCCGAGGACGAAGAGCATTGGCGAGACACCCATGTGCGGGTCAGAGGCCCGGTCGTCCGACATCTCCAGGGCTCCTTCGCCGAGCACTGGCTCGAGGCGACGGGCGAGGTGCTCTCGGGTGAGGATTATCTCCCGCACCTCAAGCCCCGCGACGAAGGCGGGAAGGTGCAGCTGGTCCGCTCGAAGTCAGGCGTCGGCGACACCAACGTCGAGACCCTCTACTACCTGGCGATCGCATCGACGCGCCGCTCGCTCGATCTGACCTCGGCCTACTTCGTCCCACGCCCGGCTTTCACGGAGGCTCTGGCCGACGCGGCCGAGCGCGGAGTCGACGTGCGCATCCTCGTGCCCGGTCCTCACATCGACAAGGGATTCGTGCGCGTCGCGGGACGTGACTCCTATTCCGAGCTCATGGAAGCGGGCGCGCGCATTTTCGAGTTTCAGCCGACGATGCTCCACGCGAAGACGCTGGTGGTCGATGGCGTGTGGTCGTCGGTCGGCACGGTCAATTTCGACAACCGTTCCTTCCAGCTCCACGACGAAATCATGCTCAGCGTGTGGGACGAGCACTTCGCCGGCCTGCTTACCAAGCAGTTCGAGTCAGACCTCGAGCGCTCGAACGAGATCACGAAGGAGCGCTGGGAGGACCGCGGCATGAGAAGACGCGCGGCCGAGACCTCGATGCGCCTGTTCCGCCGGGAGCTGTAGGGAGAAGCGCGCCGTAACCTCCGCTCCCCTCCCGTGAGAAATCCCTGGAAAAAGACCGAGCCGGAGCGAAGGATCGACT
Organism: Actinomycetota bacterium; assembly: GCA_030860375.1. Taxonomy (GTDB): domain Bacteria; phylum Actinomycetota; class Thermoleophilia; order Solirubrobacterales; family 70-9; genus JALZKA01. Next base: position 10,552 of record JALZIJ010000235.1, on the reverse strand, counting down.
GGCTCCTTGCCCGCCTTCGCACGCGGCGCGCGCCGACCCGCAAGCCAGGGGTCATGGGCGCGCTTGGTGCCGCAGATCAGGCCGTCCTTCGCTTCCTGCGGACCAAAGCGCCACACGATCCTGGGACTGAGAGCGTCGTCAAAAGCCTCGGGATCATCGGGGAGTGGGCCGCCATCTGGGTCGCGATCGGTGCGACGGGTGCCGCGACCGACCCGGCCAAGCGCAAGCGCTGGCTCATCGCGGCCGCGACCGGGCCCAGCGCGGTGATCCTGAACTACGGCGTCAAGCTGAGCTTCGGCCGTCAGCGTCCGCTCCTCGAAGACCACCCACCGCTCGCCAAGGCACCTTCGAACCTCTCCTTTCCCTCGGCGCACTCGACCTCTTCGATGGCGGCGGCTACCGCGCTTGGCCGCGTCGACCCGAGAACTCGAGTCCCGCTCTACCTCCTCGCGACCTCCATCTGCATCTCGCGCCCCTATCTCGGGATGCACTACCCGTCCGATGTCGTCGCAGGAGCGCTTTTCGGCCTTCTGATCGGCGGCTTCGTGCCTGCCGTCGGCGAGCGCACGCTCGAAGAGCGCATGGCTGACTTCGTGGCCGACCTCAGCCACGACGAGGCTCCGGCCCGGGAGGGGGCGGTTCACGCAGCGGCGGCCCCAGCGGGGTCAGGCCCCGCCACCGCGCAGGAGGGGTCAGACCCCGTGAATGGCCCCGACGCTTCAAGCGCCCCGATTGAGGGGTCAGACCCCACTTGAAGGTCGGAATCGTCGGTCTGCCAAACGCGGGCAAGTCAACCCTCTTCAACGCCCTGACCCAGGGCGGCGCCGAAACCGGCGACTACCCGTTCACCACGATCGACCCGAACGTCGCGGTGGTCGGCGTGCCGGACGAGCGCCTCGATGCTGTCGCCGAGACCGTTCGCTCGTCGAAGGTCGTCCTCGAGACGATCGAGTTCCATGACATCGCGGGCCTCGTCCGCGGTGCGTCGGAGGGCGAGGGTCTCGGAAACCGCTTCCTAGCAGCGATTCGCGAGACCGACGCGATCTGCCACGTCGTTCGCTCCCACGCCGCCAGCGCCGTCCCGCACCCCGAAGGACGGGTGGACCCGCGGGACGACATCGAGCTGATCGAGCTCGAGCTCCTCGCCTCCGATCTCGACCAGGCTCAGCGCCGGCTCGAGCGGGTAACCAAGCAGGCAAAATCGCTCGACAAGGAGCTGGTTGCCGAGCGTGACTGGCTCTCACAAGTGGTCGCCGCGCTCTCGGCTGGGCGCCCCGTGCGCGAGGTATCGGTGCCCGCCGAGGCGGCGCACGCGCCGCGCCTCCTCGGAGCGCTCACTCAGAAGCCGATCCTCTACGTGGCAAACGTCGACGAGGGCTCCGACGTCGTGCCCGAGCCGGTCGCCAAGCACGCAAGGGGCTCAGGCGCCGAGGCTGTTGCCATCAGCGCACGCATCGAAGCCGAGCTGGCCGAGATCGAGGATCCCGAAGAGGCCGCCGAGCTCCGCGGGGAGATGGGCGTCGCAGAGTCGGGCCTCGCACGCGTGATCCGAAGCGCATTCGAGCTGCTGGACCTCATCTCGTTCTTTACGGCCGGTGAGGACAAGGAGGCGATGGCCCGGAACGTCCGTCGCGGCTCAACCGCCTGGGAATCCGCGGCCAAGATCCACGGCGACATCCAGGCAGGATTCATCCGCGCCGAGGTAGTGAGCTGGCGCGACCTGGTCGACGCGGGCGGATACGCGGGCGCGCGTGACCGCGGCCGGCTCCGGCTCGAGGGCCGCGACTACGTGATGGCCGACGGCGACGTCATGACCGTCAAGGTCTGAGAAAGCGGCTTTCCCGACGCGCGCGGGTAGGCGAGGGGCGGGCGCGTTCAATCGTCGATGAGGATCTCCGCGTTCTCAGAGACGGTGATGTGAATCGCCGCAGGCTCGTACGCGTAGTCGAGGATTGCGTGCGCGCGTAGGCGATCGAGGGCGAACTGGAAGGCCCGTCCCTGCTTGTCCGATGCGTACTTGCGCCGGATGTCGAACGACCAACCCGTCGTGTGAAGTGAGTACTCGGCGGTGGCCTCGAAATTGATCCCCAGGAGCAGGTCCTGGTACTCACGATCACGCGAAAGGCTCGTCACCGTCAGAGGCTTGCCTTCGCCCGATATGCCGCGCACCTTCCCCGCCAGGTAGGTGAGGGCCGCCAGAGCCTCCGGCCGAAGTACCCGGTAGAGCTCGGGCTCCACGTCGAGCTCGGACGCCAGCTCGCCGGCCTGCCCGGCGATCTTGAAGCCGAAGGCGCGGTCGCTGGGCACTCGGACCAGCTCGCCGTCGTCGGTCGCGGCGGCGACATCGTCGGGGCTCTCGAACACCTCGGTTTCTGAGACGGGGTGGTAGGTCTCCTCGAGCGTCGCCTTGTTCGTCGCCAGCTCAACGGCGGCCTCGAGTGCGCCGGGGTCGCGACGCCAATCCTCGAGAATGCCGGCTGAAGCACGAACACGCCACAGGTAGAGCGACGAGTCGTCGCCGAAGCCGGCGAGGAGCTCATAGGCGGCGGTTCGGCTCTGCGGCGAGGAGTCGAAGTAAAGGCGCGCGTAATCGATCTCGTTCGATGCCACGATCTGAGCGGTCGGACCGCTTGGCGACCCACCCACATAAGCATCGATCACGTTCTCGAGGTTGCCGATTCCCATGTGATACGAGACGACGGCCAGCTCTTCCGAGCCGAAGCGCTCAGTGGCGATCTCGAGGTAGCGCGCGGCTCCTTCGAGGGCCAGCTCGGGGTCGAAGCGCTCATCAGCCGCCATGCGCTCCTCGATCAGGCGCGAAGCGAGCTCGGCCTTGCCCTTGGCGAGCGCCGTATCTATCTGGCGCGTCAGGGCGACGCTTCGGGGAAGGTTGACCTGCATGCCGAGGAAGCTGGTCGCCGTAGACGGGATGATCTGCGCGAGACCCGATGCCGAGTTAGGGGTGCCGTCGGCGGAAACCTGCGAGCGCCCGGCGCTCTCCAGAAAGACAATCGCCTCAAGCGTGTCCGGATCTACCCCCGCCGGCCGTGCTGCCGCTTCGATCTCCTTACGCCACCGCTCGGTCCGCTCGGCCGATGCGAGGACACCCCCGGGACTCTTTTCGTAGATCACGTGGGAGGTGCCCAGAACGGCACGCTCCGCGAGCTCGGCGGACGTCTTCTCGGTCCAAGCGAGTGGGTCGCCGGACGCGAGCGGCACGTCGGAGCGCGCCGCTTTAGAGATCTTTTCGATCTCGACATCGATGGGCTCTGAGCCGCCCAGCCCGACCGCCAAGACGAGCGCCGCAACGGCGCCGGCGAGCGCCACGAGAAGACCGAGCGTGACCGCGAGTGCCCTGAGCGCCTCTCGATCCACCCTCGTGGATGTTAGTTTCCCCCTCGCGATGGGACCCCCAACGGTGAGAACCGAGGCGCGCTTCGCGGACGTGCCGGCGAGCCAGGAGCACTACGAGAGCTTCTATCTGAAGGCATCTGCGCCCGGTGGGGGCCGCTCCGTCTGGCTTCGCCACACGACGCATCAGCGTCCAGGCGAGCCGGTCCAGGGCTCGCTGTGGCTGACCGCCTTCGACGCGGACGCGCCGGGGCCCCGAGCCACAAAGGCCACCCTGCCCGCCGCCGAAATCTCAGCGCCCGACGGCGCCTACATTCGGATCGGGGAATCCGAGCTTCGACCGGGCTCGGCGAAGGGCTCGATCTCGGGCGACTCGCCCCACGCGGCATGGGATCTCTCCTTCACAGACGGGGCCCGCGCCCTACGCCACCTGCCGTACGAGTTCATGTACCGGTCGAAGCTGCCGCGCACGAAGATGCTCAGCCCTCACCCGGCCGCGGTGTTCTCGGGAACGGTGGAGATCGGCGGCGAGACGATCGAGCTCGACGGCTGGCCGGGGATGGTCGGTCACAACTGGGGCGCCGAGCACGCGGAGCGCTGGACGTGGATCCAGGCGTCTGATTTGGGTGGGCGGCGTGGCGACTACATCGACATCGCCGCGGGCCGGATCAAGGTGGGGCCGCTGACGACGCCCTGGATCGCCAACGGGCGGATCGTGCTGGAGGGCGAGGCCTACACGTTGGGCGGGCTGGACAAGGTGTACGGGACCGAGGTCTCAGAGAGCTCCGACGGCGCGACTTTCACCTTCCCGGGCAAGAACGTGAACGTAAAGGGCAGAGTCGGCGCGCCGCTCAAGGACTTCGTCGCGTGGGTTTACGCGGATCCCACGGGCCCCGAGCACAACGCGCTCAACTGTTCGATCGCAGACATCGAGTTGAAGGTGGAGCGGCCGGGCGAAAAGCACGCGCGCCTGGAGGTGGCAGGAGCGGCCGTCTACGAGCTGGGCACCCGCGAAACCGATCACGGCGTCCCACTCCAGCCGTTTTCAGACGGCTAGCGCTTCTTGAACGAAGCCCACGTTGAACGGAGGCCGAGGCGGAAGCGAAGGGTGTCGCCGGAAACGACCGAGGATCCGTTCGAGCCGACCACCCGCGCCTCGACGATGCGAGGCGACCTGCCTTGCTTCAGAATGTCAATCCTCTTCAGGTTGCCCGAGTAGAGGCCGGAGAGCTTCGCCTCGAACTCTGACTCGGAGAAGCGCACCCTCCAGCGATGGACGGGTGAGACATCGTCGAACGGGTCATTGACCGACTTGAGGTAAGAGCGTGGGCTCCCGCCCGAGAAGCCGAACTCGCTGTTCTCGGTCTGGCCTCCCGAGGTGGAGAAGAAGAACGCCGTCGCGATCTCGCCGCCGCTCTTTATGACTTCACGCGCGGTCTTTCGCGCCGCCTCGTTGGTCGAGGACGCCTCGGAGGAAAGGCCGCCGTAGACCTGGCTTCGCGTGTCGTCGTAGAGGTCGTAGCCATCGCCGTTCAGGGTGGTCGCGAGCGCGTAGGAGCGGGCGGCGACCGCCTGGGCGCGGAGGGCCGCCTGGGGCCAACTCGCCGGCGACTCGTTCGGGATCACGCCCTTGACGTAGCCCTCGATGCCGACCTTGTTGATGGCGTAGATCGAGCCGTTCACACTTCGGGCGCGAAGATCGCCCCGATAAGAGCCGACCCCGGCAAAGCGCACCGAACTGCCGCCTGCTGCCGCTCCCTCACCCCCGCATCCCGCGAGCTTCGAGCCGTTTGGGCGGCGCAGGGTGACGCTGCCCGAGACGAGGCGGAAGGAATAGGTCTCTGCACCGTCGAGCTTCTTGCCACAGGCCTTATTGGCGTTCGAGAAACCGATCGAGCTGTGGCCGGTTGAAATGAGGACTCGGACGCTTCGAGTATCTGCCTCGCCGACCTTCACGCCCGTGTAGTAATGGCGGAGGATCTCCTTGGACGAGCGGCCTTGCTGAGCGAAGCCGTATGCGCCGTACTGGCTCATGCCGACGCCGTGGCCGAAGCCGCGACCGTTCACGACCCAGTCGGCCGCGTGTGTCTGGACGGGCCCGGCCAGCGCCGCAGCGGCTGCCACGAGCCCGACCAAATATGTGCGCTGTCCCTTTATGTCCCGTCGTCCCTTCAACAAGTCGCCTATCCCTCCCCCCTAACCATCGACAACAGCCGCGGATCACCAAAGTCTCGCAAGGGCCGCTGGGCAAAGGCTCCCGATTTGGATGCTCCGTATATGACTAGTCATCTAGTGTGAAGCACAGCCCCGACCCACGACGAGGAGACCGCATGGCACTGAGCGCCGACGAGCAAAAGGTCATCGACGAAGCCCCGAATCAGCTCTTGATCGGCGGCGAGTGGCGGGACTCCTCCGAAGGCGCCAAGCTCGAGATCGAGGACCCCTCGACCGGGGAGACGATCTGCGAAGTGGCCGACGGCACGCCTGACGACGCGAGGGCCGCGATCGACGCCGCGTGTGCGGCACAGGCGGATTGGGCGGCGACGCCTCCGAACGAGCGCTCGGAGATCCTCTACGGCGCCTTCAAGGCGATCTCAGAGCAGATAGACAACCTGGCGCTCCTCATGACGCTCGAGATGGGCAAGGCGGTGAAGGAGTCCAAGGCCGAGTTGACGTATGCCGCTGAGTTCTTTCGCTGGTTCTCGGGCGAGGCGCTTCGGATCGAGGGCTACTTCAAGAACGCGGGCAACGGCGAGAGCCGCGTGCTCGTCATGCGCCAGCCCGTCGGCCCCTGTTACTTCATCACCCCCTGGAACTTCCCGACCGCCATGGGCACACGCAAGATCGGCCCAGCGCTCGCCGCGGGCTGCACGATGGTGGTGAAGCCGGCCCAACAGACCCCACTCTCGATGCTCGCCCTGGCAAAGCTCTTGGGTGAGTGCGGCCTGCCCGACGGCGTCTTGAATGTGGTGACTTCAACGAAGTCGGGGGACGTCTCCGAGCCGATCATCGGCGATCCGCGCCTTCGCAAGCTCTCGTTTACGGGCTCGACGGAGGTCGGGCGAAAGCTGATCGCCCAGGCAGCCGAGAACGTCCTCAAGGTCTCGATGGAGCTGGGCGGAAACGCACCGTTCCTCGTCTTCGGCGACGCGGACATCGACGACGCAATCGAGGGCGCGATGATCGCCAAGATGCGGAACGTGGGCGAGGCGTGCACCTCGGCCAACCGGTTCCACGTCCACGAGTCCGTCGCCGAAGAATTTGCCGAAAAGCTCGCGAAAAAGATGGGCGCGTTGAAGATCGGGCGCGGCACCGACGAGGACGTAGATGTCGGACCGCTGATCGATGCCGACCAGCGCGACAAGGTGGCCGAGCTGGTCGAAGACGCGGTTGAGAAGGGCGCCACGTGCGTCACCGGGGGCGGGCGCCCCGACGGCCAAGGGTATTTTTTCGAGCCCACGGTGCTCGCAGGCGTCACCGACGACGCAAGGGTCCTGGGGGAGGAGATCTTCGGACCCGTCGCTCCCATCGCCACCTTCGACAGCGACGAGGAGGCGATCGAGGCCGCCAACAAGACCGAGTACGGCCTCGTCTCCTACGTCTTCACGTCGGATCTGAAGCGGGCGCTCCGAGTCTCGGAAGCGCTCGAGACGGGCATGATCGGACTCAACCAGGGCATGGTCTCCAACGCCGGCGCGCCCTTCGGCGGCGTCAAGCAGTCCGGCAACGGTCGCGAGGGCGGGAACGAAGGCATCCTCGAGTACCTCGAGGCGAAGTACGTGGCCGTGAACCTGTAGGGCTAGGCCGCGAGAACGTAGGAGAGGAAGAAGCCGGCGCAGGTGGCGAGCGCGTTCCAAGGCCGCCCGTGCTCGAACGCCTCGGGCATGAGCGTGTCGGCGAGCGAGGCGAGGACCGCGCCGCCGGCGAAGCCGAGCGCGAGCGCCAGGAGCTCGGGGCTCATCGATCCCCCGAACGCGCGGCCGAGCACGACCGCGACGGTCAAGAACACGGCGCAGACCACCCAGATGCCGACCACCGCGGCGGCTGAGCGCTCTTCGCTTCGCATTGCCGTGGCGCCGACAAGAGCTTCGGGGAGATTCGAGAAAAAGATCGCGATGAGGAGAGTCAGCGAGGCTCCCTCGACGAGCGACACCCCAAGGGCGAGGTTTTCGGGGACGCCGTCGAGGGTTACCGCGGCGAGGAGGGCCCATCCCACCCCGCCGCTCGCGCCGCTCGCGGCGACTTCGCGCTCGTCAGGCCCCGTTTTTCCGGCAACCCGCTTGTCGAGCATGGTGTCGACCACGACGAACGTGACCGCACCCGCCAAGAGGCCGAGTCCCGACCGGGTTGCGCCGCCGAGCTCGAAGGCCTCCTCGAAGAGCTCGAAGGCCAGCGCCGAGATCAGCGCACCGCTCGCGAACGCGAGCAGAATGCTCGTGATGTGCTTCGACAGAGTCCATCGCGACCCGATCGCAGCGCCAATCACCAGCGCGCTGGAGGCCGCGAGGCCGTAGAGAAGCGCGGTCAGCACCTTTCGCTCTTACCCACACCTCAAACCCGGAACCCCGAGCGACGCCAACCGCTGGCTAACGTCAGCGCCATGGCCTTCACCACGGTTGAAGCGAGAGACCGGATCATCGGCGACCTCGAAGCCGCAGAGGAGGAGTTGGGCCTCGCCGTCGCATGCCTTGGCGAGGCGTTCGAGCTCCTCGCCACGGGCTCAGCCGATCGCCTCGAGGACGACCTGTTCAGGCCCGTTCAAAAGGCCTACGTACGTACGAAGCACACCCGCATCGCGTTCGCCACGCGCGTCGCACAAGACACCGACGAACCCGCGACCAAGCCGCCGGGCCCGCCTTCGCAGGGCGCGAAGGGCTTCGTCGAGCAGGCCACCTCCGCCGCGTCCCAAGCGGACCTGATCCTGAGCGAGCTCCAAGACTCGATGATGCCCGTCGAGGGTGGGGACCCTGAGCTGCGCGCGAGCCTCAGCGAGATTCGAGAACTGATCGGACCCGTGCACACAAGCTCACGCCAGTTTCTCGGCACGCTCGGCCGCTGACGACTGCACGTTGCGGGATCCAGGATCCGGACGGCGAGTACCTTGGTCCGCTTTGGAGGCGCCGCCAAGAGATTCGCCGCTTTCGATCTTCGCCCGCTTCCTGCGTTTTGGGCTCCTTGCCTGGGGCGGCCCCGCGGCACAGATTGCGGCACTCAAGCGCGAATGCGTGGATGAAGAGGAGTGGGTCTCGGAGGAAACGTTCAAGCGGACGCTCGCGGTCTACCAGGTGCTCCCGGGGCCGGAGGCGACTGAGCTCTGCATCTACTTCGGGCGGCTTCGCGGCGGCAAGCTGGGCGGCGTCCTCGCGGGCCTCGGCTTCATGCTTCCCGGCTTCGTCCTCATGCTGGCGCTGGCGATCGCCTACGTCGAAGCCGACCTCTCCGACAACCTCGATGAGCTGTTCTACGGCCTCAAAGCCGCCGTAGGTGCGATCATCGCGCGCGCCCTCGTGCGGCTCAGCCGCACCTTCCTCACCGATGTCCCGCTCATCGCCTTGGCCGTCGCCGGCTTCTGTCTCACGATCTTCGCGGATGCCGGCTTCCTCGTCGTTTTGGCGGGCGCCGGGCTGGCATATGAGGTGTGGTCGAACGCGCGCGCCTGGACGAGTCGCTCGAACTCGTTCGAGCTCACCCTGCCCGTGCTGGCTGCCGTGCTCCTGGGAGCGGTCACGCTGTCGCTCACAGTGGAGATCTTTTGGGAGGGGCTGAAGGCAGGGCTGGTCACCTTTGGGGGTGCGTTCACAGTCATCCCGTTTCTCGAAGATGCCGCCGTCGATGGTCGCGGCTGGCTGACGGACGCGCAGTTCGTGGACGGCCTCGCGATGGGCGGAGTCCTGCCGGCACCCCTGATCATCTTCTCGACCTTCGTCGGCTACATAGCCGGTGGACTCGTCGGTGCCCTTGTCATCACGCTGGGCATCTTCATCCCGGCCTTCGTCTTCCCCACCTTCTTCCATAGCCAGCTCGTGGCAATCGCCGAGAACGACCGACTTCGTCCCTTCCTCCTCGGCGTGGCCGCGGGGGTCATCGGGCTGATCGCCGCAGTTGCGGTGGAGATCGTCGACACGAGCGTGGTCGACGTGCCAACCGCGCTCCTGGCCGTCGGCGCATTCCTCGCGCTGAATCGCTGGCACGGGAGGCTGACCGTGCTGTGGGCAGTCGCCGCCTGCGGCACGATCGGCGCCGCGCTTCAGCTCAGCGGCATCGCGTAAGCGGCCGAGCTCAACCCGCGACAGGTGCTTCGATCGCCGCGCCGGGCTCGTAGCCTTCGAAGAGAGCCTGAAGCAGCGGTACCACCCTGTCGAAGCGCTCGATCTCGCACCCGTTGGCGCGGGTTAGCTCGGCGTTCACGTCCTCGCCGTCGATCGTGCCTTCGATCCTTGCGATGTCCGGCCCTCCGAAGATCTCTGTGCAGGCCTGATCGGACGGAGGGTCGAAGTCGCTCGCTTCGAGGTCCTCGATCGCCGCGCAGGCCGAGTCGTTTCCCCCATCGCAAAAGACCTGCTCTGAAAGCTCCTCGTCCGGACCGCCAGGACCGTCGGGGTCGAGTGCGATCGTTAGCGAGTTGCTGCCCGCGTCCGGGTCAGACGAGGTGCTCTCTTCCTCGTCGCCGCAGCCCGCAGCGACGAGCGCCGCGGCTGCGAGAACGAGCGCTAGTGGCCGAAGAGCGACGATAGGAGCCCTCCGCGTGAGCCACGCTTTTGCAGGTAGCACTGGTGGTACTCCTCCGCGCGCCAGAAGCCGGTCGCCGGCTCGATCGTGGTCGCAATCGGCTTGCCCAGGCTTTCCTGCGCTCGCTCGAGCGAGCGGCGGGCGGCTTCAACCTGCTCATCGGAGTGGGTGAAGATCGCCGTCCGGTACTGATCGCCGATATCAGGGCCTTGGCGGTTGTGCTGGGTGGGATCGTGGACATCCCAGAATTTATCCACAAGCTCCTCGTAGGAGACCTTCGCCGGGTCGAACTCGACCTGGGTCACCTCAGCGTGGCCAGTGGTCCCAGAGCACACCATCTCGTAGGTCGGGTTTTCTACGTGGCCCCCTTCGTAGCCGACCGCGGTGTCGACAACGCCTTCCATCTCGCGGTAGGCCATCTCGACCTGCCAGAAACAGCCCGCGCCGAACGTCGCCTTCTCGGTGCGGTCGG
>JALZIJ010000216.1 GCA_030860375.1 Actinomycetota bacterium | reverse complement strand
GCCTGAGACTCGCGACCGTTCCCGGAAACGTGACGCACATTGAGGCGTCGAGCTCGCCGATGTCGATGCCCAGCTCGAGCGCGTCCGTCGTGACCACGCCGAGGAGGTCTCCGGCGACAAGGCGCGTCTCGATCTCACGGCGCTGCTGGGCCGTGTAGCCCGCGCGGTACGGCGCAATCCGGGCTGCCAGGTCCTCGCGCCCGCGCTCCTCGAGGCGCAGGCGCGCGAAGCGCTGGATCAGTTCGATCCCCTTCCGCGAGCGAAGGAAACAGATCGTCCTCATGCCCTCGGTGACGAGATCGGCGAGAAGCTCTGCGCCTTCTGAGAGCGTGGAGCGGCGGCGCTGCGTGCGCTCGTCGATCACCGGCGGGTTCCAGATCACGATCCGCCGTCCGGCTTTTGGCGCGCCGTCCGAGCTGACCACCCGCACCGGTTCGCCCACGAGGCGCTCCGCGAGCTCGCCCGGATTCGCGATCGTCGCCGAGGCAAGGAGAAAGGTCGGATCCGCTCCGTAAAGCCGCGCGACGCGGCGCAGCCGCCGCAAGACGTTCGCCACGTGCGAGCCGAAGACGCCGCGATAGGTGTGTGCCTCGTCGACGACGATCCAGCGAAGGTTCGCGATGAAGTCACCCCAGCCTTGATGGTGCGGCAAGAGGCCGACGTTCACCATGTCCGGGTTGGTGAGGATCAGGTTCGAGCGACGGCGGAGTCCTGGCCGATCCTCACGCGGGGTGTCCCCGTCGTAGATCGCGTGGCGCAGATACGGAAGGCCGAGTGCCGACAGCTTTCGCGCCTGGTCCTGGGCGAGAGCCTTGGTCGGGTAGAGGTAGAGGGCTCGCGACTTCGGATCCATCGCAAGCGTCTCGAGGACGGGCAGGTTGAAAGACAGCGACTTGCCCGATGCGGTGCCGCTGGTCGAGATCACGTGGCCGGCGCCGCTTTCACCGAGCGCCTCGTTCTGGTGCGCGTAAAGATTCTCGATACCGGCTCGCCTGAGCCCTTCGGTGAGCACGGGCGGGAGATCGGACGGGAACGGAACGCTCACGGCTCCCGCCGGCTCGTCGAAGGACGTCGCGACGAGGCGCCCGTCGTCGGCGCCGCTCGCGATCACGTTTCGCCAGGCGCGGTCAAGCGCGGGCGCCTTCGTGATCTTGAGGTCAGCCACGTGAGATCGCCTCCGCAACGCGCATCGCGTCGAGTGCCTCGCCGTCGTGAAGGCGCAGGATCTCGGCGCCCTGCGCTGTCGCTAGAGCTGTCGCGGCAAGAGTCGCCGCTCCGCGCTCATCCGCTCCTGCCCGGGCATCCCACGAGCCGGCGAGGATCGCTCCCAGGAAATCCTTGCGCGAGATCGCCGCCATCACCGGCCTTCCAAGGGCCCGAAGCTCGGAGATTCGCCCCACAAGCTCGATCGTGTCGTCGATGCCCTTGTCGAAGTCCGGCCCCGGGTCGATCGCGATCTGTTCTGAGGCCACCCCGAGAGCGACGGCCGCGGCAATGCGCTCAGCGAACCATTCGAGCTGGTAGGCGACGATGTCGTCGTAGCCGCGCGGAGCCCGATCTTCCCTCGGCGGTCCCTCGATATGCATGAGGACGTAGCCGCAGCTGCGCTCGGCCACCAGCTCGAACATCTCGTCCGATCCCCCCGAGATGTCGTTGATCGCCGCGGCGCCGGCGTCGAGTGCTGCACGCGCCACTTCGGGCTGGAAGGTGTCTGCCATGACGGGGACACCTGCCTTCCCCGCGAGCCCCGCGATCGCGGGCACGAGCTTTTCGACCTCGGCGGCGGCCTCCACGGGCGGACCCGAGCGCGCTGCCACGGCGCCCACGTCGAGAAGATCGAAGCCGGCTTCGGCGAGGCGGAGCCCGTCCTCGACCGCCTGCGCGGACGTGCCGCTCCGCGCGCCCTCGTAGAACGAGTCGGCGGTCACGTTCACGATCCCGGCGGCGAGCGAGGGCGGGAAGGCGAGCTCGATCCCTCCTGCGAGTCGCCAAACGGTCACCGGCTCAACCTACCTTCGTGCCGGGCACGCAACACGAAGCGGTTCGCGTAGTTTCCGGGCGCGAATGTCCCTGCGCTGCGTCTACACCGACCTCGACGGCACCATGCTGGGCCCGCGCGGCTCGCTGTTTCGCGATCCTGACGGGAACTTCTCGCTGAGCCAGGCGAAGGCGCTTCAGGCCTGTGAGCGGGCAGACGTCGAGGTCGTAGTCATGTCCGGTCGCCGCGAAGCGGAAGTCGCCTCGGACTCGCGGCTCATGGGCCAGACCTCATACATCTACGAGGCCGGGTGCGGCGTCTTCTTGGACGGCGAGCGTACCTTCGTGACGGGCGACTGGCAGCCCACCGACGACGACAACCCCTACGACAAGATGGTGGAAGCCGGAATCCCCGAGCTTCTCTTCGAGCATTACGGCCCCAGGCTCGAATGGCACGCGCCCTGGCACGTCGGCCGAACACTCTCATTTCTGATGCGAGGCAAGGTCGACTCGGTCGAGGTCAACGAGTTGCTCGAGGCCGAGGGGCACCGGGACCTCCGATTCCTAGACAACGGCGTGATCAGCTTTCCGATGGAGGGAATCGAGGGTCACACGCACGCCTACCACCTGGTCCCCGGCGGCGCGAGCAAGGCTAAGGGGGTCGAGTTTCACCGGCGCGCCCGCGGCTACGACATCGAGAGCTGCATCGCGGTCGGCGACTCGATCGAGGATCTCGAATCCTCAGTCTCGGTTGGGCGCTTCTTCTGCGTTGCGAACGGCCCGCAGCACGACGACGCGCTGCGCGAAGCACTCGGGCGCTTCGGAAATGTCACGGTCACCGAAGGTTCGATGGGCGAAGGCTTCTACGAGGCCGTCGTCACTTCGCTCATGGGCGCGTGACGTCACTCATCTAGGATCGGCCCTGATGTCTCACGACGTTGCCACGGTCGCCGAGGAGGAGTACCTCCAGATCATCTTCTGGCTCGAGGAAGCGGGGCTGCCGATGACGGGGGCCAACGTTGCCCGTGCCATGCAACTCTCGCCGCCCACCGTTCACGAGATGATCGGACGCCTGGAGCGCGACGGCTACGTGAGTCGTGGTTCGGATAAGTCCCTTGCCTTTACCGACGAGGGCCGTGCGCACGCCTCAGCGATCGTCCGCCGCCATCGACTGATCGAGCGCTTCCTCACCGACGTCCTCGGGATTCCGTGGGACGAGGTCCACGAGGAGGCCGAGCGCCTCGAGCATGCGATGTCTCCCGTGCTCGAAGAGCGGATGCTCGCCGCGATCGGCGGCGCCACGACCTGCCCCCACGGGCACCCGATCGTCGAGGGCGCCCGCGAGCACGGCGTGCTTCTGGCTGATGTCGAGCCGGGGGCAAACGTCGTCGTCCTTCGCTTCGAGAACGAGGCCGAGGAGCTCCTTCACTACCTCAAGGACACCGGCCTGCGGCCTGGCCTTGACGGCGAGCTGGTCTCGTCCGGGGCCGACGAGGTCGTGCTGAGCTCCGCGGACGGCAACCACTCGATCTCACGAAGCGTGGCCGAGACGGTCTCGGTCCGCGCGGATCCCGCACCCGCACCGCGAGCGCCTCTGCCCGAAGCGCTCGTGCTGTCGGCGGACCGCTACGGGCGTTAGAAAACCTGCGAGCGGGGTCTGACCCCTAGACCGGTAGCGGTTCGTCGACCGCGACGCTCCCGTGGGGTCTGACCCCTCAGAGATCCCCCAGAATTTGCCTCAGGCGTCGGTAGAGGGCTTGGTCCTGCGGGCGCATCGCGTACTCGCGCCGGCGAACGTTCGCCTCGTGCTCGCGCACAGCGGCCGCCAGCGCCGAGAAGCGCCGCTCGGCGACCCGCCGCTCCGTCCTTGCATCCATGGTGCGGGTTCCTTCGATCATCGTCACTGGGCTCATGACGGACACGGTAGGTGCGTTGCCACGCCTGGGTGTGATCGAGAGGTGAAGCCCTTGAGAAAGCTCGGAGAAGTACGCGGCTTACGCGCCCGCGCGCACAGATTCGAGCGCACGGGCGATTCGCGCCACGCCCTCGGCGACGCGTTCGGCGGGAACGCTCGCAAAGGAAAGGCGAAGTGCGTTCAGGCCGCCCTCGATCAAGAAATCCGGGCCCGCCACGAACGCGACGCCTTCGTCCTTTGCCGCCTCGAGGATCTTCGGAGTCTCGATGTCGTCGTTCAAGGTGAGCCAGAGGAAGTAGCCGCCTTCGGGCACGACGAAATCCGCTTCGGGGATGCTCTCGCCCAGCGCCTCGACCAAGGCGTCGCGGCGGTCGCGAAGCGCCCCGTTCACGAACTCAACGTTCCGTTCGAGCCCGCCCGATTCGCAAAGGGAAAAGACGATCGACTCGGCCAGCATGTTCGGTGAGATGTAGGTTTCGCCCGCGCGCTTTGCGAGGCGCCCGATTGCGCCCTCCTCGCCCGCCAAGTAACCAACCCGCACGCCGGGGCTGACCGTCTTGGAAAAAGAAGATGCGTGAATCACCTTGCCGGCATCGTCGAGCGAGAGCATCGTCTCGTGCTCGGTCTCCCCGAAGCGGATGAGCCGGTACGGGTCGTCCTCGAAGATGATGAAGTCGTGCTCGGCCGAAAGCTCGACGAGCCGCTGTCGCTTCTCGGGAGAGAGCGTGCAGCCCGCGGGGTTGTGGAAGTTGGGAATGACGTGCGCGAACTTCACCGGACCGCTCGAAAGGGCTGCCTCGAAGGCCTCCATGTCGATTCCGTCTTCCTCAAGCGGAACCGGCACGAGCTCGACGCCCGCCCGCAAGAGCAGGAGCAGAGTCCGGTCGTAAGTCGGCTGCTCGACAATTACCCGGTCGCCCGGTTCGAGGTAGTGCTGAAAGACGAACGCGGCAGCCTCCATCGATCCGTTCGTGACCATGACCTGCGAGGGCTCGACTCCGTGCAGTCCTGAGATCCACTCCGCGAGGCCGGGATGCCCGGTGCCGGTGCCGTAGGAAAGGGCGCGCTGCCAGTCGTTCTCGAGTGCCGTGGCGGCAGCCTCACGCACCGCCTCAACGGGCAGGATGTCGGCGCTGGGGGCGCCGCGAGCGAATGAGATGACGTCTGAAGCCATGGTCGGCCGAGCCTACCGCCCCACCCGGTACCAGGTACCTCACGCTTTGCTCACACTTCGCGCTGGCCTGCACCGACGTCGCGCTGGCTCGCAGTCCGTCCACGGCCAAGCATCCGCGGACTCGCACATCCCGGCCTTGACGGGATTCGAAGCTACGTAGTTCGTGGCCGTGACCAGTTGCTCGTCGGAACTGATCCGAACCGACCCGAACCTTTCGCCGAAGAGGTGCCCTGTCCGCTCGTGCCGCTTGTTGAACCGCTTCGTGTATCGCAGTTGCAGCCGCTGCATTCCCTGGCTCAAGTTCTCATCCGGAGTCTCCAGCAGCAAGTGGATGTGGTTCTCCATCAGGCAGTGGCCCAGACGAACCCACCCAAATTGGCTGGCCACGTCGCCCAGGATCAGCAAGTACGTCCGGCGATCTTTGTCATCCATGAAGATCTGCCGACGGTCATTTCCCCGAGCGAACACGTGGTAAATCCCACCGGGCATGATTTCGCGGGGTTTTCGCGGCACTGCTCACGACAACCCCGCCGCAGCCGTTCGTGACCCCTCCGGGCCCCGGTTGTTAGGGAAGTGTGAGGTACCTGGTACCGGGCTAGCCGTTGAGGACTTCGACCGCGATCTGCGCGGCTTCGGTCGGTGAGGTGCCGACGCGAACGCCCTTGGCTTCGAGCGCGTCCTTCTTGGCCTGAGCCGTCCCCGAGGAGCCGGAGATGATCGCTCCCGCGTGGCCCATCTGCTTGCCAGGCGGTGCGGTGAAGCCGGCGATGTATCCCACGACAGGTTTCGAGATGCGCTCGGCGATGAAGTCCGCAGCCCGCTCCTCGGCGTCGCCGCCGATCTCGCCGACCATCACGATCAGCTCGGTCGCGGGGTCTTCTTCGAAGAGGGTGAGGATATCGATGAAGTCCGAGCCGACGATCGGGTCGCCGCCGATGCCGACGATCGACGAGTTGCCCGCGCCGGCCTGCTTCAGCTCGTTTCCTATCTGGTAGGTGAGCGTTCCCGACTTGGAGACGACGCCGATCGGTCCCGGGTCGAAGAACTGCGCGGGGATTATCCCTACGTTGGCCTCGCCCGGCGAGAGCACGCCGGGGCAGTTGGGGCCGATCAGGCGAACGGCGGCGTTGCGCGCCTTCCAATACGTCTTCAGCATGTCGTGAACCGGGATGCCCTCGGTGATCGCGATCACCGTGTGGACGCCCGAGTCGATTGCCTCATCGATCGCCGCGGCCGCGAAGCGCGCTGGAACGAAGACCATCGAAGTGTTCGCTCCCGCCTCGGAGACGGACTCGGCGATCGTGTCGAAGACCGGAACGCCCTCGACGTCCTGGCCGCCCTTGCCCGGCGTGACGCCGGCGACGAGATCGGTGCCGTAGTCGCGGTTGCGGAGCCCGTGGAAGGTGCCCTCGCGCCCGGTCAGTCCCGAGACGACGAGCTTCGTGTCTGAGTTGACGATTATCGACATTTAGTTGGTGAGCACCTTTAGGTGCGAAAGCAGCATGGGCCGGTAGGTATCTGACGAAGCACCTTTAGGTGCGAAAGCAGCATGGGCCGGTGGGTATCTCATCCGGGCAACGCTCCTGGTCCGGCCAGCTCGACCACGCGCGCCGCGGCGCCGAGCATCGTGGTCTCGTTATGAAGGTTGTCGAGGCCAGACTCGGCCAAGAGACGGAGGCCCTCCTCGGAGTTCGTACCGTCGAGGCGGACGACCAGCGGCACCTTCAGGTCGATCTGCCGAGAGGCCTCGATGATGCCCTTTGCGACCTCGTCGCAACGGGTGATCCCGCCGAAGATGTTGAAGAGGACTGCGGTGACCTTGGGGTCTGAGGTGATTACCTCGAGCGCGTCCACGATCGCCTCTGACTTGGAGCCGCCGCCCGCGTCGAGGAAGTTCGCCGGGTCGCCGCCGGCTTGTGCGACGACGTCGAGTGTGGACATGCAAAGCCCCGCGCCGTTGCCCAGGATGCCCACGTTCCCATCGAGCTTTACGTAGGTGAGGCCGCGCTCCTTCGCCATCGCCTCCTGCGGATCCTCGGCGGAGCCGTCGGAGAGCTCGGCGAACTCCGGATGGCGGTACATCGCGTTGCCGTCGATCGTGATCTTGGCGTCGAGCGCGATCACCCTGCGGTCGCCCGTGACTACGAGCGGGTTGATCTCGATCAGGGTCGCGTCCTCGGCGACCGCGACCTTGGCGAGGCCTTGGAGCATCTCCGCCACTCCGTCGACCACGTCGTCGTCGATGCCCGCTTCGTGGGCGAGCTCACGTCCAAGATCAAGGCTCGGCTCGGTATCGGGCTCGATGTGGCGGCGGACCATCGCGTTCGGGTCGGTCTCGGCGATCTCCTCGACGTCCATTCCGCCCATTCGGGAGAGCAGGACTAAGAGCTTCTTCTCCGAGCGGTCGAGAATGATCGACGCGTAGTACTCGTTGGCGATGTCCGAGGCCGCCTCGATCCAAAGGTCGTGGACGGTGAAGCCGCGGATGTCCATGCCGAGAATCGCTTCAGAATGGAATCGAGCCTCCTCGGCGTTTCCGGCGAGCTTGATTCCGCCGGCTTTCCCGCGCTTGCCGATCCGGACCTGTGCTTTGACGACGCACGGGTAGCCGATCTCCTCCGCCGCTTGGACGGCATCGTCGACGGTCGCGGCGTGGAGCCCCTTCGTGGTCGAGACGCCATGCTCGACGAATACTTGCTTTCCCTGGTATTCGAGTAGGTCCATGAGGGTTTACGCCGGGGCGCGGGCGGCAGCCTATCCGAGTGCGGCCTGACGGCCTGCTGCCATAATCACCCGCCCTTATGCCTCTACCCAAGCTCAAGGAGATCAAGACAGTCACCACTGACTGTTACGGGACCCTGATCGATTGGGAGAAGGGGCTCCTCGAATCCTTTCGTAAAGAGGCGAAGCGCGACGACTTCTCTCTTGACGAAGCCGCGTTCCTCAAGCGTTTCACCGAGGTACAGGCCGAGATCATGTCGGGCTCGTACGAGCTCTACGCCGAAGTACTGCGCCGCGCCGCGGTCAAGGTCGCCGGCGAGATGGGCTGGGAGCTCGAGCCGTCGCGCGCGCAGTTCGTGCCGGATTCCGTGGCTCGCTGGCAGCCGTTTCGCGAGGCCAATGCTGCGATGGACCGCCTTGGCAACCGCTACGACGTTGGGATCGTCTCGAACATCGACGACAAGCTCCTCGGCGTTTCACGACGTCACCTGCGCACAACGCTCGACATCGTCGTCACGGCTCAGCAGGTGCGCTCGTATAAGCCCGACGAAGCGCACTTCAAGGAATGCGCGCGCCGCCTGGGCGCGAAGAAGGGCTGGGTCCACATCGCATCGGGATACGAGACGGACGTCGCCCCTGCCCTGAAGATGAAAGTGCCGGTGATCTGGGTCAACCGTCACGGCGAGAAGCTCGAGGGACGCGCCAAGCCCACCTCAGAGGTAAAGACCTTCCGCGACGCCGCAGCCAGGCTCGGTTGTAAGGGCTAGCCCGGTCGGCAGTTCGCAGATACCTTGCGGACGCCTACGGCGTCCTTACATGCTGCTTTCGGGGACAAGCCCCTCATGACCCACATCCAAGACCCCGCCGACGAGGCGATGGTCGCTCGTGCTCACGAGCGATTTGCGGCGGAGCGTAGGCGAACCAAGAGGACGAGGCGCACCTCGGGCGCGGGGGCCCTTCCCAACCTCATCGTGATCGGAGGCCTCAAGTGCGGGACGACGAGCCTCCACCACTATCTCAACCTCCACCCCGAGATCGGGATGTCACGGCCGAAGGAGCTGAACTTCTTCGTCTCAGAGCTCAATTGGGAGCTCGGTGCGGGCTGGTACCGCGGACACTTTCCGGCGGAGTGCGCCATCCGTGGCGAGACGTCGCCGCACTACACGAACCGTCCCCGCTTCGAAGGCGTGGCCGAGCGGATGCGAGAGATGCTGGGCGACGACGCGCGGTTCGTCTATATGGTGCGCCACCCGATCGACCGCCTCCTCTCCCATTACCTTCACAACGTCAGCGGCGGTTATGAGACACGCTCGCTCGAAGAAGCGGCGTCCGACTTTGGTTCCGCGTACGTCCAACGCAGCCGCTACGCCTTCCAGCTCGAGCCCTACCTCGAAGCCTTCGGACCCGACCGCGTGCTCGTCGTCACCCGGGAGGAACTAGGCCGCGACCGTGACGCGACGGTCCGCAGGACGTTCGAGTTCTGCGGTGTAGAGGCCGGTTTCACCTCGCCCGAGTTCGACCGCGAATGGGAAACCGGGAGCGGCAAGGGCGCCGGCGGCTATCGCCTCATGGACCGTGCGGTGCGAATGCCCGGCCTACGAACGCTCGACCGCAACTTCGACCGCCTGCCGGAGCGCATGCGCTGGCTGGTGGAGCGATTCGTCCACGACCCCGAATCCGGCGAGGCGGCCAAGCCCGAGCTCGCACCGGAGCTTCGTGAGCGCCTAGCGGCGATCTTTCGCCCTGATTCAGAACGACTTGAGGCGCTGCTCGGCCGAAAGCTCGGCTGGAAGCTCTGAGATGCGTATCGCGGTCGCAACGGATGAGCTCACTGGCGTTGCGGAAGGCATCGTCGAGGAGCTCCGCAAGCGCGGGCACGAGCCGCTGCTGCATGGCGCATTCGCGGAGGACGAGCGCGCTGATTGGGCGTGGGCGTCGGAGGCGGCAGCCCGCGACGTCGCCGAGGGACGCGCCGAGCAGGCGATCGTCTGCTGCTGGACCGGGACGGGGGCTTCAATCGCGGCAAACAAAGTGCCGGGCGTCCGAGCCGCTCTTTGCGGCGACGCCGCGACCGCGTCCGGCGCTCGCCGGTGGAACGACGCGAACGTCCTCGCGCTCAGCCTCAGAACGACGTCGGAAGCAGAGCTTTCCGAGATCCTCAGCTCCTGGCTAGAGGGCGAGCCGAGCGATGACGCCGATGATGTCGCGAACATTGAGCACCTCAGCGACATCGGTGGGAGATAGTAGAACGCGCTTGGACAACTTTTCTTTCGGTGCGAGTTCGGCAGCGGCGGGAAGGGCTAGCCGCAGCGGGAGGCCGACACGACGAGCGCCACACGCCTCCCTGTAAACGACGCATCCAGGACCTGCGTCCCCGGGTCGTAGCTCCAGCTCGACCCGGGGAGCTCTCGTCCGTTCAGCTTCACCAAGCAGGGCTCGAGCGCACCCGGCATCGTCCCGAGCGCGGCCTGCATGCCGAACCGCGTGCGCTTGGGCGCCTTGAGCTCGAGGCGCCACACGTCGCCATTGGCTCGCGAAGTGATGATGCCCCGCTTGTTGAAAGCACCTTCGCTTCGCCCGCTCGGGAAGGCGAGGAGGTCGAGCCGGCGCCGGCGGTCCTTGAGGCCGATCGTGTCCTCGTCGGTCCCCGGCTTCGCGAGGGTGTCCACGTCGGGCGGAAGCATCGGCACTACCGCGCCCGCCTTGACGAAGAGGGGCAGCTCCGAGAGCGGGGCGGGCACGGTTGCCGCGTCCGCCCCGTCAAGCACCTGGGCCTTGCCGAGCTCCAGCCCGCCGGTGTCTGAGTCGTAGGCTGCCGAGCGCCAGAAATCGACCCACGAGCCCTTGGGCAGATAGACAGAGCGCTCGGTCTGCCCCTCGTCGACGACCGGTGCAGCGAGGATGTCCGGGCCGAAGAGGAACTCGTCCTCCGTTGCCGCGGCGTCTGCGTCCTTCGGATAGGCGAGCAGGAGATGGCGCATGAGCGGCAGCCCGGAGCGCAAGTACTCGCCCTCGGCGGCCGAGATATAAGGGAAGAGCTGGGTGCGGAGCTTCGTGTAGCGCCGCCAGTTGTCGATCTGGTCGGGGTCGGTCACTTGCGGGCGGTCCTTCGGCGGCAGTGCAACGCCGTTTCGCTGCGTTCGCATGACGCCGGACACGGCGCCGAACTGCACCCAGCGCGTGAGGAGCTCGGGCGTGAGCTTGTTGAAGCCGAGCGCGAAGAAGCCGCCGATGTCCGAGCCCCAGATCCCGATCCCGGACGTACCGGCGCTGAGCGCCTGGGTCATCGCTGAGCGCAGGCCGTCAAAGCCCCAGCCGGTGGTCGGATCGCCGCCCCACACGACCTGCGCGCATTTCGCCGCGCCGGTCCAGCCCGAGCGCTGAAAGCGGACGATCGGCCGCTTCTCGTCGCGGATGGCATCCCAGGCGGCGCAGTGGTAGCGCCGCGCGTACTCGTTGTGGGCGCGGGTGCCGGCGATCGATTCGTCTGAGACCGAGTCCAGAGGCGTGTACTCGCCGAAATCCTCCATCCAGCCGTCGTAGCCGTCGCCCACCGCCTCGGAGAGCGCGTCGCCGTAGAGCTCGCGGCCCGCCTCTTCGAAGAAGTCGTACTGCCCGACCAGGAAGACGTCGTCCAGGTTGGCGCCGTAGCGGTAGTTGTACGGCGTGCCGGCCCGGGTCTCGGTGAGCGCGTCCGCGTCTTCAGCTGGGCCGTATCGCGCCTCGTAGTTCGCGCACACCATCGGGTTGAAGTAGGTCGTGATCGCCACGCCGCCGTCGTGCGCGGCCTGGGTGCGGGCGCGCTCCAGCTCGGTGTCCTGCTCGCCGCAAGGCAGATAGTGCACGTAGGTCTGAAAGACGGAGACAGGCGCGTCCGCTTCCCGGAGCGTCGCCAGGTTCTCCGCATCGTTGTTCGGCTGAAACCACGGCCCGTAGACCCAGGGCGCCTTCGCGCGCGGCTGGCGCCCGACCGCCGCCGAGAACCGCTTGAGCGCGCCCGCGGGCGTCGGCCCTGCGAAGAAGCGCATCTGAAGGCGGTCGA
>JALZIJ010000197.1 GCA_030860375.1 Actinomycetota bacterium | reverse complement strand
CGACGCCGACGTGCGGATAGACGACAACTTCGCATCTGGCATCCACTGCCGCATCTACTCGCGCGGACCCAGCTACTACGTCGAGGACATGGGCTCGACGAACGGGACCCACTTAAACGGCGGCCGGCTGCGCGGCGAGGCGCTCCTGTCCGACCTGGACGAGATCCGGATCGGCGACACCGAGCTTCGCTTCGAACTAGACGTGCCAGAGGGAAGCTGACATGCCGCTCCGAGTCGCCGAGGAGGCGATGAAGACCGACACGGGCCGCCAACGCACCACGAACGAGGACTCCTACTTCGCGCGCAGCCCGCTGTTTGCCGTCGCCGACGGGATGGGGGGCGCGCAAGCAGGAGAGGTCGCTTCGCGCATGGCCGCGGAGGCGTTCGAACCGGCCGAGCGCGGGCCGGAGGGCGCCGAGGCGTTTCTTCGATCAGTCGTCCAGAGCGCCAACAATCAGATTCACGCTCTCGCTCAGCAAGACTCTTCGCGCTCCGGCATGGGCACGACGCTCACCGCCGCACTCGTTGAGGGCGACGAGGTGTCGATCGGCCACGTCGGCGACTCACGCGCGTACCGCTTCCGCGAAGGCGAGCTCACGCTCCTCACTTCGGACCACTCGCTCGTCGAGGAGCTTCGCCGCCAGGGCCGTCTGACCGAGGAGGAGGCGGAAGTCCATCCGCAGCGTTCGATTATCACTAGAGCGCTCGGCCCGGAGCTGGACGTCGAGGTGGACACGCTCACGGTCAGCGCTCGGCCGAACGACATCTACCTCATCTGCTCAGACGGCCTGACGACGATGGTGAGGGACGCGAAGCTCGCGGAGATCCTTACGGAGTCCTCGTCGCTCGACGAGGCCGCGACGTGGCTCGTAAACGAGGCGAACGAGGCGGGCGGCCGCGACAACATCACCGTGATCGCCTTCCGGCTCGAAGAAGGCGAAGCGGTCTCAGACGATCAGGGGGCGACCCTCGTCGGCCCGACCGCCGCGGGCGCGGGGCTAACCGCCGAAGCCGTCAGAATCGAGGCTGCGCGAAAGCGCCGCGCCAGCCTGGGCGGTGCGGCCTCGGGCCCGGGTCCCCGCCGCCGAGAGCCAGAGCCGTCCCGCAAGCGCCGCTTTCCCGTGAAGACGCTGATCGCGCTCGTCGTACTGGCAGGCATTGTCGCGGCGGGCATCTTCGGAGCGAGGCAGGTCTACTTCCTCGGCACTGACGAAGGCGGGCGCCTTTCGCTCTATCGGGGTCTTCCCTACGACCTGCCCCTCGGGATCGAGCTCTACACGGAGGTCACCTCCTCCCCGACCCGCGTCGCATCGCTTCCCGAGGACCGCCGCGACGAGGCGACCGGCCACGACCTGCGCTCACGCGAGGATGCTGTCGACCTTCTGGCCAACCTCGAGGATGCGGCCGTCGAGATTTCCGAGCCGGCAGTGGTGCCGGGCGGTGGGACCGGCAAGGCGAACGAGCGGGGCGGCTCGGGCAACGCCGGCGAGGACGACAAGGGGGGAAGTCCCAGGGACCGCAAGAAGGACCGGGCAAAGCGCTCCGGATCAGGATGAGCGCGCGAAACCGCGAGCTCTTCGCGCTGATCCCCGTCGCGCTCTTGGTGAGCGCCGGTTTCGCAGCGGTCTTCGCCGTTCGCTCGGACGAGATCGGCACGCTGTCCCTGACCTACGGCGGTTACTTCCTCGCGATCTGCGTCGCCACGCACCTTTTCTTGCGGGTCGCGCTCAAGAACGCCGACCCCTACCTCTTCCCGCTCTGCGCCGTGCTCGCCGCGGTCGGGCTCGTGATGCTCTACCGGATCGAGGAGAGCCTGGCCGTCGAGCAGGCAACGGTTTTTCTCGTCGGGCTTGCCGCCTTCGCCGCGACGATCGTTTTCTTTCGCGACTATCACGTGCTCGAGCGCTACCGCTACCTGATCGCGCTCGCATCGATCGGCCTCCTCTTGGCCCCGCGCCTGCCCGGGATCGGCTCGACCGTGAACGGCGCCTACCTCGCGGTCGACCTCGGGTCGCTTTCGTTCCAGACCGCTGAGCTGGCGAAGATCGGCGTGGTCATATTCCTCGCCAGCTACCTGAACGAGACGCGCGAGCTTCTCTCGACCGCGGCACGCAGGGTCATGGGCCTCACGATCCCGCCCCTCAAGCACTTCGGACCGCTCCTCGTCGTCTGGGGCGCAGCGATGGTGATGCTCGTCTTCATCCGCGACCTGGGCTCCTCGCTCATGTTCTTCGGCGCGTTCCTGGCGCTCGTGTACGTGGCGACGAACCGCTTCTCGTACGTCCTCGTCGGCCTCGTCATGTTCCTCGCCGGGGCTTGGTTCTTCGCGGGCACGGTCGGTCACGTCCAGGATCGCGTCGACATCTGGATCGACCCGTTCGCGCGTGACGCGCCCGACGGAGCGGGGCAGATCACCTCCGCTCTCTTCGCCCAATCGGAGGGAGGGCTCTTCGGGCAGGGCCTCGGCGAGTCACTCCTGAAGCTGCCGGGCCCGTTCGCGCCAAGCCGTGAGGCGTGCGACGGCGAGGCCTTTCCGTTCTGCGGGTCGATCCTGCCCGAGCCCCATACGGACTTCATCTTCGCCGTGATCGTCTCAGAGCTCGGGCTCTTCGGTGCGTGCGGGCTGATCGCGATCTACGCGCTGATCGGAGCGCGCGGCTTCAAGACCGCGGTGATGGCGCCGGATGGGTTCTCGAAGCTCTTGGCTACCGGGCTCACAGCCGTGTTCTGCTTCCAGGCCTTCGTGATCATCGGGGGTGTGGTCAAGCTGATCCCTCTGACAGGAGTCACGTTGCCCTTCATCTCATACGGAGGCAGCTCGATCGTGGCAAACATGATCCTCCTCGCGTTGCTGCTACTCGTCTCGGACAAGGCAAGGCGCGGCCCCGGGCAAGGAGGCGTGGCAGCTCCATGAACTCGCAAATCGTTCGTCTCTACGCGATCATCCTCCTTCTCTTCACCGGGCTCGTGGTCTTCACGTCGCGCTGGTCCGTCCTCGAGGCCGACGAGCTCGAGGCGAACCCGCAGAACCGCCGCCTCCTGATCCAGGAGCAGCAGATCGAGCGCGGCACGATCACCTCGTCCGACGGCGTTCTCATTGCCGAGTCCACGCCGGTGGGTGGGGCGGGCGGCAACCCCGATCAACGGGTCTTCGTTCGCAACTACCCTCAAGGCAACCTGTTCGCGAATCCTGTGGGTTACTCGTTCGTCGAAGTTGACCGCACCGGGATCGAACTGGCCGAAAACGACTTCCTGTCAGGCGACCAAAACGAGTTTGCATCTTTGATCGACGAGCTCTCCGGGACATCCCGCGAGGGGTCGGACATCACGCTGACTCTCGATGCCGAGGCCCAGCGGGTGGCGACGGACGCCCTACAGAGCGCGATCGATTCCACGCCGGGGGCCATCGGCGGCGGCTCGGTGGTCGCGATCGAGCCTGACACGGGCGCGGTCCGGGTCATGGCATCGGTTCCGGGCTACGACCCCAACCAGGTTAAAGACGCTGAAACCTTCGAGGTTCTGCGCTCAGACGATGTGGGCACGCCGCTCGTCAATCGCCCGACCCAGTCGACGTATGAGCCCGGGTCGACGATGAAGGTTGTGACCGCTGTAGCGGCCCTCGATTCCGGCGAGTTCGAGCCCGACACGACGCTTGAGGCCAACTCGGGCATGGAAATCGGTGGCGTCCCGCTGGCGAACTCGGGCGGCGAGGACTTCGGCACGATCTCGATGACCGACGCCCTCACCAACTCAGTGAACACCTACTGGGCTCAGGTAGGCGAGCAGCTCGGCAACGAGACCTATTTCGAGTACATGGAGAGGTTCGGGTTCAATGCCGACCCCGAGCTCAACTTCCCGCAGATGGCGCCCAGCGGCGTCTACTCCGAGGGCAGGCTTCTCAAGGCTGAGGACTCGATCGACATCGGCCGCGTCGCGATCGGCCAGGAGCGCCTTCTCACGACGCCGCTCCAGATGGCCCAGGTGGCGGGGACTGTCGCCAACGGCGGGACGCTCATGGAGCCGACTTTTCTCCAGGAGGTAAAGGATCCCGACGGCCGCACCACGGAGGAGCTGGATCCGAACGAGCAAACCGAGGTGATGAGCGATGAGACCGCGGCGCAGGTGACCGAGATGATGGTGAACGTCGCCAACGAGGGCACCGCCTCGGGCCTCTCGACCTCACTGGGCCAGCTCGCCGGCAAGACAGGCACGGCCGAGATCGACGTAGAGGCATCGATCAACCGGCCCTGGTTCATCGGCTTCGCCCCGGCGGAGGATCCCCAGATCGCTGTCGCCGTGATGATCGAGCGCTGCACAGGCTGCTTCGGAGGCGTGGTCGCCGGCCCGATCGCAACGCAGGTCATGGACAGCTTGGGCGGCGAATAGAGCAATGAGCTGCTTTAGCTGCGAAACCAGCATGTGTCGGTGGTGCTCATGAGGCTCGAAGCAGGCGCCCAGATCGGCGAGCGCTACAAGCTCATCCAGCGCATCGGCTCGGGCGGAATGGCGGACGTCTGGTCGGCGGACGACTCGATGCTGGGCCGCCAGGTCGCCCTCAAGTTCCTCCATGAGCGCTTCGGCGCGGACGAACAGTTCGTGGAGCGGTTTCGGCGCGAAGCTCAGGCCGCGGCGGGCCTTCAGCACCCGAACGTCGTCTCCGTCTATGACCGCGGCGAGTACGACGGGCGCTACTGGATCGCGATGGAGTACGTCCAGGGCGCTGCGCTCAAGGAGCTGATCGAGCGCGGGCTCTCACCGGCGGAGTCTGTCGAGATAGTCCGCCAGATCCTCGCGGGCGTCCGTTTCGCGCACGAGCGGGGGATCGTCCACCGCGACCTGAAACCCCATAACGTTTTGGTCGACGCCGAGGGTCGCGCCCGCGTCACGGACTTCGGCATCGCCAGGGCGGGAGCTTCGGAGATCACGCAAACGGGCTCGGTCCTCGGCACCGCGACTTACCTCTCGCCCGAGCAAGCCCAGGGCCTCGAGACGACTGCCTCGGCCGACATCTACTCGGTCGGCGTGATCCTCTACGAGGCGCTCACAGGTCAAGTGCCGTTCGATGCGGAAACGGCGGTCGCGATCGCCCTCAAGCAGGTGTCCGAGCTGCCGGTCCCCCCGCGCAGGATCAACCCCGAGATCCCGCCCGCCCTGGACGCCGTCGTTCTCAAGGCGCTTCAAAAGGACCCCGCGGACCGCTTCCAGAACGCAAGCGAGTTCCTCCGTGCTCTCGACGAGGCCGAAGCCAACCCGGAAGCGGGAGGGACCGCGGTCTACGCCGCAGTCGTGGCGGCGGACCCACCGCCCGAAGAGGACGAGAGCAACCGCAACAAGCTGATCGCCCTCGCGATCCTTGCGCTTCTGATCGCTGCGGGAGTCGTTTTCGAGCTCACGCGCTCCGAGCCGCAGGTGCTGGTTCCTTCTGTGATCGGCCAGGATCGCGACGCGGCGACCGACAAGCTCGAAGACGCAGGCTTCGACGTCGTCGCGACGGACTTCGAGAGCTGCGACGAGCCCGACACCGTGTCTGAGACGGACCCGCCGGCAGGCACCCGTGCCGACGAGGGCTCCGAGGTCGAGATCAGCGTCTCGCTCGGCATGCAGGTCGCGATCCCGTCGAACGGTGTAATCGACGCCCCTGCGGCCGACGCCACGAAGAAGCTGCAGGACGAACAGCTTCAGGTCAAGTCCGAGGAGATCACCTCCAGCGGCGTCAAGCCCGGCAACGTTGCCGATACCGAGCCCGCGGCCGGCGAGAAGGTCGAATGCGAATCCGTAGTGACGATCCTGATCTCCAAGGGGGCGAAGCTCGTCACGGTCCCTGACGTCCTGGGA
>JALZIJ010000158.1 GCA_030860375.1 Actinomycetota bacterium | reverse complement strand
GGCCAAACGATGGACAAGCACGTCGCCGTATTCCGCGAGAAGGAATCGATCGAGGTCGCGCTCGAGGTCGTCAAGCGCCTGAAGGAAGAGCTCGAGACCGCCTACATCGACGACCGCGGCACGATCTTCAACCAAGACGTCCTCGGCGCGATCGAGCTCGGCTTCATGCTCGATTCGGCCGAGTGCACCTGCCTCGGCGCGCTTCACCGCGAAGAGAGCCGCGGCGCCCAGTTCCGCACCGACTTCCCGGAGCGAAACGACGACGAGTGGCTCAAGCACATCGACCTGACCATGAACGGCGACGGGCCGGAGATCTCGTACTCCGATGTCACGATCACAGACTGGCAACCTCAGGAGAGGACGTATTGATCCCGGTGAGGGGCTTTGCCCCGAAAGCAGCATGTAAGGACGGCGAAGCCGTCCGCAAGGTATCTAGGAGGAACTGCAGCCGATGAGCCAATACACCCTTCGCGTCCGCAGGCACAAGCCCGAGGCCGACGACCGCGGTCCCGCCGGCCCTTACTGGGAGGACTTCAAGGTCGACCTCGACCCCACCCTCTCCGTGCTCGACGGCCTCCTTCAGGCGAAGGACCGCCAGGACGGTTCGCTCGCCGTACGCTGCTCATGCCGGGCCGCGATCTGTGGCTCGTGTGGCGTCAAGGTAAACGGCCAATCCACCCTCGCATGCAAGACGCAACTCGGCGAAGCGTTCGACGCGGCCAATCGCCGCTCGGAAAGCCAGGCGCGCGACGGCGGCGGCCACGAGACGGGCAGCCCCGACTCGAACGGCTCGAGCGAGCCCATCGTGGTCGAGCCCATGGGAAACATGCCCGTCATCAAGGATCTCGTGACCGACATGGAGTCGACGCACTGGAAGAAGATGCGGCGTGTCACCCCCTGGCTTCTCGACGATGGCAACCCGCCCGAGCGCGAGCGGATCGTCCCCCACGAGAACATGGTCGACATCACGCAGACGATTTCCTGCATCCAGTGCGGCGCCTGCGTCTCGGCCTGCCTTTCGATGGAAGCCGACCCTGACTTCATCGGCCCCGCCGCGCTCGCCAAGGCCTACCGCTTCGTCGGCGACCCCCGCGACGTCGAGACGAAGGAGCGCCTCTACGACCTCGCGCAGGACCCCCACGGCATCTACGACTGCACCCACTGCTTCAGCTGCATCACGGCCTGTCCCAAGGGCGTCGATCCGATGAACCAGATCATGCGCCTACGCCGGGCCGCCGGCGAGGCAGGGATCGTCGACAAGAACAACGGCCATAACCACGAAGTGGCGTTCACGAAGATCATCGAGAAGAAGGGCACGCTCGACGAGTCCCTCCTCCTCCAGGAGTCCTACGCCCCTGGAGTCAAGGGCAAGTTGATCCCAAAGCCCTCGGCGATCAAGGGCCTGGTGGGGTCGATTCCGACGGCGATTCGCGGCATCCGTAGCGGCAAGATGCGCTCGATCTCGAAGTTGATCCCGGGCATCCACGCCAAGTTGCCTGGCGACGCGCAGGAGAAGGTGGAACAGATTTACGAGCGCGCCGAAGAAAGCCGTTGGCAACTCAACCTCTACATCACCGGGCGCGACGAAGACATGACCGAAGCCGAAGAGGCACCGGAAAGCACAAACAAGACCGAGGAGGCGACGGCATGAAGCTCGCGTACTGGCCCGGCTGCGTATCGCGCGGCTTTACGACCGAGCTGCACGGTTCGATGGCGCTCGTCGCCGAAGGTCTCGGGATCGAGCTCGTCACGCTCGACCGCGCGAACTGCTGCGGCGCCGGCGTGATCGCCGAGCACAACCAAGAGCTCGCCGACACCCTGAATGCTCGCACCTTCGCGCTCGCCCAGAAGACCGGCCTCGCGATGATGAACATTTGCTCGACGTGCCAGGGAGCCCAGTCCGAGTGCCAGGAGCGGCTCGACGCGAACGCCCAATACCGAAAGCACATCAACGAGGCGCTCTCGGGCGAAGGACTCGAGTACGTCTCGGGCAAGGACGGCTTCACGAACAAGAACTTTCTTTGGCTTCTCGTCGAGGACGTCGGCCTCGACACCCTTCGCGAGAAGGTGAAGCGCCCGCTCGAGGGCCTCCGCGTCGGCCCGTTCTATGGCTGCTATGTCCTTCGCCCGGCGGATCGCCTCGGCTATGAAGAATTCCCGGAGCGCGACCTCTACCTCGAGAAGGTGATCGAGGCACTCGGCGGCACGGTTGTCGACTACGACGGCTCGCGCAAGTGCTGCGGCTTTCCGATCATCACCATGAACCGCGAGACGTCGCTCACCCAAGCCGGCACCCACATCGGCGACGCGATCGACCAGGGGGCCGACTGCCTCGTCACACCTTGCCCCCTCTGCCACTTGAACCTCGACCTCCAGCAGCCCGAGGCGGCGAAGATGGTCAACCGCGACCTCGGCCTCGCCGTCCTTCATCTGCCGCAACTTGTGGGTCTCGCGATGGGGTTCGAGCCGAAGGAGCTGGGGATGCCGAGGCACATCGCCTCGACCGACGCGGTGGTCGGGCGCCTGACCGGTGCGACGGCATGACCGACGACTCCGGCCTCCTCAAGCCGTCGGCTGAGATCCAGCAGCTCGTGGTGTTCGGACGCCTCGACGAGGCGATCCACCTCTACGCGAAGCAGGCCGAGGTTGACGAGGAGACCGCCCGGCGCGTGATCGAAGAGCTCGCCGCTTCGTGACTTAGAGCGGCACGCGAGCGGCGGCGTCGGGGCCTGGTTCAGATCGGGCTAGTTGGCCGACAGGCCCACGGCCGTCACTCGCGCCGACGGATACTTAATGGCCCCTTGCTCCGCCTCATAGCACTCGACCCCCACCACATGGTTACCCGGGGGGAGGGGGTCCGTGACTGCCGTGAGGGTCCCATGCTCGCGTTCAGGGCCGATCTCGTCGCCGTTCCAGTAGTAGTGAAAGATCGTCTCCGACGCTTCAATCGAGCTACCGTCGACCTCCAGACGGCAGGCTCCTGACACCACTCTGCAGCAGGCTATCGACTGTGGCAACGCTTGCACCTGGGCCGAGACGAAGACCCTGCCGGCGCGATCCAGGAGCACCGATACGAATGCGCAGTCCACATAGGTCACGGTGTTGGGGTCACAGCTCCCTTGGAACGCGTAGCGTCCTGTACCGCCCTGAGCCGCAACCGGAACTGTCCCCAGGCTCGACTCGTCGATGTCGCCGCCGTTTAGAGCGTTATTGGGGAACTCCGGGCTGCCAAGCGAGCCGTCGGTGACGTCCAGTCCGCCCAAGGAGCCTTCCGCGATGTCCTGCCCGGTGAGCGCGTGCGGCGTCGAATCGTTGGCGACGTCTGCACTGCGAACCTGGCCGTCCTTGATGTGCTTGGACTTGACGCTGTTCGTCCCCAGCGCCCAGGCCGTTCCGAGGCTGAGCGAGAAGAACAGGGCGACGTAGCCAATGACGTTGTGCTTTAGGTGAGTGCGTATCCGGTGAGACATCGAGTCCCCTTCATGGTCTTTCACGACCTCGTGCGAGAGCAGCGCTACGACCTCTGGGTGGGCGACGAAGCCTGGGAGCTCGACTACTACCTCCACGAGAACCCACGCGAGAAGAAGGTCCCGTTCGCCTGGCTG
>JALZIJ010000011.1 GCA_030860375.1 Actinomycetota bacterium | reverse complement strand
CCTTACGCACGGGAGGCCGCTGCCATTGTCGCGTGCCGGCCGCGAGCGCTTCTGCGTCGAAGGACTGCCGCTGGACTGTGGAGGCTCCCGATCGGGGCGCCCGGGGAGATAGAGGTCCTGGTGGCCGGGAGGCATCGGCGCTCGCTTGAAGGCGTGCGTGTTGCGTCGATCGATCACCTGGCACCGACAGAGCTGCGGCGCATCGAAGGTACGCGTATGGCGTACCTGGCGGGAAAAGCCGTCGGAACGTAGCCGCCGCAGGGGGCCGGCGAGGCCTCGCGTTAGGCGCGGCCCTCGCTCTCGTATTCGCGGAGGAAGCCCTCGAACTGGCGCATGTGGCCCTGCTCGTCGCGCAGGATGGCGATGAGCATGTCCTCGGTCACCGGGTCGGTGTCCGAACAGAACTCGATCACCTTCGCGTAGTGCTCGATCGCGCCGGCCTCTGCCTCGATTACGCCCTTGATCACGTGCACGACGTCGATCTGGTCGCCAGGGGGCTGGAGGAAGCTCTGCTCGGGGGTGAAGTCTTCCGAGCCGGGAACGACGCCGTAGAGCTCCTTGATCCGCGCCGCGAACTGCTGCGCGTGGCCGAGCTCCTCCTGGATGTCCTGCTCGAGCGACTTCTTGATTTCCTCCGCACGGACCCCGTCTGGGTTGACCGAGTTGGCGATATAGCTCATCACCGTCTCGACCTCCATCCAATAGGCCTTCTTCAACATCTCGATGACCTTTTCGCGGTCCTCGGTGTTCTCCTCGGCAAGGATGTCCTTCTTGCCTACGGCCGCTTCCGCTGAATGTGCCATACCCGTCCTCGTTTCGTCGCAAGTTGAGTTCGGCCTCGTCTATGCGAGGCCCTCCGAGCGGTTTCCCGCTCACGGGCCAACGTAACCGCTCCGACTCCGGTTCCTAGACTCGGACCCATGCCCGAGGTCAACGCCCGCGACGGCGTGAAGCTCCAATGGGAAGAGCGCGGCTCCGGACCGGCGGTCCTCCTAACCCCTTACTGGTCGATGCACCCATCGATCTTCGACGGGCTCGAAGCCCTGCTCGAGCGTGATTTTCGGGTGGTGCGTTTCGACGAGCGCGGCACCGGCCGCTCGGAGCGAACGGGGCCCTACGACCTCGCCACTGGGGTGTCCGACCTCGACACGATGTGCGAGGTGGCCGGGCCATTTGCGGTCGTCATGTGCCTCGTCGACGCTTCAAACCGCGCCGTGCGGATCGCCGACTCGCGGCCTGGCCTGATCGACGCCGTCGTCTGCATGGGATCGGCGCCGTTCGGCGTCGGTGCGCTTCGCGACTCGGATTCTCTTCTTTCCTCGGAGGCGGTCGTAGGAGCGTTCCTCCAGCAACTCGATGCCGACTACCGCGGCGCGATCCACTCCGCGCTTGGCGGGGCAAACACCGGCCTGTCGGAGGAAGACCTCCGCGAGCGCGTTCAAAGCCAGGTCGACTACATCGAAGCCGAGGCCGCTTCCGCCCGCGCCCGGGAATGGGCGGCCGATTCCGGGGCCGCCGAGCCCGCGCAGCGAATCGGCGAGCGCCTCCACGTCTGCCTCTCTCACACGATGGGCGGCGCGGGCAGCTGGTTTCCATCCGCGGAGGAAATGGAGCCCGTCGTTCGCGAAACCTTCCCCGAGGCGGGCATCACCTGGGTGAGCGATGGGATCGTCTCGGCACCCGACGAGGCGGCGGCTGCGATCCGCCGCGTCGCAGCGCGCCAGCACGACCCGGCATATGATCGCGGGCTATGAGCACCTGGATCCTCACGGGAGGTGTCGAGAACTTCCGGATCTACTCCGAGCGCGGCTTCGACGTGATCGGCATGAAGGAGGGTCGCCGACGCATGGCAGAGGGTTTCGAGCCAGACGACGAGATCATCTTCTACGTCTCGGGTCTCCAGGCTTTCGGCGGCATCGCAAAGGTCACCTCCGCGATGTTCGAGGACCGCACGCCGATCTGGCCGCAGGGTAAAAAGAAGAAGCCCGAGGCCTATCCATGGCGGGTGGAGGCCGAGCCGGTCATCGTCTTGGCCGAGGACGACTTCGTGCCCGCTGAACAAATGGTGGGAAAACTCGAGCACATCGCCAAGTGGCCGGCTGAGCATTGGCACCTCGCTTTTCAGGGCCAGCTCCGCACGATCTCGAACGCCGACGCGAAGATTCTGAGCAAGCGCATCCACAGCGCCGCCCGCTCAGGCGCCCCCGCCTAGACGAAGAAACAGGGCGCCCCTAAGGACGCCCCGTTTCGGCATCGGAGGTGTCCCGTGGCTCAGGTCTGGACCGCGGTACGAAGGGCCAAACTCTCCTCGGGTTCACGAATGTCTTCGGCCCGCACGCCTGCCGTCTTGCATCCCCAAGCTCGATCTGGACGTTCATCCGAACCCACGCAAGCGGGAAGCGGCCGTTCGGCGTCGAATACCGGCGCGACAAACAGGTTTTCCGCCGCCGTAACTCTTAGCCTGCTATTAGTATTCGCTAACAGAATGACTCACAATCCTCACAATCCCCCGTCCGAGCCCCGTCAACCGTTCGCAGCGCACATTCGCCGTGTAGCCGCGAGCGGAGGGGCGATCGCCCTCATCGCCGGCCTGGTTGCCTCATCCGCGCTTGCGGATGGTGACGGCGGCATCAGCTCAGGTGGCGACGGGGACGGTGGTGGCGGTGGTGGTGGTGGCGGCAAGCACGCCTATGTTTTCCCACTCCCGTCCAAGCACACCTACGGCGACGGCTTCGGGGCCGGCCGGAACCACCAGGGCCAGGACCTCTTCGCGCCGTGCGGGCGAAAGCTCGTAGCGGTCCGTTCAGGTCGTGTCCAAACGGTTGCCACCCACACCTCAGCCGGCAACTACATCGTCATCGACGGGAATGGCACCGGTGTCGACACGGCTTACATGCACCTCAAGAACAAGGCAATTCCGCGCGAAGGAAGCAAGGTCCGCCAAGGTGAGAAAATCGGTGAGGTCGGGGAAACCGGGAACGCGAGCGGTTGCCATCTCCACTTCGAGAAGTGGACGGGTCCCGGCTACTACGAGGGGGGTCATGCCTCGTCGACGGTGACGAGGTCCCTTCGCAAATGGGACAAGTGGAGCTGAGCCAGGCCGCTCGGGCCATGGCGCCGTCGTCCAGCGCCTCGACCGCGTAACTGGGCTCGCCCTCCAAAAAGAGCGATTTGGCGAGGCGCGCACGCTGCGCGCCATCGACGGGGTCGCGAAGGGGTGCCGACGCCGAAGCGCCGGCACCCTCCTCGCTTGACGCGGCACGTCCCGCAACGCGCGCGCCGGCTTGGGACGGCTCGGCGTGTCCCGCCGTTTCCGTGCCAAACCCGGTCTCGCCGGCGAGATGGGGGACCTCACTGGCAAGCCGTTTTCCGTAGCTACGCCCTCGACTCGATACCGGATCAGTTCGTTTGGAGCGAACGCGTCGGCCGAATTCACCGATCCGGACCGGTGACCACGACCAATGGCCGCACCGAAGTGGTGTGGTTACCTGCCTTCTGTGTCCCGACTTCTCTCAGTGACCGACCGCGCGATGGATGCGGCGGTCGTCCCCGGCTTTACCGCCATCGGCTATCGGCTGCGAAGCCGTGCCTTCTCCCCCACTCCCGATCTGACCGGGCGCGACATCCTGGTGACCGGCGCGAGCGCTGGCTTGGGTGCCGCGGCCTGCGAGATCTTGGCCGAGGCCGGCGCCACCGTTCACATGCTGGTCCGCGACCCCGAGAAGGGCGAGCACGTTCGCTCGCGGATCTCGAAGCGCACTGGGAGCGACTCGCTTCGTCTCTGGCACTGCGACGTCTCCGATCAGCCATCGATCCACCAGTTCGCGACAGCGTTCAGTGACAACGTGTCGAAGCTAGATGCGCTGGTCAACAACGCCGGCGTGATGCCGCCAGAGCGCACTCGGACGCCGGACGGGATCGAGCTCAGCTTCGCAACCAACGTAACCGGGCCCTACCTCTTGACCCGAGCTCTTGAAGGAACGCTTCGCGCTGCTGCTCCGGGTCGCGTCGTGAATGTCTCCTCCGGAGGTATGTACGGGGCAAAGCTCGACTCGGAAGACCTTCAACTCGAGGAGCGGGACTACGACCCGGTCCGGTTCTATGCACATACGAAACGCTGTGAGGTCGTCCTCACCGAGCTCTGCCACGAGCGCCTGGGCGGCGATGACCTCGTCTTCAGCTCAACGCACCCCGGCTGGGCCGACACCCCCGGCGTCCGAGACTCCCTTCCCGGCTTCCGAAAAGTCATGGGTCCCTTCCTCCGTGACGCGCGCCAGGGTGCCGACACGCTCGCCTGGCTCTGCTGGGCTACCCAGCCACTCTCGAATCCAGGTCGCTTCTGGCACGACCGCGCACCAAGGCCCACCCACAAGCTGCCCACAACGAAAGAGGGTCCCGAGGCGCGTGAGCGCCTTTGGGACGAATGCAATCGCCTCGTCAGAGAGTTCCCTTAGACAGGCGGGAGTCGCCCAGGCGCTAAGGCGCTAAGACGTCTCAGGCGTGATCATCGGCGACGGTGCCGTCGTGCCGGCGCCGAGGCTCAGAGCCCGCCGGTAGTCGAGGTACTCGCGGAGGGCGATCTGGATCGTGGCCGCGGCCGGAATTGCAAGGAGCGCGCCCGGCACGCCGAAGAGCGTCGAGCCGAAAAGCACGGCAACAAGGATCACGAATGGCTCTACGGCCACAGCTCGCTGCTGGATCTGCGGCTGGATCACATAGTTCTCGACCTGCTGGTAGACGATCGCAAAGATCACCCAGACGATCAGGGCGACCGGAAAGTTCACGAACAGGAGCACAACGCCGATGAGAGCCGCAGCGATCGTGGCGCCCACCACGGGGACCAGGTCGCCGAAGAAGAAGATGAGCGCCAAGGCCCCGGCAAAGGGCGCACCCAGGATCGAGAGGACGACGAAGGCAAGGACGCCCGCGATCGTGGCCTGGAGTAGCGCGCCGCCGACGTAGTTTCCGATCGCGACGCCGATGTGGTCGAGCGCGCGCTTGAGGCGTCCAGCGCGATTGGGCTCTTGCGAGGCGAGAAAGCGCTCGATCCAGCCTCTGCCACCGGAGACCATGAAGATGGACAGGATCAGGATGGTCACGAGCGCAAAGATGGAGTTGATGAGCCCGAGGCCGATGTCGGAGAGAGTCTGCGTAGCATCCCCGATCTTGCCCGGCAGCTTTGCCGCCTCCTCCTCGAGGCTGCCGGTGATGTTGTAGTCCTCGTTCAAGTTCGAAAGCGTCTCCGAGTCGTTCACGAAGGCCGTCACGTCCTCGGCGTACTCCGGCAAGTTGTTCACAAGATCCTCTGCCTGGCCCACAAGCGGTGGGATGAGGAGCGCGGCCAGGATGAGCGGGATCGCGATCAGCGCCGAATATACGGTTGCGATCGCAATCCCTCGCGGCATCCTGCGGCTGAGCGCCGCCACTGGTCCGGACACCGCCACCGCGATGAAGGCAGCTATGACGATCCATGAGATCGGCTTGCGAAGGAGGTAGATGACGTAGGCCGCGACGAGCACCGCTGCGACCACAAGGACGGCGCGAAGCGTGGTGCGCGGGCCCACGTCGATTCCCCGAAAGACGGCCATTGCCGTCCTCTTCGACGGGGGGCGGCTCTCCCCTACGTCTGAATCTTCTGCTTCGCATCCCCTTCGGGGGCTCGCCTAGGCTTAGGTGGGAGCGGGATGAACGCGCTCGTCTGCTTGATGTAAAGCTCGTAGCCGGGTCGCCGCGAAGAGATCGTCTTTTCCGTGAGCGCCACGCCCGAGACGCGCAGGAGGAGGACCGTGAGAACAAGGGGCCCAATCGCGGTCCACCAGCCCGAGCCCGTCTCGAGCGCGATGAGGAAGATCCCCCACCACACGCAGACCTCGCCGAAGTAGTTGGGGTGGCGCGAGTAACGCCACAGGCCGCGGTCCATGACCTTGCCCTTGTTGTCGGAGTTCTTTGAAAAGGCGCGAAGCTGGGCGTCGGCGAGCGCCTCGAAGACGATGCCGAATGCACCAATCGCGAGGCCGGCGAGAGCAAGAGCTCCTAGGGAGCCGGGAGTCGGGTCGGTCGCGGCGACCTGGATTGGCAGTGAGATCACCCAGGCGATCAACGCCTGGGTACCGAAGATGGACCAAAGGCTCCGAGCCGCAAAGTTGTCGTGCTTCTCTCGCATCGCGGCGTAGCGGTGATCCTCGCCGTCGCGGCGCGCCGCGATGTAGGTCGCGAGGCGTACACCCCACGCGGTGACGAGAATCGCGATCAGCAACGAGCGCTCGAAGTCACCGTTCCCGATAGCGAGTGTCACCCACGCGACCGCGACGAACGACAGGCCCCAGGCGATGTCCGCGACACCCGCATCGCGCATCGCGACGCTCGCGACCCAGGCAGCGCCCATGACCGCTAGCGCGGCAGCGAGAGCCGAGAACTGAACGGCGGCATCGAGCATAAGCGGAGTATGAGGGTCAGATCGCGGCGCGTGCGGCCCAGACCATGCGGCCAAGCTTTTCGCCTAGCGCCGCGGGCGTCCAGGCGCTGTCCTCACGAAGGAGAGTCCGAGCACCCACCTGAGCGAGTCCCACGATGGTCTGGCCCAAGAGCTCAGCCGCGGCCTCCGCGTCGGTGCCTTCGAAATCCGAATAGCGCTCGACCCAGCGCTTCGCGATCTCGGAAGCCACGCTCACCTGAAGCTCGATGCCCCTGGTGATTCTGTCCGCCACGACCGCGTTGCCCCCGCCCTGACCGAGGAAGATGACGCGATAGATGTCGGGAGACTTCGACGCTGCCTCGAGAAAGATCTGGAAGCCGCGAATGAGGGTGCCCTCTGGATCCTCGCTGCCGCCGGTGGTAGCGAGCGCCTCCGTCGTTTCGACCATGATCCGCTCCTCCTCGCGGTCGAGCATCGCCGTGAACAGCTCGTCCTTCGAGCCGAAACAGGCGTAGACGACGGGTTTGGACACGCCTGCCGCGGCAGCGACCGCGTCCATCGAGGTGCCCTCGAAGCCGTTGTCCAAAAACAGCTCATACGCGGCGTCCAAAACGAAGGGGCGCCGGCGCTCGGGCCCGAGGTGGGCGGCGCGCTTTCGACGAGGCGCCTTTGACTCCGTGATTTTGAGGTCGCTTCGGCCAGTCATTCCTACTTATGGTAGCATTTTCCTACTGCCCGTAAAGAACGAACAAACTGAAAACGGAGAATCAAGACTCTCATGAACGCTGCAACCGCTACCGATCAAGCCACTTCGGCCTCACAGATCGACGCCATCGTTGACGACTCGACGGACACTCCCCCCTTCTCACTGGAGCTATCCCAGGACCAGAAGGACATCCGCGACTGGGTCCACGGCTTTGCCAAGGACGTTGTCCGCCCCGCCGCGCATGAGTGGGACGAGCGCGAAGAGACTCCATGGCCCGTCATCCAGGAGGCAGCCAAGATCGGCCTTTACGGGTTCGAAGGGATCGCCCAGTTCTTCGCCGACCCGTCCGGCCTTCAGATGCCGATCGTCAACGAAGAGCTCTTTTGGGGCGATGCCGGGATCGGCATGTCGATTATGGGCACGTCGCTGGCCGTCGCAGCGCTCTTCGGCCAGGGCACGCCTCAGCAGATGGGCGAGTGGATACCGCAGTGCTTCGGCACGGAGTCTGAGCCGCAGGTGGCAGCGTTCTGCGCCTCCGAGCCCGACGCCGGCTCTGACGTCTCGGCCGTGCGCACCAGCGCCAAGTACGACGAGGCGAAGGACGAATGGGTCCTGAACGGCCAGAAGGCGTGGGCAACGAACGGCGGCATCGCCAAAGTCCACGTCGTCATCGCCTCGGTTGACCGCGAGCTCGGCTCCCGCGGGCACGCCGCGTTCGTGATCCCTCCCGACACCCCCGGGTGCGAGCAGGGCGCCAAGGTTAAAAAGCACGGCCTGCGCGCATCGCACACCGCCGACGTCCACCTCGACGACTGCCGCGTCCCTGGCTCCTGCCTCCTCGGCGGCAAGGAGAAGCTCGACGAGCGACTAGCCCGCGTGCGCGAGGGTAAGAAGGGCAAGTCGCAGGCGGCGATGCAGACGTTCGAGGCATCGCGGCCGGTCGTCGGATCCCAGGCGGTCGGAATCGCCCGCGCCGCCTATGAGTTCGCCCTCGACTACTCAAAGGAGCGCGTCCAGTTCGGCAAGCCGATCGTCGAAAACCAGGCGATCGCCTTCACCCTCGCGAACATGAAGATGGAGATCGACGCCTGCCGGCTCCTGGTCTGGCGCGCCTCATGGATGGGCAAGACAGGGCAGATATTCTTAAATGCCGAGGGTTCGATGTCGAAGCTCAAGTCTGGCGAGACGGCCGTTTGGGCGACCGAGCGCGCGATGCAAATCCTCGGTGGAAACGGTTACACGCGCGAGTTCCCGGTCGAGCGGATGCACCGCGACGCGAAGATCTACGACATCTTCGAAGGCACGGCTGAAATCCAGCGTCTTGTCATCTCCAGGGCGATCTCGGGCCACCACATCAGGTAAGGCCGCTTCTTCGCCCCAACTGGTCGACGATGTCCTCCCAGCATGCGGTTTTCGTCGACCGCGTCGGTGCTAAGGCCCCCATCCCACGCGAGAGATGGGTTAGTGGCACAGGACCGGCTTATTCCTACTCTCGCGGGCTCGTTTCGTCGGCGAGCTCCGCAGCGAGCGCGTAGGCGACCTTCGCCGCCTCGGCGACCGTGGTGTAGTCGACGTTCTCGGCCGTGTCCGTCGGCAGGTGATAGTTCGAAAGGTTGTGGTACTCGTTGACCGAGGAGAGGTTGGCAGTTGGGTATCCGTGGCGGGTCGGAATGATCGCGTCGGTCGAGGCGCGCGCCCGGAAGCCGCGCTCAAGTGCGAGCCCGTCGCGCTCGGCCACATGCGCGACCTTGTCGCGAAGCGTCGCGTCGTAGTCCTCCATCCACATCGGACCCTCACCCTCGAGCATCATGAGCCGAGGCGAGCCAATCGTGTCCAGGCAGAGAAACGATGTCGAGGCCGGGTCGAGCTCGGAAGAATGCCGGGCCATGAACCCCCTGATCCCGTCCTGAAAGGTTTCCTCGGCGCCGGCTGAGACGAGCCACACGCGCAGGCCCGTCAATGGCCGCTCGCGGAGCATCTCCGCGAGTGCGACGAGCACGGCGCATGCGGTGAGGTTGTCGTTCGCTCCCGGAACGGTCTCTGAGCGCCAAATGTCGGCAATCACCGCCGCGCCGACGAGGCCTATGGCAGCGCCGACCTTCGCCGGGCCCCGACGACCCGTGAGCCCGCTGAGCACAGTGAGTGCCGTACTGAAAAAACCCCCCCACCACTGGGGCGGCTGCGTCTTGATCTTCGGGATCACCGTTGGAAACCGCTCGTGGAAATTCCGGATTGCTGTCTGGTCGAAGATAAAGCCGGTCTGCGCCGCGTCGTGATGGGCGAGAAGGACAAGGGTGCGGGCGGCCTGCGGCTCACCCGCGCGCGCGACGACGTTCACGGTCCGTTGCTCGGGCCGCAGCGCCCGGCGGAAGACCCTCGGGCCGTTTTGGATCTCGTCGGCCAGCCCTAGTGCAGCGAACATCGACAGCGTTGGTCCAACCCAGCGTCTACCTCCGGCGGCCAGCACGCCTCCCGCGGCGGCGGCGAACCCCAGCGATGCGACAAGCGGCGGGAACGGCCCCCAGGACGGCTCGTCTTCCAGCGCGACGTCATTGACGCGCGCGGCGCGAAGGCGCTCGGCGAGCCACTCCGCGGCCTCGCGCTCGCCCGGCGAGCACGGAGGCCGGTGCATTGCCGCGAGCGTGAAGACGACCTCGCGGAGGGCTTCCTCGGAAGGGAGCGGCGGTGGTGCGCTGTCTTCGGCGGCGTCCTCGGTCAAGAGGCGGCAGCCTACCCCAGGTCTGCTCCGCCGAGAGTCGCCACGCGGGACAATGAGTCCCGTTATTCGACCCTCGGCGTCTAGGCCGGGTCTCCGACGGGCGCGGCGCCCGGCGCGCTTTCCCTCACCCCGATCTCGGTGTGCTCCTTCGAGTCGCGGTTGCGGATGAGGATGAGCGACGCCGCGATCCCGAGCAGCGCAATGCCCGAGCCGACCATGAACGCATCGCCGTAGCCCTCGGTTAGAGCTGCGGGGCCCGTCTCCCCCTGCGCGGCCAGGTCCCCGATTCGCGAGAACGCGATCGAGGAGAGGACCGCGAGCCCGAGGGCGCCGCCGATCTGTTGCGAGGTGTTGATGAGGCCGCTGGCCAGGCCCGCCTCGCGGTCCTCGACGCCGCTCATGGCCGCGATCGTGGTCGGCACGAACGAGAAGCCGAGTCCGATAGCCGCCAGGACCGACGGAAAGAGGACGTCTCCGAGATAGCTGCCGGCGACGGAGATCTGGCTGAACCAGGCAAGCCCCGCGGCGACGAAGCCCATCCCAATTGCCATAACCGGCTTGAAGCCGATCTTCGTCACGAGCTGTGACGCGATCCCGGCCGCGAGGATGATCGCCACCGCAAGCGGCAGGTACGAAAGGCCCGCCCTGATCGCGGAGTAGCCCAAGACGTTCTGCATGTAGAGCGAGATAAAGAAGAACATGCTGAACAGCGACGCACCCGTCAGCAGGCCGACGACGTTCGCGCCCGTCAGGGTCCTCAAGCGAAAGATCCGAAACGGGACGAGGGGCGCCTGGGATCGCAACTCGATCGCGACGAAGGCAGCGAGGATGACGATCGCAAGGCCCAGAAGGCCGAGCGTCTGCGTGGAGCCCCACCCTGCGTCGGGTGCTTCGACCAGCGCATACACGAAGAGTGCGAGCCCGCCCGTGACGGTCACGGCGCCTGGCACATCGAAGGTCCGGTTTGCGTCGTCCGAGCGACTTTCGAGGATAAGGCGCGGGGCGAGGAGCGCCGCAATGATCCCGATCGGGACGTTCACCCACAGCACCCATTCCCAGCCCACGTAC
>JALZIJ010000128.1 GCA_030860375.1 Actinomycetota bacterium | reverse complement strand
GCAACGGCCTCAGCCAGCGCCGGCTGGCGCTGCGCGCCGGGACGAGCCAGGACGCCATCAGTCGAATCGAGCGCGGCGTCGAGTCGCCGACACTGAGGCGGCTCGGCGAGTTGCTGCTCGTCATGGGGGAGCGCCCGGCGCTCGGCTCGGAGCCTCTCGGGGGAGCCTTCGCTCGCGACGGCATCCCGGCCTCGCGAGCGCTCACCCCCGAAGAGCGCCTGCGGGAGTCTGCATCGTGGAACCTCGTCGCCACCCGGCTCGAGGTAGCCGGGGCTTCGGCTCGCCGGGCCGACCATCGCGCCACCCGGCGGGCTCCGCCATGACCGAGCACCCCGGCCCGCCCGCGAGGCCGCTCGACCTGATGAAGCTGCTCGAGACA
This sequence comes from Actinomycetota bacterium, assembly GCA_030860375.1. Lineage (GTDB taxonomy): Bacteria > Actinomycetota > Thermoleophilia > Solirubrobacterales > 70-9 > JALZKA01. The sequence continues at coordinate 4,283 of JALZIJ010000128.1, read as the reverse complement.
CTCGCCCGCCACGGAGTCGAGCACGTCGTCGTCGGCGGGATCGCCGTCCAGGTCCACGGCCACCGGCGCACGACGAAAGATCTCGATCTCATTCCCTCGCCCGTGGCCGGAAATCACGAACGTCTCGCGGGCGCGCTCGACGAGCTCGACGCGCAGGCCCTTTCTTCGGGCCGTGGGGGCCGGGGTATGGCGACCGACGCCGAACAGCTGCGAATCGCGCCGGTCGTCCCGCCGTTGACGACGCATCACGGCGAGGTTCACATCCTCAACGAGCCGAAGGGCGCCGCCCCTTACGACGATCTGCGAACCCGGGCGCTCGTCCTCGACCTCGACGGGCTCGAGGTCGCGGTCGTCGGCCTCGACGACCTGATCCGGATGAAGCGCGCGAGCGGCCGGCCGGAGGATCTCGAGGACATCGCCGTGCTCGTCGCGGTGGAGCGCGGGGAGTAGGGCTCGCTGTATGCCCAGTCGCGATACTGCGCGGGCGATGTCGCAGGAGAACGTCGAAGTCGTCAAGAGGATCTTTCGGGGCTGGGATGAGTCGGGGGTGGAAGGGATGCTGCCTTTCTTCCACGAGGACATCGAGTACCGACCGATGGAGGAGGGCGGCGCGGTCCACGGGCACGATGCGCTGCGGCGCTACTTCGAGCGATGGATGGAGCCGTGGGAGCAGTTCCAGGTCGCCCCCACGGATCTCCGGTCCTGCGGTGACTCCGTCTTCAACGGCGTTGACATGAAGGGCCGGGGCCGGGGCAGCGGAGTCGAAACGACCATGGAGTACTGGCAGGTCTGGCGCTTCTCTGATGTCAGGGCTGCGCGCTGGGAGGAGTACCTGGACCGAGCCGAAGCCCTCGAAGCCGTGGGGCTGCGGGAGTAGCCGATGTCGCAGGATCGCGGTCGGCAGGCGCTATTCGGCGATGGGCGCGGTTGGTGCAAGTTGCCGCGAAGCGCGTTCCTGGACTGGCTCCTCGCCCCTGTTGCTACCGCGTTGCTACTGATCGGCCCTGTCCGCGACGCTGTCATCCCGTCAGCAGCCAGCCGCGCGATACTACGCGGGCGATGTCGGAGGAGAACGTGGAGAGCACTCGGCGTGGAATCGACGCCTGGAATCGCCGCGATCTGGACGCCCTCCTGGAGCGTGCCGATCCCGACATCGAATATGTCAATTCGCCCTGGGCGGTCGAGCCCGGTACGCGACGCGGCTTGGACGGGTACGCGGCCGTCATGCGCGCCCAGTGGGAGGTCGTCGGTGACGCCCAGCTCATCATCGAGTCGATGCGCGACAGCGGCGACGATGTCTTCGTCATGCTGGAGATGTCGCGCACCTTCGGCGGAGGCGAAGCGCGAGTCGAGGCTCGAACCGGGATGCGGGTGACGTACCGGGGTGGCCGCGTGGTCCGTCAGGAGGTCATCCCAGTTGATGACTTCCCGCAGGCCTTCGAAGCCGTGGGGCTGCGGGAGTAGGCGATGTCGCAGGACAACGTGGAGCTTGCAGAGCGAGCATTCGACGCGGTCCGGCGCGGCGATCTCGACGGCTTCTTGGCGCTGATCGATCCAGATGTCCAGTTCACGTCGTTGATCACCGAAGCCGACCGCCGCAGCTACTCCGGGCACGAGGGCGTCAGGGACTGGTTCAGCACGGTCAGGACAACGTTCGAGGAGTTCGAATCCCACCCGGAAGAGATCCGCGAGATCGGTGGGCCGCTCATCGTCAGGCTTCGGATGGAGGGCACGCTTGGAGGTGTTCGAATCAAGCAAACGATGTGGCAGGCGGTCCGAGTCCGGGCAGGCCTCATCGCGGGTTGGGACGTGTTCCGAACGGAGGCCGAAGCCCTCGAAGCCGTGGGGCTGTCGGAGTAGGCGATGTCGCAGGAGAACGTTGAGATTGCGCGGCGGGCGTACGACGCGTTCTCCCGACACGATCTCGACGCGTTCACCGAGTTGTTGGACCCCGATGTCGTATTCGAGTCCTTGATCTTCGAAGCCGAGGGCGGGGTCTTTCGTGGACACGAAGGCGTGCGCGATTTCTTCGGCAAGCTCAGCGAGGTCTTCGGCCAGAGCTGGCGGTCCGAGATCACCGGCGTCGAGGAGATCGGCACCGCTTTCCTCATCATTGAATCTCGCGCAGTCGCAACCGGCGACGCCGGGGGGGTCCCCGTGGAGCAAGCGTTCTGGCAGGCGAGTGAAGTAAGGCGTGGCCAGGTCGTCTGGTGGAAGTTCTGCCGCTCGAAACCCGAAGCCCTCGAAGCCGTGGGGCTGCGGGAGTAGGCGGCTTGTTCTCGGCTCTGTCCCGGCGACCGAGCATGGGCGCGGCTGGTGCAAGTTGCCGCGAAGCGCGCTCCTGGACTGTCTCCTCGCCCCTGTTGCTACCGCGTTGCTACTGATCGGCCCTGTCCGCGACGCTGTCATCCCGTCAGCAGCCTGCCGCGCGATACTGCGCGGGCGATGTCGCAGGAGAACGTTGAGATCGTGCGCCGGGCCTATGAGGAGTCCTACGCGCAGCGAAGCGTCGAGCCGACGAGGGAATTCGCCTCTGACGACTTCCGCTTCCACGCTCGTGCCGACTTTCCGGGCCAAACCAGCTATGGCATCGACGAGATGACCAAGCTGTGGTCGGACATGGATGAGACGTACTCTGAGTACAGCCTCAAGGCAGAGGAGTTCGTGGACCACGGCGACTATGTACTCGTGAGCCTTGCCCAGAGCGCCCGCCTGCGCGGGAGCGAGACGCGCGTGGAGAGTGCGGTCTACCACGTCTGGGAGGTCCGCGAGGGCAAGGTGATCGCGGCTTGGGGGTTCAGCGATAGGGCCGAAGCCCTCGAAGCCGTGGGGCTGCGGGAGTGGGCGCAGCCCAGCCGCGATACTGCGCGGGCGATGTCGCAAGAGAACGTCGAGGCCATGAGGGTCGCGTTCGACCGTTTCCAGCAAGGCGACGAGACCTGGATTGACGCGTTCAGCGAGGACATCACCTGGGACATCTCGAACCATCCCCTGCCTGACTGGCCCCTGACGGGAAGCGGGCGAGACGAGTACCTCAGCCACCTCGCTGCCTATCTCTCGTCTTGGACCGACTACCGATCCGAACTGCGAGAGCTTCTGGATGCCGATGAGCATGTTGTCGCCGTGATCCACGAGACGATTCGCGTACCGACGAGCGACAACGATCTCGAGAGAGACCTCGTCCAGGTCTTGACCGTCAGAAATGGACGAGTCGTACATGTGCGGGTCTATCCGAGCCGCGCCGAAGCCCTCGAAGCCGTGGGGCTGCGGGAGTAGGCGATGTCGCAGGAGAACACCGAGCTTTTGCGGACTTGGTTCGCTCGCCTCAACGAGGATGGGCAACCGCCGCTCGACCTTTGCGACGAGCAGATTGAGATGAGAAACCCTGACGGGTTCCCGGTCACAGGCCCCTACCACGGGCACGAGGGCATTCGTCAGTGGGCCTTCGACACCTGGGAAGTCCTCGAAGACGCGCGTTCTGAACCTGAGGAGGTCATCGAGGTCGGCGACGGCGAGTCGGTCGTCGCCGTCCTCCGGCTGACAGGAGTTTGGAGGCACACCCAACTCCCGGTGGAGACTCAGTGGGCGAGCGTCACGACCTTCCGCGACGGCAAGGTCGTCCACGCGCTGGGGTACATGAGCAAGGCCGAGGCCCTCGAAGCCGTGGGGCTGCGGGAGTAGGCGGCTTGTTCTCGACCCTGTCCCGGCGACCGAGCATGGGCGCGGCTGGTTTCGAACCAGCGACCTCTCGCGTGTGAAGCGAGCGCTCTCCCACTGAGCTACGCGCCCGGAAGGCGCTTCCCAGTCTAGGCCGCGCGGCGAGCGTCGGCTCGCTCTGGAAGCATCCGCCGGGATGGAGGCGTCCACCCCGACGGATCCGCGCCAGCGGCCCGAGCGCGCCGCGATCCCCCCCGTCTGCAGCGAGAACGCGGACTCGAAGCTGTTCAACTTCGCGATCTTCGCGATCATCATCGCGAACGCGATCGTCCTCGGGCTCGAGACCTACGACGACGTCACCCGGGACCACGGCGGCCTGCTCAACACGCTCAACGACGTCTTCCTCGGGATCTTCGTCGTCGAGCTCGCGATCAGGTTCACGAGCTACGGCTCACGCCCGCAGGAGTTCTTCCGCAGCGGTTGGAACGTGTTCGACTTCGTCGTCATCGGCGGCGCCTTCGTCCCCGGCCTGCGCGAGAACGCGACGCTGCTGCGGCTGCTGCGCCTCGGACGGATCGTGCGGCTCGTGCGCCTGCTGCCCGACCTGCGCGTGCTCGTCGTCGCCG
>JALZIJ010000105.1 GCA_030860375.1 Actinomycetota bacterium | reverse complement strand
GCCAAAGGCGCTGCCGCCAGCGCCCGCACCGGCTGTGCCGCCAGCACCCGCACCGGCTCCAGCGGAACCGCTGGCGGCGCCCGCCTTGGCGCCGCCGAGGCCGAGCTTTGACGACAGCGTGTGGGCCAGCGCGGCGAGCGGCCCGATCGGGACCAGGGCCGCGAGCGCCTTCTCGTTTCGACGAAGCTCCGCGCGGTACTCGCGACACCGCTCGCACCCCTTCATGTGGGCTCTTGCGGGCCCGGAGACTTTGCGTAATCCTTCGGTTGCTTCGGCCAGTTCGAGGTGGACCTCGTCGCAGGTCAGGTGGCGCCCCTGGCTGGCGTCCGCCAAGGAGATCCGCGCCCTGACGAGGAGCGACTTGACGGCCGGGACGGTTGTTTCCATCGCAACCGCGATCTCCTCGTAGGCAAGCGCGTCGAGCTCTCGGAGCAGTAGCGCGCTTCGCTGCGTCTCGGGTAGTCCCTGGACGTCGTGGATCAGCGCCCGGAACTCGGCTCGCTTCTGGACGCGGTCGGCAACCGAGACGCCGTTCTCGTGAGGGTGGAGGTCCATGGAGTCCTGGCCCTCGGGGACGGGCTTTCGAAGATGGTTGAGACAGCGGTTCCGTGCGATCCGGTAGAGCCACGGGCGAGCGTTGATCGCACGGTTGTCGGCAAGGATCGCCTTGTGCGCTGCAACGAAGACCTCCTGGAGGATGTCCTCCGCGTCTTCAGGCGAGGCAAGCATTCCACGGCAAAACGCCTGGAGGCGGACCTGATAGCGATCGACGAGCGCCTCGAAAGCCCGCTCCTGTCCGTCGCGGATAAGTGCGATCAGCCGCTCGTCACCCTGCAGCCGAAGCAGGGGGGACCGCCTGCCAAGCAGCCCAAGCCGACTCGAATGTGTGAGCGCAGAAGCCTCCACTCTCAACTCCTCGGAAGCACCGTAACAGCGGTCGACTTGCGTTAACAGCGACTTCGCGGAGCCTTAACGTGAACGCTCGCAGTACCCGGGGCGGGGCTCGAACCCGCACCGCCCTTTCGGGCAGCGGATTTTAAGTCCGCCAGCTTTACCAGTTTGCTTACCCGGGCTGGATGAGCTTAGTCCCCGACAACCCGCGTGGAGCCCCCAGTAAATCCGTGCGAAAGATGGGTTGTGCCGGTCCTATGCGACTAACCCAACTCTCGCGAGTACGAGGGCGCTAAGAGGCCTCGACGTGGCGCTTGAGGCCTTCGGCGGCGCCCTTCGTCAGGTACTCCTTGACCTGTCCCTCGACGGGGCCTCGAAGCAGCATGCCGAGCATGCGCCCTGGATCTATGTCGAGGGCGTAAGTGGCCTGGGTGCGATCAGGATCGAGCTCGCTCAGCTCCCAGCGCCCGTCAACCGACTTGACGTCGCCCTTTTCCTGGACCCAGGTGAGGCCGTTCGGCTCGTCGTAGGTGAAGCGGAGGATCGACTTCGACTTCTTGACCTTCACGTCGGCTTCGGCTTCGACGAGGGTCGCGCGGCCGTCGGCGTCCTTTTCGATGACATCGATCTTCTCCATCGCGGGGTTCCACTCGACCGCGCCGGGGACGTCGGCGGCGACCGCATAGACCTCGGCAAGGGGGGCGTCGATCTCGACCGTGTGGCTGGCGGCGATCTTTCCCATTGGGGCGGAACCTACACCCGTTTCACAATTGAGTCCAGACGGTCTTGGTCTCGAGATAGGCATCGAGGTTCGCGTGCCCCTTCTCGCGGCCGATGCCAGACGCCTTGTAGCCGCCGAACGGAGCCGCTGGGTCGCCGCCGCCCCAGGAGTTGATGTAGACGTTTCCGGCCTTCAGCATCCCAGCGAGCTTGTGGGCGTTTGAGATGTCGCGCGTCCAAAGGCCGGCGGCGAGCCCGTACTCCGTGTCGTTCGCACGCGCGGCGACCTCTTCGAGCTCGTCGAAGGGCATCGCCACGAGGACGGGGCCGAAGATCTCTTCGCGGGCAATCTCCATCTCGTCGGAGACGTCCGTGAAGAGCGTGGGGGAGACGAAGTAACCGCTCTCGCCGTTCTCCGGTGAACCGCCCGCCGCGGCCGTCGCGCCAGCCTCGAGACCGGAGTCGATGTAACCCTTGACGCGCTCGAACTGCTCCGAGGAGACGAGCGGTCCAAAGTCGGAGGAGGGGTCGAGGCCGGGCCCGACCGTGGCGTCGGCGGCGAAGGACGACAGTCCCTCGACAACCTCGTCGTAGAGCTCCCGCGCGACGTAGAGGCGCGAGCCGGCGTTGCAGGCTTGTCCCGAGTTGAAGTAGATGCCCTGAAAGGACCCCTTGATTGCGCGGCTGAGATCTGCGTCTTCGAGGATGATGTTCGGGCTCTTGCCGCCCAGCTCGAGCGTGACCCGCTTCAGTGCCTTGCCGCACTTCGCTGCAATCTCGCGGCCGACCGACGTCGATCCTGTGAACGCGATCTTCGCCACGCCCGGATCGTCGACGAGCGCTGCACCCGTCTCGCCATCGCCGGTGACCACGTTGAGCGTCCCCGGCGGAAGACCGGCCTCCAGCGCGAGCTCCCCGAGGCGGAGCGCAGTCAGCGGGGTCTGCTCGGCAGGCTTCAAGACGATCGAACAGCCCGCCGCGAGCGCTGGGGCGATCTTCCAAGCGGCCATGAGGAGGGGAAAGTTCCAGGGGATGATCTGGCCGCACACGCCGACCGGCTCGCGAAGCGTGTAGCAAAGGACGTCGCGCGCCGAGACCGGGATCGTCTCGCCTTCGATCTTGGTCGGCCAGCCGGCGAAGTAGCGGAGGTGAGCGACGGTGGCGGCAACATCGCCTTTGGCCATTGCCAGCGGCTTGCCGTTGTCGAGCGACTCCAGCTCGGCAAGCTCGTCACCGTTCGCCTTGACGAGGTCGGATAGGGACCAGATGAGCGTGGAGCGCTTGGCGGCGTTGACCTTTCGAAGCGGTCCGTCGAGCGCAGCCTGTGCAGCCTCGGCGGCGCGGCGCACATCCTCGGCGCCACCCTGGGCCACCTGGCAGACCTCGTCGCCGGTCGCGGGGTCGATCGTCGCGAACGTCCGGCTGTCGGCAGCCTCGGCCCATTCGTCTGCGATCAGGAGCTTTCCCGGGACCCTCTCCAGGAACTCGCGGGTCGTCTTGGACAGGGACTCGGGAAGCTCAGTCGGCGCAGTCGTCATCGCCCGGGATCGTATCCACGACCTCCTGAGCGGGCGGCTCTTCGTCGTCCTCAGCTCCGGGCGCGGCGATCTCTTCAGGCGGAAGCGGCGGCGGCGTCTCCTCGACGGGAGGCTTTTCGCAGGTGGGTGTCACGTCGCGCGTGTCGGAGACGACGCTCTCTCCCTCGATAGCGGCGGGCTCTTCGGCGACCTCGACCTCATCGGTGAGCTCCCGGGTCTCGCCCGGCACCGCGGGCGCCGGCTGCTCCTTGGCGACCTCAGCCGAGATGCCACTTGACTCTGAAGACGAGCGGGCGATGACTTCGGGTGAGCCTTCCTCCTCTTCGTCAGGCGGCGTGCCCCAGGCTGTGACGGTGACCGAGTACATGCCCGGGCCCACGTAGGGAACCCAGACCGAGCTGCCTTGGCCGGAGGTTTCGCCGTAGTCGACGACCGAACCGTCGGCGCCGGTGACGCTCATTGTGTAGTTGTCAGCGCCGTCGAGCGCGTTCCACCCTGTGTTGATCTTGCAGAGGATCTGAGTGCCTGCGAGGCCGCAGCCGTCGAGCGAGGCAGAGACGGTCAGGCTGGCCCGAGCGTCCTCGGAGCTCGGAGTGCCGCCGCCGTCGAGCGCGAGGGCGGGGAACGGGACCGCCAGCGCGACGAGCGCCAAGCCGCAGATGCGACGGCGGCCCTTCATCGCGCGCTTCCCTGCGCCACGAACGAGCCCTGGATCAGCTCGACCCCAGCGACCGCGCCGGCGCTGGCGCCGGGCTGGATCGTGGTTGCGAGGTAGAACCAGTTGTCGCCCGAGCCCCGCAGGGTTACCTTGACGGCGGGAATCCCGTCGGGGGCGCCCTTGGGGGCGAGCGTGATGGAGCTCGACTCGACAGTCGGGCCCAGCTGACGGTCGACAACTCGGGCGCTGCCCGCGAGGACCTCGAGCTGCTCGAGCGAGTTTGCCTCGAAGGCCGCCATGTCGAGCTTCGGGTCGCTTTGGATCCAGAGCGTGGCGTCAGCGCTCGAGTCGGGGGAGACCGCGGCGAAGGTCGCCCCTGCGGCGGGGGTCACGCGATCCCAGCCGGGCGGCAAGGCGAGCGAGAAAGTGGACTCAGCGACCAGCTGGGCGTCGGTTGGCACAACCGGCGTCTGTGCCCGACCTGCGGCCTTGCTTTTGTCCGGCCCGCCCGCCTTCGCGGCCTGCTCGTCCGGAGCTTCGGCGGCTGCCGGAATGCTCTGGGTCGTCGGGTTGTCCTCGCGCATCAGGCTGAGGACGACGAACACGGCGAGCGCGGCTACCGGGAGCGTGAGCCAGCGTGCGTCAAGTCCAGCCGGCATGGAGACGTTGGGGCGGGAAGGCAAGCGTGCCGGCAGCGATATGGCGGGAAGCGCCGGAAAGGACAGCCGCTTTCGGCCGGGCTGGATCTCGACTACCTCAGCCGCGTCGAACGTCTCGGCACAGTGCTCGCAGACCACGCGGCGGACGGCGCGCGTCGGAAGTGCCGTGGGAAGCCTCACGCGAGTGCGGCCGGAGCAGCCGTCGTGTCCCGACTCGACGAGTCGCTCGGAACCGCCAGGAGCAGGCAGGGGAAATCCCCCGTTTCGCATCGCCTGATTCACGTATTTCTCATCGGGCGGAGGGCGCTCGAGCTTGAGCCGCACAGATGCACCCGCACATACGCACCAACCCTGGGAGAATGAGGCCATGGCCGTAACAGCGCTCCGCTGGGCATATCGCCGCCTCGGGCGGTTCTACCCGCGCATTTTCTTGGTGCTCGAGCTTCAGACGGTTTATCCGGTGATCCTCGGCACCTATGGGCTCTTCTCTTTCTATTACGACGGCGAGACGGGCGAGTTCTTCACGCTCTTCGGCATCACCTGCGGGTTCGCGGCATTAGCGATCCTCCTCGCCTGCTTTAGAACCTTTCCGATGCTCCGGCCGCTCGAGCGCTGGATCGAGGGCGAGCGCGACGAGCGTGCGACAGCCGAGGCGTGGGCCGCCGCGATCAGCTTTCCGTGGCGCATGATCCGCACGAACGCGGTCTTGCCGGCGGTTCTCGTCGTCATTCCTTCGGCGATCCTGTCGGTGAGCGTCCTCGGGCTGAGCTGGCCCGCCGTATTCCCGTTCATCGCCGGGTCGACGGTCGCCCTCGCCTACGCGTCGATGCTTCATTACTTCGCGCTCGAGATCGGCCTGAGACCGCTCCTCGTCGACATCAACCAGCAGGTCTCGCCGCGTACCGACGCGAACGTGACCACGCTCTCGCTTCGGTGGCGCCTACTCCTGACCCTTCCGATGATCAACGCGATCACCGGCATGACCGTTGCCGCGCTCACGGCCGACGGCGGCGGCGGCGCGCAGCTCGGGCTCGATGTGGGAATCGCGGTTGGTGTCGCGACGACCATCGCGCTCGAGTTGACCCTCCTGGTCACCCGCTCGGTGTTGAGGCCCCTTGCCGACCTTCAGAAAGCGACCGAGCGTGTACTTGACGGCGACTTCGCGGTCTCGGTGCCGGTCACGACCGGTGACGAGACCGGCGAGCTGGCCGCGTCGTTCAACGCGATGGTTCAAGGGCTCGCCGAGCGCGAGCGCATTCGCGAAGCGTTCGGCACCTATCTCGACAACGAGGTGGCCGAGTACATCCTGTCCGACTCGTTCACCGAAGAAGGGATCGAGCTCGAGGTGTCCGTGCTGTTCACCGACATCCGCGACTTCACAGGCTTTGCCGCGGACGCCGGGGCAAAGGAGGTTGTGGCGGCGCTGAACGAGCTGTTCGAGGTGGTCGTGCCGATTATCGGGCGCCACGGCGGCCATGTGGACAAGTTCGAGGGCGACGGGCTCCTCGCAGTCTTCGGTGCGCCACGACCGTTTCGCGACCACGCGGAGCGGGCTACACGCGCGGCGCTTGAGATCTGCCGCCGCGTGAACTCAGAAGAGCAGGCAGGCGACCTACGCGTCGGCGTCGGGGTCAACACGGGACGCGTCGTCGCCGGCGCGGTTGGTGGCGGCGGGCGACTCAACTTCAGCGTGATCGGCGACTCGGTCAACGTCGCGGCGCGCGTCGAGGCTGCGACGCGACAGCTCGACCGCGACCTTCTGATCACTCGCCCGACGGCCGACTCACTCGGGCCCGGGCTCGTAGTGAGCGAGGCGGGTTCCCATTCGCTGAAAGGCGTCGCCGAGCCGGTCGACCTCTTCTCGGTCGCCGAGGCCGGTGCGGACGGCGACGGAGCCGAGGACGGCGACGGCTCGCTTCTCGACCCGGAGCCGATCTTCGCCGCGGCGGGTCGGATGCGCCGTGGCATCTTCAGGCGCCCACGGGGCTGACGTGCGCGCTAGTCGATCACCGTCAACGCTTTAGGATCGAGCACGATGGCCGCCACGGAGGAAACCGCGACCTCGTCCCAGCACGGCGGGCGGCTCGTTGCCAAGGCGCTCCGCTCGCGGGGCGTCGAGCACCTCTTCACGCTCTCGGGCGGCCACCTCTTCTCGATCTACGACGGCTGCCGCGAAGAGGGCATCGAGATCGTCGACGTGCGCCACGAGCAGGCCGCGGTCTGGGCAGCGGAGGGTTACGCGAAGGCGACCCGGAAGCCTGCGGTCGCGGCTTTGACTGCAGGTCCCGGCGTGACGAACGGGATGAGCGCGATCGCGGGTGCCTACTACAACCGCTCGCCGATCACGATCCTCGGCGGGCGCGCACCCGAGATGCGCTGGGGCTCCGGCTCGCTCCAAGAGATCGACCATGTCCCCTTCGTCGAGCCTCTGGTCAAGTCCGCGGCGACGGTGAAGGACACAGCCGAGATTGCCCAGCGCACGGCCGAGGCGATCGACCTGTCGATGTCGCATCCGTCGGGCCCGGTGTTTCTCGACTTTCCGCTCGACACGGTCTTCAACACCGCCGAGGCGCTGCCCTTTGACCCGGAGGCGGGGTCTGACCCCCAGCGGGGGTCTGACCCCTCAGCACTCGAGAGCATCGAGGAGGCGGCCAAGCTCCTTGCCGGGGCCGAGCGACCGGCGATCATGGCCGGTACCGGTCTTTATTGGGCGCGCGGCGAGGACGAGCTGCGCGCGCTTGCCGAGGCGCTCGGAGCGCCCGTGTTCCTGAACGGCATGGGGCGCGGCTGCCTTCCGGCCGACCACGAGCTTTCGTTCTCGCGCGCTCGCGGCCACGGCCTCAAGGAGGCGGACGTGGCCCTCGCGATCGGCCTGCCGCTCGACTTCCGACTCGGCTTCGGCGGGTCGTTCGGAGAGGAGACGAAGCTCGTCTGGCTCGACGTTACGCCGAACGAGCTTCATCGCAACCGGACGCCGGACGTCGAGCTGGTGGGCGGCATCGCCCCAACGCTCGCGGCGATCCGCGAGAGCGCGTCCGGCGCTGACCCCTCCCGCACTGCTTCGTGGGTCGACGCGGTGCGCACGACCGAGGACGAGAAGCGCGCGGCCGAGCAGTCAGAGCTCGACGACGACCGCGCTCCTCTTCACCCGATGCGCGTTTACAAGGGCCTCGCCGAAGTACTCGACCGTGACGCGATCGTGATCGGCGACGGCGGTGATTTCGTCTCGTATGCGGGCAAGGTCGTCTCGACCTATGAGCCGGGGACGTGGATGGACCCCGGGCCCTTCGGTTGCCTCGGCGCGGGACCCGGTCAGGCAATCGGCGCCAAGATTGCCCACCCCGACCGCCAGGTGTGCCTTCTCCTCGGCGACGGCGCCTTCGGCTTCTCCGGGATGGAGTTCGACACGATGGCCCGCCACGGCATCCCCGTCGTCGGCGTGATCGGCAACAACGGGATCTGGGCGCTCGAGCACCATCCAATGATGTTCCTCTACGGCTACTCGGTCGCGGCCAAGCTCAGGCCAGAGACGCGTTACGACCAGGTCGCAGAGGCGCTTGGCTGCCACTCGGAGCTTGTCCGTGAGCCCGACGAGCTGAAGCCGGCCCTTGAGCGTGCGTTCGAGTCCGGCAAGCCGGCGCTGGTGAACGTCCTCACCGACCCCGAGGTCGTCTACCCGCGCAAGTCGAACCTGGCCTAGCAGCGCCACTGTCGCTGATTACTACGCGCCGGGTGTACCCGGACGCGCGTAACTTGTGACGCTTCCGGCGAGCTTTCGGTGCGTTCCGCGTGCCACACGCGCTTCCGGCGCGATAAAGGTGGGCCGATGCGGGACGTGGTCGACTTTCTTCCCGGTATCCGGGAACTCGATCGTCCACGCCCTCGGGATGTCTTGCTTGCGAAGCTCGCCGAGGATCAGTTTGGGATCGTCACGTCAGCGCAGCTAGTGAACCTGGGCTTTTCATCGTCGGCGATTTCCCGAATGGTTGGGTCGGGTCGGCTCATCCGCCTGCATCGCGGCGTGTATGCCGTCGGCCATAGCCGACTCGTCGCGCGTGGCCGTTGGCTCGCCGCGGTCCTTGCGTGCGGGGACGAGGCGGTACTCAGCCATCGCGAGGGCGCGGCGCTTCTGGATCTTCGCTATAGCGAGCGGTCTCGTGTTGACGTAACCGTCGCGGGGCGCAGTCGCAGTGGGCAGAAG
>JALZIJ010000022.1 GCA_030860375.1 Actinomycetota bacterium | reverse complement strand
TGCGATCGGCACAGCCAGCGCAATGCCGCAGGCCAGGACAAATATGGCTCGCGCCGCAAGGCCGGGTCGCCGCTCGGAACGTACCGCGCCCCGCGCCTCGAAATGAGTTGATCTTTCGCCCTGCATGAAGCGGGCGATGCTAGCGATTTGTTAGCGCTTCTTAAGCAATTGCTCAGGTGGCTACATAACCTGGGCGGGAACTTGCAGCCCGTACGCCCGGTGCGGCGTGGTCCTCGGTCCGCCTACCCTTCCGGCGGATCCCTGCGGCTGAGGAGATAGCCCGCGGTGCCTGCGGCGAAAAGCGCGACGGCACCGACGACCTGAATCTGGCGCCCGAACCGCCACCAGACAACCCGTACGACGGTGCGGCCGATGTACTCGTAAATGGCTGACATGTCCTAGCTTCCTTCCCTGTCGCGGCGCTCGCCAATCCGATGCGCCATGCGTGTTTGCAAGGTGAAGAGCTCGATGAACCCGGGGCTCGCGGCTTGCGAGAAGCGTCCGCCCGACTCGCCGAAGCTGGCGAGCGACTCGTCATAGAGCGCGTAGGGGCTTTGGCGGGCAACCACTCGCACCGAGCCCTTGTAGAGCTCGAGCGTGATCTCACCCGTTACCCGCTCGTTGGCCGAGGTCATGTAGGCGTCGAGGTCGTGGCGAAGGGGATCGAGCCAAAGCCCCGCGTACACCATGTAGGCCCACTTGCGATCGAGGACGTGCTTGTGCTCGTTTTGATGAATGGTCGAGACGAGCTTTTCGAGGTCTGAGTGGGCGGTGAGAAGGATCACGGCGGCCGGCACCTCGTAGAGGTCGCGGACCTTGAGGCCGACGATGCGGTCCTCGATGTGGTCGACGATCCCGACCCCGTGGCGGCAACCGATCTTCGCCGCCTGCTCGATCAACTCAACGGGCGCGAGCGTCTCGCCGTCCAGGGAAACGGGCGCGCCGGCCTCAAAGCCCACCCTGAGTTGCTGCGGTTCGTCGGGCGCATGGCGTGGGTGGGTCACGAGCTGGAACACCTCGTCGGAAGGCGCCGTGTCAAGCGTCTCTATCTCACGCCCCTCCGAGGAGCGCCCCCACAGATTGTCGTCGATCGAGTACGGCGGGCCCTCGTTCGAGCCCTTGATCGGAATGCGGTGCTCGTTCGCGTACGCGATCTCCTCTTCGCGCCCCATCGCCCATTCACGCACGGGCGCCAGTACTTTGATCTCCGGCGCGAGGGCGGCGATCGTGCCATCGATTCGCACCTGATCGTTTCCCTTGCCCGTACAGCCGTGGGCGATCGTGTCGCAACCCGTCGCGCGCGCGTGTTCGACTGCGAGCTTTGCGATCAGGGGCCGGGCGAGCGCCGTAAAGAGCGGATAGCCGCCACCGTAGCGCGCGTTCGCCTTGATCGCCGGGAGGACGTACTCCGAGGCGAACACTTCCCGTGCGTCAGCGCGGATCGCGTCAATTGCACCGAGGTCGCGCGCTTTGCCGACAACGACCTCCCAGTCCTCACCGGGCTGGCCGAGGTCGACTGTGAGCGTCACGATCTCCGCGCCGTAGCGGGCCTGGATCCAGTGGAGCATGACCGAGGTGTCGAGCCCGCCCGAATAGAGCAGGAGCACGCGGCCGACCTCTGCCGGGTCGGCCTGGTAGGAGGCTATGCGCGGGGCTGCGCTCAGCTGCGTGTCGTCGGCCATCAGGACGCGACAGTCTCGCAGGGCGTCTACGCGAGCGCCCCGACGCGCCCGAAAGGGTTCGATGCGATCATAGGAGCCCGTGCATCGATTTCTCCGCATTGTCGCCACTGCGCTCATCACGGCCGGACTGGTCATCGCGCTCGACGTGGGCCTCACGCTCGCCTGGGGGGAGCCGCTCTCGAAGGTCTATGAGTCCTATAAGCAAAACCAGGCCGAGGATGAGCTCAAAGAGCTACAGAAAGCGTTTCCCGACGCAGGCGACCTCGACGCTGCCGCGGGGGCCGGCGACCTCGAAGAGAGGGTCGGGATCCTGGCTGACCGCTTCGAGGCGTCGGATCAGGTGACGACAGGCGAGGCAATAGGCGAGATTGCGATCCCGTCGATCGACGTGAGAAAGACCGTCATCGAGGGCACGGACACGGCGTCCCTTCAAAAAGGGCCGGGCCACTACTCCCCTTCAGACGATGAGGAAATCCAAAGCCAAGGCGACGGCTCCGCCTTCCCCGGACAGGGCAAAACCGTCGGCATCGCCGGCCATCGCACGACATACGGCGCGCCCTTCAACCGCATGGACGACCTCGAGCCGGGCGACGAAATCACCCTCGAGATGCCCTACGCGACGTTCGAGTACGAGGTTCAGGAAGTCGAGATCGTCGATCCGAATGAGATCAGCGTCGTCGAGAATGTGGGCTACGAGCGCCTCGTCCTGAGCGCCTGCCACCCGCTCTACAGCGCCGCCCAGCGCATCATCACCTTTGCCAAGCTGAAGGAGATCAGCCTGTTCGGGTCAGGCGAGCGGATCTGGCAGGATCCGTAGCGCGGCTCAGGCGCCGCCCGTGCGCAGAACCCCGTCCACCCCCAAGGGATCATCGATCCCGAACTGATCGCGGAGCATGCGCTCGATCTCAGCTCGTTCGGCGCCGGCGACGGCCATCTGCGTCGCGCGAAGTGCCGCCGCCTGGGAAACCCCGCGGCCGGTCGCCTCGGGCGACTGCGATGCTGCACCCGAAGCCAGTTGATCGCCTGTCGCAGGCTCGGCCGGCGGGCCATCGTCGCCGATCAGCCGTGCCATCCGCCACCGAACCTGCTCGACCTCGGCTACGAACGCAGTCGTCTCACGTTCCATGCTCGCTGACCGGGCCGTAAGCAACTGGGTAATCGCGTCGAGCGCGGCCATGCGCTCCTGCACGACCCGATCCGCCTCGCGCTGGCGATCCTGCAGGTAGGTCGCTCCGGCAGCTTCGGCGTCGGCCTGGATCTCGCCGGCTATCCGTTCCGCCGTGTCCAGGATCTCCTGGATGCGGCCGCCGACGTTGGCAACGAGGTTGCCGAATTGCGCGATCGGTCGGTTGTCACCGGCGGGGAAGCTTTGCTCGTCCTCGGGCATCCGCTGCGTGAATCTCGATTCAACTAGTCGCGAGTAGACCCCCACAGCAGCGAACCTTAGCCCACGTGGACCCGGGGGGCGCGCCGGGCGAGGCTCTCGGTTAGCCTCACCGCATGGAGCAGCCGGGGAGCGCGCGGGCAACCACGCTGGCTGCGGCTACCGCGCTCAGCCTACTGTCCGCAGTCTGGATCTGGTGGGCGTGTAAAGAGGGCGCGTACTTCGGCGCGGTCATGTACCCCGGGTTGGTCGTTCTGTGTGCCGGATTAATCCTGGTCGGAAGCCGGGCCGCTTGGGGCGGGGCGCTGACACTCTCGACTCCCACGAAGTTCGCACTCGGCGGTCTCCTGGGCCTTGGGACGTGGTCGGCGCTCTCGGCTCTATGGAGTCCGGCGCCCGACGTCGCGATTGCCGACGCCCAGCGGATCCTCGGATACGCGCTTGCGTTCGGTCTTGGGATCTGGCTCCGCGTCCTCTTGCGCGAGCGGAGCGAGCTCGCGATGGCGCCCCTGGCGCTGGCGGGCCTCGGGGCCGGCGGCTACACGGTCGCGCTGCTCCTGACAGGCGACGACTTCGGGCGCTACGTCGACCGCGGGACCCTTCAGCTTCCGATCGGATACCGAAACGCGAACGCCGCGTTCTTCCTGATCGCCATGCTGCCCGCGGTATCGCTCGCCGCGTCCCGCGCATTGGATTGGCGCGTCCGGGGCGTCGCGCTGGCATCCGCAACGCTCTGCCTGGAGCTGGCGATGCTCAGCCAAAGTCGAGGATCGGTCGTCGCAGCCGGAGTAGGGCTCGTCGTGCTGCTGATTGCCTCGCGCGAGCGGGCACGGACGGTCGGGTGGCTACTGCTCGCGGTGCTCCCGGCGATTGTCGTGATCCCCGCAGTGACCGATCTGTTCGCCACCGGCGACGTCGAGAGCTACAGCGGAACGGTCGAGCTCCGCACGGCGGGGCGGGCGGCCTTGAGCGGATCCCTGATCGCGCTCGTCGTCGGAGCCATGGGCGCCCTCGCCGGTCGACGGGTCGCCCAGTCGGAGCGAAGAGAAGCCCGCGCGAACCGGGTGGCCGGCCTGGGGGCCATTGCGCTTGCGGTCGCGGCTGCGGTCGCGTTCGTGGTCGCCACGGGCGATCCGGCTCGTTGGGTCGAGGATCGCGTCGACGAGTTTCTAACTCAAGGGACGCCGGGCGTAGGTCAGGCCCAGAGCCGGTTCGAGGTCAACGCAGGCACTGAGCGCGATGATTTCTGGCGGGTCGCGCTCGAGCTTTCCG
>JALZIJ010000015.1 GCA_030860375.1 Actinomycetota bacterium | reverse complement strand
CCCGCGAGTTCTTCGAGATCACAAACGCAGCCGAGCGCGAGCCCGTCCAGGTCTCGTTCTAGCCCGCTCGGGTTCGACCGAGCACCCCGGGCCGGTGAGCAGCGAGCCTGAGTTCCTCACCGGCCCGGGCCTTGCCCGAGAGGCGTACGAGTTCGCGCGTGAGGCGCACGAAGGGCAGAAGCGAAAGGGCGACGGCTCGCCCTACATAGCGCACCCGACTCAGCTCGCTCGCCTGCTCCACCGCGCGGGCCACGACGACGAGGAGCTCCTTGCTGCAGCCTTCCTCCATGACACGGTCGAGGACACGGATACGACCCTGGAGGAGATCGAAGACGCATTCGGCTCAGAGGTGCGCGAGCTCGTCGAGGCGATGTCGGAAGACAAGGACGTCGAGCCCTGGAAGGCCCGCAAAGCTCAACATCGCGACGAGGTGGAGGCGGCCGGGAAGAGGCCCGTCCTCATCTATGCCGCCGACAAGCTCGCCAACCTACGCGACATGCGCACCCTCTATGCGAATGTCGGCGAAGGCGCGGCCGGGCGTTTCAACGCGCCGTTGGACGATCGCCTTCGCGTCTGGCACGGTGACGCGGAGATGATCGCGAGGCTGCACCCGGATCTCTCGCTCCTCGCGGAGCTTCGGTCCGAGCTCGACGCTTTCGAGGCGGAGCGCGAAGGAACAGCGTGATCGTCGATTGCGCCCACTACGCGGACGGACGCCGCCAGGATGAGGGCCCAATCGAGATCGCCGAGGCCGCCGGGCGCTGCGCCAACGGCAACGGCAAGGCCGGGTTTGCCTGGGTCGGTCTGAAAGAGCCAAGTCGCGAGGAGCTCGAGCGGGTCGGGGAGGCTTTTGACCTGCACGAGCTGGCGCTCGAGGACGCGATGAACGCTCATCAGCGTCCCAAGCTCGAGGACTACCACGGCTCGCTCTTCATCGTCTTGCGGACCGCCCGTTACGACGACGCGAAGGAGGAGGTCGAATTCGGTGAGATCCACCTCTTTGTCGGCTCGGACTATGTGATTGCGGTCCGGCATGGCGAGGCTTCCGAGCTGGGCCCCGCCCGAAAACGCCTCGAGGAGCAAGACGGCTTGCTCGAAGCAGGCCCCGGCGCGGTCGTCTGGTCGATCGTCGACAAGGTCGTCGACGACTATGCGCCTGTCGTTGCCGGGATCGACAACGACATCGAAGAGGTCGAGGAGGAGATCTTCGGCCAGCGCTCGGACTCGACGCAGCGCATCTACTTCCTCAAGCGCGAGGTGATCGAGTTTCACCGTGCGGTCCGGCCGCTGCTCGCACCGCTCGAGAGCCTCCAGTACGGCACCCAGCCAGGCATGAGCGACGAGCTTCGGCGCTACTTTCGCGACGTCCACGATCATACGCGCCGGATCGACGAGCAGGTTTCGGGTCAGCGTGAGCTTTTGACCTCGATCCTGGAGGCGAACCTCGCGCTACTCGGGGTGCAGCAGAACGAGGTCATTCGGGGCATTTCGGCGTGGGCCGCGATCGTCGCTGTGCCCACATTCCTCGCTTCGATCTGGGGTATGAACTTCGAGCACATGCCCGAGCTCGCGGAATCCTGGGGCTACCCGACTGCGTTAGTCCTGATGGCGGTTGCCATCTTCGGCCTGCACCGCTTCTTCAAGCGGATCGACTGGCTCTGAAGTCCGCTATGGGTCCAGATCTAGTGGGCCTACGCGTTCTGGCTCGATCCGTCGTCCGGATCGGGCTTGCCCGCCCGGATCGCCTCGAGCTGGGCCGCGACGGCAAGGCCGGCGAAGAGCGCCAAGGCCGTCAATAGCGCCCACAGCATGAGGCCGATGAAGCCGGCGAGGGGGCCGTAGGTCTCGCCGAACTCCTTCGAGATCTCGAGGTAGCCGGCGAGGACGCCCGTACACGCGAACCACATGACGACGGAAAGGCCCGAGCCGAACGCGAGCCAGCTCAGCTCGGGCTGCGAGCGGTTCGGCGACTTTTCGAAGAGGAGGGCCGCAGCCCCGATTACGAGGACAGCGCCGAGGGGCCAGCGGCCGATCGACCAGGCGGTCTCCAAGACGTCGCTCCAGCCGTTGTCGGCGAGGGCGCTCCCCAACTCCGATCCGGCGACCACCAACACGAGTGCGCCGACGCTCGCGACTCCGGCAGACATCGCAAGCAGTGCGGCGCGCCCGTACTTCGCGACGCTCGGCCGGTCTCGCTCGACGCCGTAGATCCTGTTTGCACCCCGCTCGATCTGACCCATCGCGATAGCTCCCGAGACGATTGCGGTCACGAGGCCCAAGACCAGCGCCAGGCCGCCGCCGCCCGAGCCGGATTGGATCGTTTGGGTGAGGACTTCGCCAGCCGGGCCGGGAGCGAGGTCCTTGAAGGTGGACTCGAGAACTCCGCTGAACGACTCCTGGTCGAGCACGCCCGCGAATCCCACCACGGCGATCAGTGCCGGGAGGAGCGTCAGGACGAGCTGGAACGCGAGCGCCCGCGAATGGCTGAACGCGTCCGCGCGGCGAAATCGCACGAAGGAATCGCGCACCAGATGGGCGATGCCGGTATCGCGAAGCGTTACGACAGCGTCGTCGCCTTCGAGCCCTCGGGTCTCGGGAACGGCGGCTGCGGTGCTCATGGATGCGTTTGCCTGCACATGTCGCCGTCGATTATCACGGCACGCCCGGCGCTACGCTCAGCCGTCCATGGGTTTGCTCGCGCACGCTTCATCCGGCGTCTTCGAGCCGCTCCAGATCGCGGGCCTCGCGGCACTCGCCACCGCCTACGCGATCCGGGCTCAAAATCTCGCCCGCGACGGCCGTCCGGTGCCGCGGTGGCGAATGGTCTCCTACTTCTCAGGCGTCGGCCTGATCCTCGTGGCGTTCGTCTCGCCGCTTGCTCACATCAGCGGCGAGCTCGTCCTCGCGCACATGATTCAGCACCTTGTGATCGGCGACATCGCGGCGCTCCTCATCGTGCTCGGCCTGACCCGTTCCGTCCTTCAGCCCGTGATGGCTCTCAAGGCATTCGACAAGCTCAGGGTGCTGGCACTTCCAATGATCGCTTTGCCGCTCTGGATCGCAAACCTCTATGTGTGGCATATCCCTGCGCTATATGACGGAACCGTCACGAACGAGTGGCTGCACGCGCTTCAACACGTCTCGTTCATCAGCTTTGGGATCTTCATGTGGATGCCGGTGGCAGGCCCCCTGCCCGTGCCCTCCTGGTTCGGCGGCGGCGCTCAGGTCGGCTACACGATCCTCGCCCGCCTCGCGGGTGCCGGCCTCGGAAACATCCTCATGTGGTCGGGCTCCGTGCTATTCACGAGTTACGCCGCGGGGCAGGCGTACTGGGACATCTCGCCGGTGACCGACCAGGGAATCGCGGGCGTGATCATGATGGCCGAGGGGGGAATGGTCACCCTCGGCATCCTCGCCTGGGCCCTGCTTCGCTGGGCCGCGCGGGACACGGAGAAGCAGCGCTTGCTGGAGCTCGCCGCCGAGCGGGGGGTCGCGCTCACCCCCGAACGCGCCGAGCGCGCGGTCGCTGCCGGCCACGGTGCCCGGCTCGAAGAGCGGATCACAAGCTCTGAGGCAAGGCCCAAGACATCGTGAAACAGAACCGCTTCCTCTACGCGACGGTTTTCGCCGTCGGGATCTCGACGCTGGGCGCCGAGATCGCCGCGGCGCGTCTTCTTGCCCCGTTCTTCGGCGCCTCGACGATCGTCTGGGCGAACACGATCGGCGTCGTGCTGGTCGCGCTCTCCGCGGGCTACTGGTACGGCGGCAAGCTCGGCGACCGCTACCCAGACGTGCGCAAGCTCTGCATGGCGGTCCTCGTCGGGTCCGTACTCCTGACCCTGATCCCGTTCGTAGCCCAGCCGTTCTTCGAGGTCGCGATCTCGGCCTTGGACCAAATCGAGGCTGGAGCGTTCGTCGGCTCGCTGTTCGCGGTCCTCTTCCTCGTGGCAATCCCGCTCGCGGTGCTCGGCACCGCTTCGCCGTGGGCGATCCGCCTCAGCGTGGACGAGGTCGAGAACGCGGGGGCGGTCGCGGGGCGTCTATATGCGATCTCCACGGTCGGCTCGCTGCTCGGAACGATGCTCTCGGCACTCCTCCTCATTCCGTTCGCTGGAACCCAGCGCACTTTCATCATTTTCGGGGTCATGCTTGCGCTGGTGGCGGCGTTCGGCCTCGGCAAGCGCTACCTGTTCGTGCCGGCTTTGGTCGCGGCCACGCTCGCCATCCCGGTGGGCGCGATCAAGTCGACCGAGGACGGCGAGGTGCTCTTCGAGACCGACTCCGAGCACCAGTACATCCGCGTCATCGAGGAGGCCGACGGCGATCGCCTCCTCGAGTTGAACGAGGGCCAGGCCGTGCATTCGCTACTTCGAGCCGACTCGAACCTCACCGGCGACGTCTGGGACGGCTACCTCGTCTTGCCGTTCGCGGCGCTCTCAGAGCCGCCCGAGCGCATCGCGATCCTCGGCAACGCCGCGGGGACCACAGCTCGCGCCTACGGCGAGTACCTGCCGGAGACCGAGATCGACGGCGTCGAGATCGACCCCGAGCTCGAGGAAGTCGGGAATCGCTACTTCGACATGGCCTCTAACGAGCAACTCGAGGTCTTCTCCGAGGACGCCCGCCCGTGGCTCCGCCGCTCCGAAGGCGGGTACGACGCGATCTTCGTAGACGCCTATCGCCAACCCTACATCCCGTTCTACCTCGCAACAGAGGAATTCTTCGCGCTCGTCCGCGAACGACTCGCGCCCGGCGGCGTCGTCGTCGTGAACGCCGGCCACCCCGAGGGGAACGACGACCTGGAGAAGGTCCTCGGTCGAACCCTCGCCGAGGTGTTCCCGAACGTAATGCGCGATCCGATCGAGCCGACCAACACGCTGCTCGTCGCGAGCGAGTCCGAACTGAACGCCGACGGGATTCGCGAGGCGACCGCCGAGCTGCCGCTCGAGGTCGCAAACCTTGGTGCAACCGAGGCGTCGCGCTTCGGCGAGCTTCTTCCGGGGGGGCGCGTCTATTCAGACGACCTTGCGCCTGTCGAATGGTTGATCGACCGATCGATTCTGGGTTACGCGGGCGAGGCGAGTGAGTGAGGGGCCTTGACCGGGGCATAGCATGGCTCCTGACCGGGCCCGTTGGGCGAGTCGTCGCCTTCTTCGGCGACCTCGGCGCCGCGCTCGGAGGCTGGGCCCTCAGACGCTCCGGCATTCGAAGCGGCCCTGAATAAGCTCGATCTGATGAAGACCGATCTGACCGAGTTGCCCGAATCGCGGGTTCGCCTGGAAGTGGCGATTGAGCCAGAGGTTGTTGCGAAGCGCATGGACCGGGCGGCCAAGCAACTCGCGAACGAGATCAAGATGCCCGGATTTCGCAAAGGTAAGGTCCCCCCGCAGCTCGTGATCCAGCGCCTCGGGCGCGAGGCCGTCCTCGAGCAGGCGGTGCGCGACTCGCTTGCGGAGTGGTACGAGGAGGCGATCGTCACGTCCGGCGTCGTCACGGTCGGCGACCCCAAGCTCGACGTGGACGACCTGCCGGCCGAAGGCGAGGGCCTGGAGTTCAAGATCGAGATCGGCGTCCGGCCCAAGGCAGAGCTGGGCGACTACAAAGACCTCGAAGTAGGCAGGGCAGAGATCGACATCCCCGAGGACGCGATCGCCGAAGAGCTTGAGCGCCTTCGGGAGGGCTTTGGGAGCCTCAACCCGGTCGAGCGACCTGCCGCGGAGGGGGACGTGGCCGTGATCGACTACGAAGGGTTCGTCGATGGCGAGCCGTTCGAGGGCGGGTCCGGCACCGCGATGAGCGTCGAGATCGGCTCTGAGCGGCTCCTGCCCGAGTTTGAGGCCGGCCTCCTCGGCAAGAGCGCGGGGGAGGAGGCAGACCTCGATGTCACCTTCCCTGAGGGCTACGGCGCCGAGCACCTCGCAGGCAAAGCTGCCGTGTTCAAGGTGAAGGTGAATGAGATCAGGGAGAAGGATCTGCCCGCACTCGACGACGATTTCGCCCAGTCGGCTTCCGAGTTCGACACCCTCGAGGAGCTACGCGAGGAGATCCGCTCGCGCATGGCGGAGATCCTGGAGCAGCGCTCCGATATGGAGTTTCGGGACGCCGCTGTCGAAGCGGCGGCCGAGAACGCCACGATCGACCTGCCACACGACCTCATTCACGCTCGTGCCCACGAGCTCTGGGAACGCTTCGAGCGCACCCTCGCCGCCCGCGGCATCGACCCCCAAATGTACGCGCAGATGCAGGGCAAGGACCGCCACGCGATGATCGACGAGGGCCAGGAATCCGCCGAGAAGACCTTACGACGCGAAGCGACCCTCGCAGCAGTCGCCGAGGCGGAGGCCATCGATCCGACCGACGAGGAGCTGATTGAAGCGCTTGGGCCGCCCGAGGGCTCAGAGAAGCCCGAGAAGGCGCTCGCGCGCCTGCGCGAGAAAGGCCGCGACGGCCTTCTGCGTGAGGAAGTTCGTTTGCGCAAGGCAGCCGCGCTGATCGCGGATTCTGCAAAGCCGATCGCCCTTGCCAAGGTCGAGGCTCGCGACGCCATCTGGACGCCTGAGAGCGGTGAGGCGGTGGCCCCGGACGAAGGCGGTGGCGATGCCGAAGGTGCGGAACCAGGCAAGCTATGGACCCCCGGGTCGTGAGTAGACTGACGCGCCGATGAGCCCCCTCGTCCCAATGGTTGTCGAGCAGACGTCGCGAGGCGAGCGCGCCTTCGACATCTACTCGCGCCTCCTGAACGAGCGCATCATCTTCCTCGGCACGCCGATCAACGACGACATCGCGAACCTCGTCGTCGC
>JALZIJ010000012.1 GCA_030860375.1 Actinomycetota bacterium | reverse complement strand
CAGTAGGGGAGCGTACGAAGGAGAGGCTCCGTACCCTCCCTCTTGAACCAGGTGGCCCGCAAGCTTTACATCGCAGTCGTTTTCGGAATCGTGCTGCTCCTGGCAGGCGCCGTCGGCGCGTATGCGTGGGACGCCTCGCGCTCCGACGAGATCGCGGAGGGCATCACCATCGGCGGCGTTGACGTGGGCGGCATGACCGAGGACCAAGCCGAGCGCGCCGTGTCGAAGACTCTCGTCAAGCCTTTGGACGAAGACGTCGTGGTCGAGCAAGGGGGGACGGAGTACGTCCTGTCCGCCGAGAAGCTGGCGGTGCGTGCCGACGTCGCATCCAGTGTTAAGAGCGCGCTCGACGCAAGCCAGGAGGGGGGACTTCCTACCCGGATCTGGCGTTACGCCACCGGGGAAGAGGTTTACAAGGCGATCGAGCCGTCACTCGACTACAACCAGGCCGCGGTCACGGAGTTCGTCGAGAAGATCGCCGCCGAGGTCCACCAGGCGCCGGTGAACGCGTCCGTCGAGCCAACCTCGACCTCCATCGACCCGGTTGAAGAGCAGGTCGGCTACGCGCTCCGCCAAGAGGATCTGCGCGAGAAGGTGACCGCCGCCGTCAAAGCTCCAGCTGGCCGCTCCGTCAAGGCGCTCGTCCAAGAGGTTGAGCCCGAGGTCACGACCGAAGACCTCGCCGCTCAGTACCCGGTTTACATCACGGTCGATCGCTCGTCGTTCCAGCTCAAGCTCTGGGAGAACCTCGAGCTCACGAAGACCTACACCGTCGCGATCGGCGCCGCCGGCTTCGAAACGCCGGCGGGCGGGTACGCGATCCAAAACAAGGCCGTGGACCCGACCTGGAACGTCCCTGACTCAGCCTGGGCCGGAAAGCTCGCGGGCACCGTGGTTCCCGGCGGCGCGGCGAACAATCCGCTCAAGGCACGCTGGCTGGGCTTCTACGACGGCGCCGGCATCCACGGCACCGACGACACCGCTTCGCTCGGAAGCGCCGCGTCGCACGGCTGCGTTCGCATGGCCGTCTCGGACGTCATCGAGCTGTACGACCAAGTCCCCATCGGAGCCCCCATCTACATCGGCTGAGACACGCGATATGCGGCGCCTGGCGTCGTCCTCGCTCGTCCGGCTTGCATCTCGCGCGTCTCCGGCCGAGGCGGCAGTTTCGTTGCGTGGGTAGGTAACGAGGTTCGGGGCCGGAAAGATTGGGTCTGAATGGATAGCGCGATCACGAGCGACGGCGTGGAGGGGACGACCGCTGAGGGCAGTGAGCCCGAGGTGAAGGTGAGCCCCCGCTGGGAGGCCGCTTTGCTCGAATTCGCGCGCGATCAGGATCGACGGGGCGCTGCCGCTTCGACGAAGCGAGCGTACGCGTCGGACCTGGCGGAGCTCGCGGAGTGGGCGACTGCACGCGGGGCGGATCCCGGCGAGCTTCGCTACCGCGACCTCCGCGGGTTCGCGGCTCGCTTGTCAAGCCGGAGGCTCGCGAAGTCGACCGTGGGTCGGAAGCTCGCGGCCGTCCGGGCCTTTCACGCACACCTCGTCGACGCGGGGCATGCGGACTCGAACCCGGCCGAGTTGCTTCCGACGCCGAAGCGAGGGCAGCGACTACCGCGCACGCTGGGCCGCGACGACGTCGCTGGTCTCCTCGACCGTATTCCGGTGAAGACGCCGCTTGAGGCCCGGGATCGGGCGATGTTCGAGCTGGCTTACTCGTGCGGATTACGGGCTGAGGAGATCGTCAACCTGAATGTGGGGTCCGTTGACTTCGAGTCGGAGAACCTGAGGGTTGTCGGCAAGAGCTCGAAGACCCGCCTCGTGCCCGTCGGCGAACCGGCCCAGCGCTCGCTTCGGCGCTACCTCGAGGTCTCCCGCCACGCCCTCACCGGCGGTCCGCAAACGGACGCACTGTTCCTTTCGCGGAATGGCATGCGCCTGTCGACGTCGGACGTACGCAGACGCCTCCAGCGCTGGGTGAGGGAGCTTTCCGAGCAGGGACGTGTCTCCCCTCATTCCCTTCGCCACTCCTTTGCGACGCATCTGCTCGAGGGGGGCGCGGATCTGCGCTCGATCCAGGAGCTGCTCGGTCATTCGACCGTCTCAACGACACAGATCTACACGCGCGTCGAGCCAAAGACCTTGCGACAGGCATACCAGCGGGCCCATCCAAGGGCTTAAACCCGTAGGTTTACGAGTCCGAGAGTGGCGCGATGGAGATAAACGTAAAGGCAGTCGAGCTTCGCGAGCTGTGGCGGACCTACAAGGTCGA
>JALZIJ010000282.1 GCA_030860375.1 Actinomycetota bacterium | reverse complement strand
AGGCGGAGGGCGCCATCGGGGTCATTCTCCAGGAACCCGACTGTGGCGCGGTGTTGGCCACAGTGGCCGAGAAAGTGGGACCCGTCGGCAGTCCACACGAAGCCGAGTACCACGCTCTGATTCGCGGTCTCAAGCTCGCTGCCGAGAATCGACTCCCATACGTCGCCGTGTTCAGCGACTCCGCGAACGTCGTCAACCAGATAACGCGTGGATGGAACAAGAACGAGCGCGCAACCGAGCTCCACGAAGAAGTCGAGGAAGCCCTCGAGCCCTTCAAGGGATGGCAACTTTCCTGGGTTCCCCGCGAGATGAACAGAGACGCCGACAAGCTGGTCGATCAAGCCTTTAAAGGCGAGCCCGTAACCCACGCCACCGACTAATGAACGTCGAGCATCGAGAGGTCATAACGGAAGCTGGCCTCGAGACCGAACACCGGGGCGCTGCCGCTTTGCGCGAGGAGCCGCAGCGGCCGGTAGACGCCTCGGGCGGCACTCGGCTCTGCTACCAGCTGAGCTACCAGTCGAGCTCACATCGCTGACTTGGTGGCGTCAGCTCACGCCTGGCGCAGCGTTACGAAAGGCGCTGAAAAGAGCGGCTGATCGGATTCGAACCGACGACCTTCTGCATGGCAAGCAGACGCTCTAGCCAACTGAGCTACAGCCGCGCGAGCGCCCGAGTCTAGTAGGCCCGAATAGTCTGAGCCGCATGCCGAGTGACTCACGGTGGCGCCTTTTCAGCGCGCCAGTCATCGGCTGGGTCCTCTATGACTTCGCGAACACGATCTTCTCGTTCGTCGTCGTCACGCGGTACTTCAACGACTGGCTGATCGAGGAACGCGGCCAGCCCGACATCTACGTCGGTCTGATGACCGCAGGGGTCTCGCTTGCGCTAGTCGCGACGCTTCCCCTGATCGGAGCGCGAGCCGACCGCGAGGGGCGACACATGCCGATCCTCGTTTCCTTCTCGATCCTCTGCTGCGCCATGACCGCACTCCTCGGCATCGTCGACCCGGTGTGGCTCGCGCTCGTCGTCGCCGGGATCGCGACCTATGCGTTCAACACGGCCGATTCCCAGTACCACCCGCTTCTCGCGGTGGTCGCCCCCGAGCGCTCGCGCGGTCGGGTATCGGGCCTGGGAGTCGCGCTGGGTTTCGTCGGCTCGCTCGTCGCACTCTTCGCGCTCGGCGCTTATGTCGACGACGGCGAGGCGCAGCGCGCTTTTCTGCCAGCCGCCGGGATGTTCGCGCTCTTTGCCCTGCCCTGCTTCTTCATGGTGCGTGAGCGCCGCGACCGCGCGCGACCGGAGCCCGACACGGCAAGCCCCTTTGCGCAGCTCGTTCGCTCGTTTCGGCGCGCTCGCACTGAGCCGTTCGGGCGACTCCTCCTGGCACGCTTTCTCTACATTGATGCGATTGCGACGGCGATCCAGTTCTTGACCGTCTACGCGCGGCGGACCGGAGACTTCGATGGCGACCGGATCGACATTCTGCTCGCGATCGCGACTGTCGCCGCAATCGCCGGCGCGGTCGGTGCGGGCTTGTGGGCCGAGCGGACAGGGCCGCGGCGGGTCGTCCTCGCGACGCTCGTGGTGGCAATCAGCGCCCTCGTCCTCACTGCCGCAACTGGCTTGTCGGCGATGCTCTGGGTTGCGGGCCCGCTTATGGGCGTGGCGCTGGGGTCCCTATCGGCAGTCGATCGCATCTTCTTGCTCCGCCTTGTGCCGGCAGAGCGCCGTGGCGAGGACTTCGCCCTCTACGCGATGGTCGGAAAGCTCTCGAGCGGCTTCGGCCCGTTGGTCCTTTGGGGCGGCACGATCCTCGTGCTGACCGAGCTTGCAGGGCTGTCTGAGTTCAGTGCGAGCCGAGTTGCGGTGGCGGTCCTCGCCGTGGCTGCCCTATGCGGGCTTCTCGTCCTGCGACCGCTGAGCGACCGAGGGCTCGATCATCGTGCGGCGAAGGAAGTCGACCTGATCTGAGATCGTGCGCTCGAAGAACTCGCCCGCGTAGAGGTCGAAATGGCCGCATTCGTAGGTGACGGACTCCCCCCTTGGGGCCGCCTCTGCGCCCTCGAGTGCCGGTTCCGGCAAGGTGATCGTGTCGTTCTCGCTCACGCACACCAGAAGGGGGCACCGCACCTGAGGGGCCTTGAGAAACGGGCGGTAGTCGCGGAGGCGAAGCGCTACCCGGGGGGGTGTAGCGGTTCACCCAGCTCGTATCGCCCTCGGGAATGAGGGCCTTCATCGCCTCCGCTTGACCGGGCGCGGTAAGTGCTGCAGTCTCGCCCGGATTGCCGAGGACCGGGATGTAGTAGGGGCCGCCCGCCAATCGTCGAGCTGGCGGTCGATGTCGAGAAGCTGGCGCGGCTCGCCGCCGGAGGCACCGAAGTGGCGGTAGTCGAAGACGAGGGATGCGAACCCAGCGGCTGAGAAGCGCTCTGCGTATGCGCCTAGGCGAAGCTCGCGGGTCGCCGAGAAGCCATGGGCCATGACGATGCAGGGGACGGGGTCTTCATTCGCACCTTCTGCCTCGTAGAGCCACGCCGAGCAGCGGGTGCCGTCAGAGTCGAACTCGACGTCCCGGCGCTCGGGCACTAGATGATTGATTCCGCGTCGAGCGCCTGATTCACGAGTGCGTCGGCATCGGCGTTCTTCTCCCGGCGAACATGGGAGAACGACCATGCTCCGAAGGCCGAGAGTGCAGCGCGCGCCTCGGCGTGCAGGGGCTTGAGGCCGGCGTCCTTCACCTTGTACTCGCCGCGAACCTGCTTGACCACCAGCTCGGAGTCCCCGAAAAGCTCGAGCTCGCTGGCCCCGTTCTGTGCGGCGAGCTCGATGCCTCGGATCAGGGCCCGATACTCGGCCACGTTGTTCGTCGTTTTCCCGATCGTCTCGGCCGCCTCGGCGACGACGTCGCCGTCCTCCGTTCGGACGACCACGCCGATCGCGGCGGGACCGGGGTTGCCTCGGGCCCCCCCGTCGACGTTGACGATCAGTTTCACGACACCTGCTTTTAGCGTCGCCGTTCGGCGACGCGCCAGACCGTCACGCGGCCTGAGCCTCTGCCTGGCTCTTGGCGATGATCTTCTGGGCGATCTGGCCGGGGACCTCCTGGTAGCGGAGGAACCCGAGCGTGTAGTCGCCGCGCCCGCCCGTGATCGCGCGCAGGACCGGCGCGTAGTCCAAGACCTCGGCCATCGGCACCTCGGCCTTGATCTCGGTGGCTTGGCCCTTCGGCTCCATGCCGAGCGGATGGCCGCGGCGCGAGTTGAGATCGCCGATCACATCGCCGACCGCGTCCTCAGGCGTCGAGATCGTCATCTCGACGATCGGCTCGAGGAGGTACGCCTCCGCCTTCGATGCCGCATCCTGGAAAGCCATCGAGCCGGCGATCTTGAATGCCATCTCTGACGAGTCAACCGTGTGGTACTGCCCGTCGTAGAGCCGAACGCGAACGTCCTTGACCGGGTAGCCGGCCAAGATCCCCTTTGCCATCTGCTCTGAGATTCCCTTCTCGACCGCAGGAATGAAACCGCCTGGGATCGAACCGCCCTTGATCGCGTTCACGAAGTCGAGTCCGCAGCCTGGATCGCCCGGTTCGATCTCGATGTGGCAGTCGCCGAATTGGCCACGTCCGCCGGTTTGCTTCTTGTAGCGGCCGTGCGCCTTGGCGGGCTTTCGGATCGTCTCGAGATAGGGAACCTGCGGCGGGTGAAGCGCGATCTCGGCGCCGAAGCGTCGCTTCATCCGCTCGACGATCACCTCCACATGGACCTGCGTCAGCCCGGCAATGATCTGCTCACCTGTCTGCGGGTCACGGTGGACGTCAAGCGTCGGGTCCTCCTCTTCGAGGCGGTGGATCGCGGTCGCAGCCTTCTCCTCGTCCCCTTTCGACTTCGGCTCGTAGGCAAACGCCATGACGGGCGCGGGAAGGTCGAGCGGCGGGAAGTGGATGTCGGTCGGCTTCTCGGCGAGGACGTCGCCGGCACGCGTGTCTTTGAGCTTTGGGACGGCACCGATGTCCCCCGGCCCGAGCTCATCCACGGGATCCATGTCCTTCCCCCACGGCGAGGCGAGCTGCCCGATCCGCTCCTTGGAGCCGCGGGTCGCGTTCAACACGTGGGAATCGGAGCAAAGCACGCCCGACTCAACCCGGAACAGGTTGATCCGCCCCGTGTAGGGGTCTGCCGTCGTCTTGAAGACGTACGCGAGGACGGGAGCGTCTTCGACCGGCTCGATGTCGGCATCGGTTTCGTCGGCGCCCAGGGCGTGGATTGCGCCACGCATGGCGGGTGAGGGAAGGTCCTCGAGTAGCGCTTCCAGCAAACGATCGGACGCGAGGTTCTTCGTCGCGACCCCACAGGTGACGGGGAACAGGTGACCCTCGGTCACGCCTTTCTTGAGCGCGGTCACGATCTCTTCGTGTGAGATCTCCTCGCCCTCGAGATAGCGCTCCATGAGCTCATCCGAGTTCTCCGCGACTTCGTCCATCAGCTTCTCGCGGTACTCCTCTGCAGCGTCTCGGAGCTCCTCGGGAATCTCGTCCTCAGCCGCGTTGCCCCTGGCCTCCCCTTCGTAGACGTACGCCTTCATGTCGATCAGGTCGACGACGCCGTGAACGTCCTGCTCGGCGCCGATCGGGATCTCGGTGGCTACCACGTGCGGCCCGAAGGCAGCCTTCAGGGATTCGAGCGTTCGAAAGAAGTTCGCCCGCTCGCGATCGAGCATATTGACGAAGATGAGCCGTGAGAGCCCTTCCGAGGCCGCCCGCTTCCAAAGCCGCTCCGTGTGGACCTCGACGCCGGTGACCGCGTTCACCACGACCACCGCCGAGTCAACGACGCGAAGCGCCGCCAGGGCGTCGGCGACGAAGCTGGGGTCGCCCGGTGTGTCGATCAGGTTGATCTTTCGGTCGTGGAAGTCGATCGAGGCGACGGCAGCATCGATCGACATCTGGCGCTCCTGCTCATCGGGCTCGTGATCGCAGACCGTCGTGCCGTCGACAACCGAGCCCAAGCGGTTGATCTTTCCCGCCTCGAACAGGATCGCTTCGGCAAGGCTCGTCTTGCCGCTGCCGCGGTGCCCGATCAGGGCGACGTTTCGAATGCGGTCGGGGGCCCGATGGCTCATCGACCGGGAATCTATTACCTGCGACCTCTGGCCGGTCTTGAGAGCTATAGCGGCGCGGCGGCCTGGAAGCGCGAGCGGAGTGCGAGCACGGCCTTCGTGTGAAGCTGGGAGACACGCGACTCGGTCACGCCGAGGACTTCGCCGATCTCGCGGAGGGTCAGGCTCTCGTAGTAGTAGAGCGCGATCACGAGACGCTCACGCTCGGGCAGCGACTCGATGGCATCCGCAAGGCGGTCCTTGAGCTCCGAGATGTTCGCCTCGTTCTCGGGATCGACCGCGTTCGGGTCCTGGATCGTGTCGAGGACCGAAATCTGTCCACCGCCGCCTTCGGGATCGGCGAATGTCCACAGGTCGTCGAGCGCAAGCACGGACGAGTTTGCGATCTCGAGAAGTACATCGCGAAACTCATCGACCGTCATCTCGAGCTTGACGGCCATCTCCTCGTCGGTGGGCCCACGGGCGAGTGATCCTTCCAGCGCCGCGTGTGCTCGCTCCACGTCGCGCGCCTTTGCCCGGACGCTCCGCGGAACCCAATCGAGGGACCGAAGCTCATCGATGATCGCGCCCTTGATACGAGCAACGGCAAATGTCTCGAACTTGATCTCACGCTCAAGGTCGAAGCGCTCGATCGCGCCGATCAACCCAAGCAGTCCATAGGAGACGAGATCCCCCTCTTCGACATGCGACGGAAGGCCGGACGCCATGCGACCCGCGATGAACTTGACCAGGGGCGAATAGGCGACGACGAGGCGCTCCCGGGCGCGTTCGTCCTCGTCGACCTTGTAGCTACGCCATAGCTCGCGAAGCTCGACTGCCTTTACGTTGATCTCCATAACCGCGTCTCTCTGACTCGCAAATCTACGGGTTCACGCCCGCGGGTGAGATTTCTCGTACGCCCGGCGCAACGTAGCCGGCTCCACACGGGTGTAGATCTGGGTCGTCGAAACAGTCGAATGGCCCAAGAGCTCCTGGATCGAACGAAGGTCCGCGCCCCCCTCGAGAAGGTGCGTCGCAAAAGAATGGCGAAGCGAATGGGGCGAGACGCGCCCGTGCTCAGACAGCTCGCGAACCCAGATCTGGAGGCGCCTTCTCACGTCCGACGTTGAAAGGCGACGACCGTTTCGCGAGAGGAACAGAGCCTCGACGCCAGGGCCGTGAGTGAGCGCGTGTCGCGCCGTCTCGAGATAGCGCCGAAGCGAGCGTTGCGCCGGCTCGCCGATCGGGACGAGTCGCGTCTTTTGACCCTTACCCACGACGCGAAGGGCCTCGGACTCGAAGTCGACCGAAGTTACATTCAGGTTCACGATCTCCTCGGCTCGTAGGCCGCACGAGTAAGCGAGCTCGAACATTGCGCGGTCACGCGCTTCGAGAGGGGTCCGGACGGGGATGCGGTTGAGAAGCGTCGCGATATCGTCGCGGCCAAGGGTTCGAGGCAACCGTTGCTCGCTCTTCGGCGTCGGCAGGAGGTCGGCGGGATTTGCATCGGCCATTCCTACGTCCACGAGGTGCGCGTGAAACGCGCGCACGGCCGCGAGCTTTCGGCCAATGCTCGATTTCGCAAGCCCCCGCCCGGAAAGCTTCGCCGCGAAGCCGCGAAGGTCCCGATAGCGAAGCTCGCCCGGCTCGGAGCCGCGTGCGCTCGCCCACGCCGCGAGCTCTGCAAGATCAGACGTGTAGGCCCGCTTGGTCGCCACAGCAGCGCCGCGCCTGTCCTGATCACGCGCGAACTCGAGCAGGGCGGCCTCCCAGCGGGGGCTCTTCGTCCCCTCCACACCCTCACTCGTAGTTGCGCTACTCATACAGGGTCCACTCTTTCCCGCCCGCCTCGCGGTTACCTACCACCGCAACGGATCTGCCGCAGATGTCAGCCCTAGCCGATGTAAATCGGAGTTCCGACAGGCACTTCGTCGTAAAGCTCGATCACGTCGGAGACGGCCATGCGCACGCAGCCGTGCGAGGCGGCGCTGCCGAGCGAGGCAGTGTCGTCGGTGCCGTGGATGCCGGCGCCGTCGTAGATGCCCAACCAACGCGCTTTGAGCGGGTTGTTGGCAGCACCTCCGGGGACAACCTTGCCCGCCAGGTTGCCCGCCCAGTCGGAGTCAGGCACGTTCCAGGTGGGATCGACCGCCTTGTTTTGGATCGCGTACTCGCCCGTCGGGGTTTCGAATCCGGCGGCGCCGATCGCGACGGTGTAGGTCTTTGAGAGTTCGAGGTTCTCCCAAAGCTTGAGCTGGAAGGTGGTGCGGTCCACCGTGAGGTAGACCGGGTACTGATCGGCGAGATCGGCTGTCGTGACCTCGGGCTGGGTCTCCTCAGTGCTCGCTTTCACCTCGCGGCCCGTCGGATTCACGACCGCGGCGACGACCTTCTCTCGGAGGTTTTCCTGGCGAAGAGCGACGCCGGTCTGCTCGCGTACCGGGTCGATCGATGCCGCGGTGGGCTCAACGGAGGCGTTGACCGGCGCCTGGTTTACGTCGGCTGCGATCTGCTCGATGAACTCCGCGATTTCGCCTTCGTCGAAGTCGACCTTCGGCTCGATCGACTCTTCCACCTCACCGCCGGTGGCGTAGCGCAAGAGGCGCGTCGGCAGCCCACCCTCCTGGCTTGCGGCAAGCGCTGACTTGACGCTACCCGCGACGTCCGCGTGGACGGCGAGACGCTTCGAGCTCAAGATGTACTGCGTTCCCTCGTTACTGACGACTACGCGCTTGTCGAGCGGTTCGACCACCGCGTCGGCCACGGCTTTTGTGGCCTCCTCCTCGGTCATGCCGCCGACGTCGACGCCGCCGACCGTGATGCCCTCCGCGATCTCGTCCGAGCGCGAGGCGTCCCACGCGTACGCGCCGACCGCGCCGCCCAAGAGCAGCACGATCCCGAGTACGAGCACTATGTAGAGCTTGCGTCCCATCAGTCTTAAGGAGTGTAGGAAGGCATTGCCTTCCACGCTCCTCTTCTACCTACGGCGCAAACGTCCTTTCAGACCTCACGCCTCACAGATGCAACGGGACGTTCAAAAACCGAGCGGCTCGTGGTCTGCTTCAACCCCACCCACCCCCGCCGAAGCCTTCCGTCTGACGTGCGGGCTCCAACGCAAGAAGTCCTCGACCTCGCGCTCGTACGTGTAGCTCTCCTCGATGCCCCGCATCACCGGATTGAGGCGCAGGTGCTCGCCGAGCTTTACCACCGCTTCGCGCGATGTGTGCCCGTACTCGAAGCCGGTCGCCTTGAAGCGCCGGTTGTCGAGGCCACGTCCGAAGCGCAACAGGTTGAGCATCTCGCTCGGCACCTTGAAGCCGAGGCTCCTCAGCGGACCTGCGACCAGCCCCGTCCCCCACGGCGGCAGAAGCGGGGCCACCCGCTTGCCGAGGGCGGATGCTGCCTCGCTGAGGGACAGGACCCCGTCCGGAGCGAGGTTGAAGACGCCTGGCGTCTCGTGAAAGACGCAGTGCTCGAGTGCATGCACGACGTCGTCCTCGTGGACGAACTGGATTCGCGGGTCGAAGCCGAGCACCATCGGGACGACCGGCAGGTCGAACATCCGCGTGAACGCGGTATCCACGTCGGGCCCGAGCACGTTCGCGCAACGAAGGATCGAGACCTCCACATCAGGCCGCTTCTCCGCGAACTCCGCAACGGCGGTCTCCGCCTCGACGATGTCGCGCTCGAGCGGCGTGCGCGCCGGATGCGGGCGAAGCATGCCCTCGCGAAAGAATGCCGGGTCGTCCTGCTCGGAGCCGTAGTAGTACGCCGAGCTCTTGAAGACGAACTGACGGACCGGGGAGTCGGCGCCCGTGCAGGCCGTGAGGATGTTCATCGTGCCGATCACGTTGTTTTCGTGGGCGGCGCGCGGAGATGCCGAGACGGAGTTCACGGTGAGGCGCGTGTCGATCACCGTGTCGATCTCGGCGGCGCGGACGATGCGTGCCAGCAGGCCGTGGGAGTTCGAGATCTTCACGAACTCGGTCCGCTCGAGCTCGATCCGCGGCTCGACCGAATCGACGCCGATGATCGTCTCGATCTCTTCAAAGCCCTCCAGCGCTTGGGCAAGGCGCCCGCCCCAATAGCTCGAAAGACCGGTTACAAGGACTCGGCGGCTCATCCGAACCAGACGCTCTTTCGCTTCCCCACCATTTCGTGGAGGTTTTCCTGAATCCGCGCCCTGACCTCCTGGGCGACCGTTTGGACCAGCGCTTTGTCCTGGGCCGCTTCGCGCCCGCCGAGCTCGGCCATGTCGATCGGCTCCAGAAAACGGATCTTGAACTTGGCCGGGAGGTAGCCCATCATCCCGAGGGGCCCGAGCCAGGGGAACGTGGGCGTGATCGGGAAGTAGATGAGCCCCGTGAGCTTCTGCATGATCGAGACCTGCGCGAACGCCGGCATCGCCTCCTCGGCGCCGACGACGCAGAGCGGCACGAGCTTCGCCTCAGCCTTCATTGCCGCTTCGACGAATCCACCGCGCCCGAAGCGCCGCAAGCGGTAGCGGTCCTTATAGAGCTTCTCGGTGCCTTTACGCCCTTCAGGGAAGACCAGGACGAGCTGTTCCTCGTCGTAGAGAAGCCGATGAACGTTCGCCGGGTGAGCGGCGACACCGCCGATCTTCGGGATCAGCATCGAAAAGCCCGGATAGCCCTTGAAAAAGTGCTCGACCGTGAGGTAGACGTCACGGGGATTCGGGTGCTCCTCGCGGATCGCCTTCGCAATCATCCCCGCATCGGGCGGGAGGGCTCCGGCGTGGTTGGAAACGAGGAGGGCGCCGCCTTCGGACGGGACGTTCTCGATCCCCTCGACCTCGACCCGGAACCAGTAGCGATAGAAGAACTCGAAGAGCGTCTTGTCCATGAAGCCCTCGACCCTTTCCGAGCGCCCCCAGTCGTTAAGCGTCCGCTCGGGTTCGATGGGCGACATGAGCTCGACGTTCCGCTCGGCGGGCACTAACTCCTTCGAGTCGGCGAGGTCGGCTAGCGGGCTGCGGCGGGCCATCATTGATCCACGCCCGTGATCGCGCCGACCGAGGCGCTGGAGACGGTGGCCGCGTACTTGGCCATGACGCCCCTCGGGTAAGCCGGCTCCGGCGATTCGTAAGCCTCTATCCGTTCGGCGATCTCCTCATCCGACAGCGCGACCGAAAGCTCGCGCGCGTCGATGTCGATCGTGACCTCGTCGCCGTCGCGAAGGGCGGCAATCGGCCCGTCCTTGACGGCCTCCGGCGCGACGTGACCGACCATGAGTCCCCGGGTTGCGCCCGAGAAGCGCCCGTCCGTTATCAGCGCAACGTCCTCGCCGAGGCCCTCCCCCACGATCGCCGCCGTCACCTGAAGCATCTCGCGCATGCCGGGACCGCCCGCGGGGCCCTCGTTCCGGATCACGATCACGTCGCCCGCCTCGAGCTTTCCATCTTTCAACGCTCGGAAGCAGTCCTCCTCGCATTCGAAGACGCGAGCGGGGCCGGTCTGACCGCGGCGCTCGGTGCCGGCGAGCTTTACGACCGAGCCCTCGGGGGCCAGGTTGCCACGAAGGATGGCGAGGCCACCCTCTGCCTTCAGCGGATTCGAGAGCGGTCGAACGACCTCCTGGCCGTCGGCCTCGGCGGCGGCATCTGCCTCCTCACCGATCGTGCGGCCGGAGACGGTGATCTCGTCGCGGTGAAGAAGCCCCGCGTCGTCCAGGCGCTTGAGGATGAGGGGCACGCCTCCAGCGCGGTACAGGTCGGCGGCGACGAAGCGACCGCCGGGCTTGAGGTCGGCGAGGAGAGGAGTGCGCTTCGAGATGCGCTCGAAGTCGTCGATGTCAAGCTCGATTCCCGCTTCGCGAGCCACCGCGAGGAGGTGGAGAACGCCGTTGGTCGAGCCCCCGGATGCTGACACGCACGCGATCGCATTCTCGAGCGACTTACGGGTGATCACCTGCCTGGGGCGCAGGTCGTCGGCGAGGATCTGCATCACCAGCTCGCCTATCTGCTCGGCGACCGTCTTCTTGTCGGAGTCCTCGGCCGGCACCATGGCTGAGCCGCCGGGCGAGATCCCAAGCGCCTCGAACGCGCAGGCCATCGTGTTCGCCGTGAATTGGCCCGCGCAAGCCCCGGCCCCGGGGCTCGCGACACCTTCGAGCGAGTGCAGGTCCTCGTCGGACATCTTGCCCGCCGCGTGAGCACCGATCGCTTCGAAGACGTCGCCGATCGAGACGTCGCGGTCGTGCCAGCGCCCGGGCATGACCGAGCCGCCGTAGAGCATCACGGAAGGGATGTCGAGGCGGGCGAGCGCCATCACGCAGCCCGGGATCGTCTTGTCGCAACCGGAGATCGCAACCAGCGCGTCGAACTGGTAGCCGCGCGCGGTTAGCTCGATCGAATCGGCGATCACCTCGCGCGAGACGAGAGACGCCTTCATCCCCTGCGTCCCCATGGTGATCCCGTCCGAGATCGCGACCGTGTTGAACTCCATCGGCGTCCCGCCTGCCGTGCGAACGCCGTTCTTGATGTGCTCGGCGAGCCCGCGCAGGTGAAAGTTGCAGGGCATCGCCTCGGTCCAGGTGTTGGCGATGCCGATCGTGGGACGCTTGAGCGCGGCGTCGTCGTAGCCGATGCCTTTCATGTAGGCACGGGCAGCAGCCCGGTCGGGCCCGTCGAAAACGGCCGCCGAGCGCGGACGTGGAAGGTCGGTTGCGGTTTTGCCGTTCGATTCACCCATCGAGGCTGAGTCTAGGCGGAGGCATCACTCCGCTGGAGTGGTTGCTGATTGCCGCGCATATCGCAGCTTTTCGCAACCACTCGTGGGAGAGGTTGCTCAGGAGGCGTCGTCGAGGCGCGGGGGGTCGATATCGCGGCGTCGAACCCGAAGGACGTCCACCGGTCCCGGCCCCTCGCCGATCTCCCGCAGCCCGTGCCCTACCGCCTCAGCAGCGATCTCACGTGCCCAGCGCGCGGCCTCGTCCAGCTCCATGCCGCGGGCGAGTAGCGCGGCGACGGCTGACGAATGAGTGCAGCCCGAGCCGTGAGCGGCGCCGTCGGCAAAGCGCGGCCCCTCGATCTCGAGGTAGCCGTTGCGATCGACGAGGACGTCGGCGCCTTTCTCGGTGTGACCGCCGGTCACGATCACCGCATCCGGCCCGAGCGCGAGAATCGCTTCTCCCAGCTCGCGCTGGGTGCCTCCCTGGCGACGGCCCACCAGCTCGCGGGCCTCCGGCAGATTCGGGGTAACGACAGTTACCAGCGGCAGAAGGCGTTCGATGAGCGCAGCCTTGGCGTCGGGATCGAGGAGCGCAGCGCCGCTCTCGGCGAGCATCACGGGGTCGAGCACGATGGGTACGGCCCCGACGATTCCAAGCGCCTCGATAACGGCGTCGATCGTCCTCTCGTTGCCGAGCATGCCGATCTTCACAGCATCCACGCCGATGTCTCCGGCGATCGCGCGGATCTGTGCCACGATCATCTCGGGCGGCGTCGCCAGAACCGCCTCGACCCCGACGGTGTTCTGCGCGGTCAGCGCCGTGATTGCCGTCGTCCCGTGCACGCCGCAGCGAGCGAACGCCTTGAGATCGGCCTGGATGCCGGCGCCTCCGCCCGAATCCGATCCAGCGATTGAGAGCGCGGTCGGAACGCGGGGCTCGGCCATCGACCTCAGCCTATGTAATGGCCGCGCGGGCGGCGAGGACCGTGCGCGAATAGCGCCCGACCGCGTCGCCCGCCACGTAACCCATCAACTCCAGGCGCGCCAACGCGACCGCTGCGGCGTGCCCGTCGAGGCCGAGCTGGAGCGCGACCGCATCGCAGGTCCCGGCGCCGCCTTCCACGGCAAAGAGGGCGTCGAAGAGCTGCGGCTCGAGTTCTGGCCCAACACCGCGGACCTGCGACTGGCCCGGACCCAGGACGGCGTCGAGGAGATCTTGCGCGTCGCGGATCATCCCCGCGCCTTCCCGGATCAGCTCGTTCGGTAACTCAGAAAGGGTCGAGTTGACAGGGCCCGGCACGGCAAGCACCTCGCGCCCTAGCTTCACGGCTTGCTTCACCGTGTGCTGCGTGCCGGAGCGGTGGGCGCCCTCGACGATCACCACCCACCCTGCGAGTGCGGCCATGATGCGGTTTCGTGCTGGAAAGAAGCCGGGCACGAGAGCGGTACCCGAGGGCTGCTCGGATAGGACCGCACCGCCCGAGGCGAGAATGCGGCGGTAGAGCCCCTCCTTGGAACGGGGGTAGGGCACGTCGGCCGGACCACCGAGGACGGCCAGCGTCGATCCGTTCGCGGCGAGCGCGCCCTCATGGGCGGCCGAGTCGCATCCGAGCGCCATGCCGCTCACCACCAAGAGGCCGGCGGAAGCCGCCAGGAAACCAAGTGCATGAGCTACCTCGCGGCCGTACGCACCCGATCGGCGAGACCCGACGATTGTCACCGTGCGGTCCGGGTCGATCTCGCGCACGAGGTCTTGCGAGCCCAGGCCGTAAAGCGCATCCGGCTCGCTCTCGCCAACGCTGTCGAGATCGGCGAGACAATCGGGCCAACCGGACTCGGTACGACGGATCTGCCACACGGGATCTAGTGAGGGCGCGCTCATTCCGCGCTCCTCCTGCGAAAGGCAAGCGCGCCATGAATGTCCTCGGCGTTGACCTCGTCCCGTCCAGCGAGGTCGGCGAGCGTCCGCGCGACCCTGCGGACACGAT
Organism: Actinomycetota bacterium; assembly: GCA_030860375.1. Taxonomy (GTDB): domain Bacteria; phylum Actinomycetota; class Thermoleophilia; order Solirubrobacterales; family 70-9; genus JALZKA01. The sequence continues at coordinate 8,420 of JALZIJ010000282.1, read as the reverse complement.
CGTGTCCTCGTCCCGAAAGCCCCATCGTCCGGTGTCCGGACGTGAGTTCTCGCTGCGCCTCCCTACCCAGTGGCACGTGCTCGCGGAGCGCAGCGGGTCCGAGTTCCGCATTAGCGCACCCTTGCCTCGTCAAGGCCACCTGGCGCGCACGAACGACGCGCGCCCGAACGTTTGCAGAAGCCTCACCCGGTTCGGCCGTCAGATCTTCGGGAGCCGGCTGCTCGATCGAGAGCGAGATGTCGATGCGGTCGGCAAGAGCGCCTGAGATGCGGTTGCGATAGCGCCGCGCGCTGCCTGGCGAGCAGTTGCACTTCGGCGAGTCCTCGCCGTGACCGCAGGGACAGGGGTTAGAGGCTGCGACAAGAACGAATCGACTCGGCAGGAGCACCGAGTGGCGAACCCGCGAGATCGTGACATCTCCATCCTCGAGCGGCTGACGAAGTGCTTCCAAAGAAACGCGCGAGAACTCGCCCAGCTCGTCCAGGAAGAGAACGCCGCAATGGGCCAGGGTTACCTCGCCCGCACGAGGCGGCGTGCCTCCGCCCACGAGGCCTGCCGGCGAAATCGTGTGGTGGGGAGCCCGGAACGGTCTGAGCGGGGAACGAAAGCCGCGCCCGTTGCCGTTCACATGCCGGCCCTGCTGCCCGCAGGCGCTCGCGATGCGCAGGACCTCCATCGCCTCGGAATCATCGAGCGGCGGCATGATTGTCGGCAGCCGGCGCGCAGCGAGGCTCTTCCCCGCCCCCGGCGGCCCCAGGATCAACATGCCGTGGCCGCCCGCGGCCACGGTCTCGAGCGCCCTGCGGAGCGTCGGCTGGCCGCGCAGCTCGGAGAGGTCGACCCCGAGCTTCGGCGCTGCGGCCGCCGGTCTGGAGTTGCCGGGCGTGTAGGAGGGCTCGCCCGGCGTGCCCAGGAGCGCCAAGTCGCGAAGGCAGTCGACGGGAACAACACGGCACGGGTGAGCGCCCAGCGCGGCAGGCATGGAAGCTTCGGCCGCGCTTGCGCGGGCGACCACGATCTTCTCCAGCCCTAGCTCGCCCGCCCGCTCGGCCATCGCGATTGCCCCTGGGACGGCTCGCACGGTCCCGTCAAGCGCGAGCTCGGCCGCCATGGCGCAGCCTGCAAGTGCGTCCTCGGGGAGCTGCCTGAACGCGACGAGGATGCCTGCCGCGATGCCCAGGTCGAAGCCCGGCCCCGCCTTTCGCAGATCTGAAGGCGCGAGGCTGGCGACGATCCGCGAGTCGGGAAACTTGAAGTCCGAGTTCTTGATGGCCGACCGGACCCGCTCGCGCGACTCGCGCACGGCCGTGTCCGGTAGACCCACGACCGAAAAGGAGGGCAGGCCCTGAGGCGCCACGTCCACCTCGACCGTCACGTCGAACGCCTCAACGCCGAGAAGGGTGAACGTCTGGACGCGGGCGATCATGGCGGCCACGCTAGGTCGCCCGGGCGCGCGTGTGGCGCGTTGATTGTCACGAACCTGCCCCAATCGGCGCACCACGCGCGCGTCGAGGCCGCCTACCGTCGATTCATGACCGAAGCAAGGCAAATGCTGGGCCGCGAGGGCGAGCGAATCGTCGCCCGCGAGCTCGCGCGTCGCGGCTGGGAAATCGTCGCCCGGAACGCCCGTGTCGAGGGCATCCGCGGCGAGATGGACGTGATCGCCGTTGACGGTTCGACGCTTGTCGTGGTCGAGGTGAAGACCGGCCGCGCGTGTGCCCGCTCGGGCCCCGTTTCGATGTTGGAGATGGTCGGTCCGAAGAAGCAGCGCAAGCTTCGGGCACTCGCATCAGCCTGGCTTCGCATCCACCGCTCCGAGCTCCCGCCGCTCCGCGGCTTGAGGATCGACGTCGTGGGCCTACGGCTCGACCACGCAGGTCGGGTGGCCTCCTGGGACCACGTCAAGGCGGCATGCTGAGAGGGGTCAGACTCCCAATGCGTCGGCGTTCAGATCTGCCGTGCCGGTCGCGGGGTCAGACCCCATCTCGAGCTGCGTGTATGCGATCGATGCGAAGGAGCGCCGGTGGAGCGCGGTGGGGCCATTCGCAATGATCGCCTCGCGGTGCTCGGGGGTCGAGTAGCCGGCGTTGATCGCGAAGCCAAAGCCGGGGTACGCCTCTTCCGATCGCTCCATGTAGCGGTCGCGGGTGACCTTTGCGATCACCGACGCGGCAGCGATCGCGGCACTTCGCGCGTCGCCGTCGATCACCTGGCGATGCTCGACGCGGCAGAGCGGTAGGCGGAACCCATCGACCAGGCAGACGCCGTCGGGATGGGCAACGCGCTCGAGGCTCCGGGCGAGCGCTTCACAGTTCGTCACGTGCAGGCCACGCGAGTCGATGCCTGCCACGCACCGGACGGTGACAGAGACGCGGCTTGAGGCACGGATCACCGCCGGGTAGAGCTCCTCGCGCTCGGCCGGCGATCGTTTCTTCGAGTCGTCGAGCTCCGAAAGCGCCCTACGGTCGCGCATCGAGAGCGATTCCAGGTCCAGGAGAACGGCCGCGGCGACCAGCGGGCCTGCCAGCGACCCACGGCCTGCCTCGTCGCAGCCGGCCACGTAGCGCACGCCCAGCTCGCGGTCGAACTTGAAGAGCCGCGCGGCTTGGCGGCGCCGGCGCCTGAGCGCCTTGGACGGCTTAGAAGGGGCCGATTTCGGACGGGGGCCAGTAGGAGAAGAAGGCTTTGCCGATGATCCAGTCCTGGGGGACGGGTCCCCAGAAGCGGCTGTCGTCGGAAGATCCACGGTTGTCGCCCATCATGAAGTAATGGTCGGCGGGGATCGTGATGGGATCCTCGAAATTGCAGGTAGTACCGCCTCCGCAGTCTCTGACGAAGTCCTCTTCGGCCATTTCGCCGTTGACGACCGGATGGCCGTCCTCGATGTAGAGCTCGTCCCCGGGGCCTGCCACGATCCGCTTGATGAAGTTCTGCTCGGACGGTGTGTCCGTTCCTTCGGGACAGACCTGGGTGGGCTTCTTCACGACGCCGCACTCCCTGCCGCCTCCGTCAGCACCGTCGGGCGGGTGAAAGACAATGACATCGCCGATTGACGGGTCGCCGCCGATCGAATAGCTCATGCGGTTGACGAGAACGCGTTCGCCCTCGACGAGCAAAGGCTTCATCGACTCGGACGGGATCTGGAACGGCTTGACGACGAGCGCCTGGATACCGAGCGCGAGGCCGATGGCCATCGCAACGATCACGACCAGCTCGAGAACGGCCCCCAGCGGGGTGTCGGGCTTCGGGATCAGCGTGCGTCTGAGTCCTCGGAAGCGTCGGCGGCGGCCTCGGCTCCCTCGGCGGACTCAGCTCCGTCCGAATCTGCTCCCTCATCGTCGGACGCGACGTCTTGCTCTTCGGCGTCTGAAGCCGCGGCCTCTGCTGCGGCGACAGCGTCGCGCTGCTCGGCCTCGGTGGCTTCCTGGGCACCTTCGGAATCCGCGGGAACCACTGCGGCCCCCTCGTTGATCGGCTCGGACTCGGGCGCCTCGTAGGAGACGGGGTCCGCCTCGGCGGGCGGCTCCTCGAATTCGACCTGGGAGGCTGCGACCTCGGTCTCCTCGACCGCGTCTTCGTGGAAAACTGCCTCCTCGACCTCGCCGCTCCACGCGCGCTCAGCCACACGAGCGCCCTTGCCGACGCGACCCCGGAGGTAGTAGAGCTTTGCGCGGCGAACGTCGCCGCGGGCAACGACTTCGAGCTGGTCGATCTTTGGCGAATGCAGCGGGAACATCCTCTCAACGCCAACGCCGAAGGACTGCTTGCGAACCGTGAAGGTCTCGCGCGCACCCGAGCCCTGGCGAGCGATCACGATGCCCTCGAAGACCTGGGTCCGACGCCTCGTGCCCTCGATTACCTGGAAATGGACGCGAACACGATCGCCCGGGTCAAAGCGGGGAACGCGGCGCAGCTGTCGCCGCTCGATGCTTTCGATGATCGTGCTCATGGTGCAAGGGGAGAGAGTCGGGTGAGGTGCGGCGAAGAGTCAGGGCGGAGGCCGATGCGGGCGCGAATGGTAGCGATCACGGCTCTGGCTCAATCGCCATTCGCGCACGCGGGCGTGGTCGCCTGAGAGCAGCACGTCCGGCACACCCCAGCCGCGGTACTCCGCGGGCCGTGTGAAGTGCGGGTACTCGGGGGCGCCACCGAGCGCGGGCGAGAACGACTCCTCGAGCGCAGAGTCCTCATGTCCCAGCGCCCCCGGCAGCTTCCGCGTGACCGCGTCGGCGACGACCATCGCCGCCAGCTCCCCGCCCGCGATCACATACGGGCCGATCGAGACGACGTCGGTGGCCAGGTGCTCGTGAACCCGTTCGTCGAAGCCTTCGTATCGCCCGCAGAGAAGGGCGACGTGCTCTTCTCGCGAGAGCTCTTCAGCGAGCGCATCGTCGAACTGCCGCCCGGTCGGCGCCAGGACGACCGTGCGCGCGGGGCGAGCGGGCCCCTCGGCACCGTAGGCGGCCCGGAGCGCGGCGTCAACGACGTCGACTCGCAAGACCATCCCCGCCCCGCCGCCATACGGCGAATCGTCCACCTGACCGCCGGTGAGCGGCGTCGTCTCGCGCCAGTGGAACGTGTGGAGCTCCGTGCCGCCCGAAAGCAGGTTCGCCATGTGACGCTGGCTGCGAAGCCATTCGAACCACTCGGGGAAGAGGGTAAAGACGTCGATGCGCATGCAAGAGTGGACGTTATCGGCGGGATCGGGAATGCCCATCAGCGAAGGCTTGGGCAGGGCATGGATGCCCGGCCGTGCCCAAGGCCCGGAAGGCCGGCCTGAGTCGATGGGCGTCCCGACCCCGCCGATCGGGTGGCGCTAGTCCTCGACAATGTCGACGGAGATGCGCCGTTCCTCGCGGGCGCCGGCGGCTCGCGCAATCGTCCGGATCGATTTGGCGACTCGGCCCTCGCGGCCGATCACACGGCCGAGATCCGAGTCTGCGACCTTCACCTCGAGGATGAGCTCGTCCCCCTCGTCGAACTCGGAGACCTCGACAGCATTGGGCTCCTCGACGATCGCTCGGACCAGATACTCGATGAGTTCGGTCGCGGGCGATGCCATCCTGGTCGCTCAGCCGGTTCTAGGAGCCGGAGACGCCGATGCCCTTGGTGCGAAGAAGGCGGGCCACGGTCGGGCTCGGCTGCGCGCCGTGGTCGATCCAGTGCTGTGCGCGCTCGGCGTCGAGGACGATCGTCGACGGCTCGGTCTGGGGGTTGTAATGGCCGATTGTCTCGATGGAGCGCCCATCGCGCGGCGAGCGCTTGTCGGCGACGACAACACGCCAGATCGGGTTCTTTTTGGAACCCACCCGTCTCAATCGAATACGAACAGCCATGAGCGGCGAGAGGTTAGCGCGATCGTGCTTCGGAGATACCTTGCGGACGCCTTCGGCGTCCTCACATGCTTCTTTTGGGGAAACCCCTCACCGAAACAACTGCTGCATGTCCGGCATCTTGCCCTTGGCCAACGCCGCCATCATCTTTCGCATCTGCCCGAACTGCTTGACGAGCTGATTGACGGCTTGAACCGTGGTGCCGGACCCGCGCGCGATCCGCTTCCGCCGCGAGCCGTTGATGAGACCCGGGTTCACCCTTTCTGCGGGCGTCATCGAGAGGATGATCGCCTCCACGCGATCAAGCTCTCGCTCGTCCATGTCGGCCTGGCGCATCTCTTTCATCGCCTTGCCCATGCCGGGCATCATCCCGAGGACGTTGGTCAGCGGACCCATCTTTCTGACTTGGCGCATCTGGGTGAGGAAGTCATCAAGGGTGAACTCCTGCTTTCGGATCTTTCGCTCGAGCTCAGCGGCGGAGTCAGCGTCATGGACGGCCTCGGCCTTCTCGATCAGCGTCATGACATCGCCCATACCGAGGATTCGCGTCGCCATCCGCTCGGGATGAAAGCGCTCGAGCTGCTCGATCCGCTCGCCAACCGATGCGTACATGATCGGCTTGCCCGTCACAGCCTTGACAGAGAGGGCGGCACCTCCGCGAGCGTCTCCGTCGAGCTTCGTGATCACGACGCCGTCGAACTCGACGTTCTCCCCGAAGGCCTGAGCCACATTCACCGCATCCTGGCCGGTCATGGCGTCGACGACGAGCAGGATGTTGTGGGGTTTGACCCGCTTGCGCACCTCGACGAGCTCGTCCATCAGCTCCTCGTCGACGTGGAGCCGGCCGGCGGTGTCGACGATGAGTACGTCGCGAGCCTCTTTCTTCGCCTGGCCGAGCGCCCACTCGGCGATATTCACCGGGCTTCGCTCTGTGCCCTGCTCGTAGACGTGGGCGTTGGCTCGCTTTCCCATCGTCACGAGCTGCTCGACCGCAGCCGGGCGCTGGGTGTCGCAGGCAGCGAGCGAGACGTTCTTCCCCTGCCCGCCGAGAAGGTGCGCGAGCTTCGCGCACGCTGTCGTCTTGCCTGACCCTTGTAGTCCCGCCATGAGGATCACCGTCGGCCCCGAGGAGGCAAGCGCGAGCTCGCGGCTTGCCCCACCCATGAGCGAGGCGAGCTCCTCGCTCACGATCTTTACGACCTGCTGGCCAGGGTCGAGCGCCTCCAGAACGGCGGCGCTCAAGCAGCGCTCCTTGACGGTCGCCGTGAACTGCTTGACGACCTTGAAGTTGACGTCGGCCTCGAGCAGCGCGAGGCGGATCTCCCGCATCGCCCGATCGACGTCCGCCTCGGTCAGCTTGCCGCGGCCGCGGACGTCGGAGAGGGTGGCCTGGAGGCGGTCGCCGAGCGCGTCGAACACGCTCCCAGCTTACGCCGCCAGGCACGCGTCGCCGTTCGGCGACGCGTTGGACTATCCACCGACAAGGGCCTCCGAGAACTCGCTCGCGTCGAAGGGGCGAAGGTCCTCCAGGCCCTCCCCCACCCCGATCATCTTCACCGGGATCCCAAGCTCGGAGGCGATTGCCAAGGCGATGCCCCCCTTTGCCGTGCCGTCGAGCTTCGTCAAGACGACGCCCGTGACGCCGGCGGTCTCGGCGAACGCACGGGCTTGTCGAAGGCCATTCTGACCCGTGGTCGCGTCAATCACGATCAGCGTCTCGTGGGGAGCGCCTTCAAGCCTCTTTTCAGCGACGCGGCGCACCTTTGCGAGCTCCTCCATCAGGTTGCCGTGGGTGTGAAGCCGGCCGGCGGTGTCGACGATCACAACGTCGGCGCCGCGGGACTCGGCAGCCGAAACCGCATCGAACACCACTGCGCCAGGGTCGCCGCCCGGCTGCCCCTTGACGATCTCGGTTCCCGATCGCTCCGCCCACGTCTCGAGTTGTTCGATCGCCGCGGCCCGATAGGTGTCGGCCGCGGCCACGATCGTGTGCTGCCCGAGCTGAGACGACAAGAGCTCGGCGAGCTTTCCGATCGTCGTCGTCTTGCCGGTGCCGTTGACGCCGACCACCATGATCACGGTCGGGCCGTGCGTGAGGTCGATTCGGCCCGGCCCCTCGGGCGCCGCAACGCCGGCGAGAAGCTCAACCAGGCGTGCGCGAGCCGCGTCCCCCTGGGCGACTTTGCCCGACGTAACCTCAGACTCGAGCCGGCCGACCACCTCCGCGGTCACCGAAGCGCCCACATCGGCAAGGATCAGCGCCTCTTCCAGGCGCTCGAACGCCTCGGCATCGAGACGGTCGAAGAAGCTCGCCGAAACCTCGGCCGCCAGCGCCTCGCGGCTTCGCGCGAGGTTGTCGCGAAGGCGGGAAAGGAACCGCCCGCGTTTCGCTTCGCCCCCCACTCCGTCATTCGACCCAAGCGCCGCGGCGCTTTCGCCGTCGCGCATGACGAAGACGTCATCCCAGCCGGTTGCCATGTTTCGCAGGGTATTCCGAACGCCGGTGGCTCTCGCCCGCCCCTAGATGACCGCCCATCTAGGCCGCGTCTGAGGCCTCATCGAGCGCAGGCTGGTCGCCGGCACTCGGCATGCGCCTTGAGACGACCTTGGTAATCCCGCCGCGAGCCATCGAGACGCCGTAAAGGACGTCGGCTGCATCCATCGTCCGCTTTTGGTGGGTGACGACGATGAACTGCGCACGCGCAGAGAAGCGGCGCACGAGCTGGAGGAAGCGATCGATGTTGGCATCGTCGAGCGCTGCCTCGACCTCGTCGAGGATGTAGAAGGGCGAGGGGCGTGCCATGAAAACCGAGAAGACGAACGCGAGCGCGACGAGTGACTTCTCCCCGCCTGACAGGAGTTGAAGCTTTCGCATCGCCTTGCCGGCCGGGGTGACCTCGATCTCGACGCCGTGCCGATCGAAGTCAGAGTCGGGCTCCTCCGAGGGATCGTCGTCGGGCGCGTCGCCTTCTGCGAGGGGCTCCGAGGCGCCCCCGATGACAGCTCGAGGCGTGCGCTCCGTGACGAGTCGCAGGCGCCCTCGACCACCGGGGAAGAGGTGCTCGATCAGCTCCTCGAAGTTCTTGC
>JALZIJ010000249.1 GCA_030860375.1 Actinomycetota bacterium | reverse complement strand
TCGTGCACCGCTCCACCACCATGCTCGGTGCTCATGCGCGACGGGTTACCTCGCGCCGCACCGGTGCCGATATCGAGTGCGGTCGGTCCAGGCGAGGCCGTACCTGCCCATGCGCCCCTACCGGCACTTCGGGGATTCCGGCGGAGGCCCGGCCTGCTGCATGTTCTGGGGCACTCGTTCCCGGCGAACGAGCGGGGACGGCGCACGCACGGCTGGGCCTGGGACCGCAGAAACGAAGCGGCTGCCTGACAGATGGGGCCCGTGGTCTAGGTCGAGGCAAGCTCAGTCCACGCCGGGTCAGCGCAGGTCGTTGGGCCCTCGAGCATGCTGTGCGCTCTTCGCGCCGCGCCACGAACCGGCAGCCAGATCGTCTCTCGTCCCACTCGGCCTTGCACCGCCAAACCGTGGCCTACCAACACGTCGAGAACCTTCGGGACCACACCGTGCTCCTGAGGGCTCAGCCCCCGGGACAGCGCGCTCTCCTTGCGACCGCGACCGCGCTGGGCGTACAACTTCTTCAGCACCGTGAGGCCCACCCTCTGGGCGAGCGGAAGCGACATCGCTAGGAGCTGAGCAGTCGTCTCCCCGGGTTCGCCAAAAGCGTCGTAGGTGCAGTCGATGAACCGCGTCGAAGGCACGTCGCGCCCTGACGTGCGCCCGTCCACTGTGCCGAAGTGACAGCGAAGGAAGCGAGGCATCGCGTCGTCAGAAATGCCGTCGCGAGGCGCAGCGAACTCCGCGATGACCGAGTCTTGAAACTGGACGTCGGTCAGGTTGGCCTGCGGCTCATCAAGTTCGAGGTGGTCGAGCCAGATTCCCGTCATGACCGCCATGCGTCCGTCCGCGAGCGAGCCTCCCAGCGACGCGACGACGCGGACGAGGTCAGCCGCGAGATAGGAATGGCCCTCCTCTGCCGCGCGCCGAGCTGCTGCGGCAGCGGTGCCTAGACTACGATCGGTCGGGCCGAGACGGTAAGTCGCCAGGTCCACGCCGAGTCGGCCGAGCGCTACCGCCCAGTTCCCTGGTGCCAGGTCGGCCGCGAACGGGTTATCTACGAACCGAAGAACGTCACCGACCCGTGCCGCGTCCGCGAGGTCCCCGTCAATGAAGCGTCGTGTTCCGGTTTCCTGATCCATCGGGCCAAGACCCGGAAGTCGTTGCAGCAGCACCATTGCGCGGTCGTCGGGCGAGTAGCCACATGCGTCATGGAACGATGACTCGATGTCGTGAAACTCCACAGGACCGAGACCATCGCCGCGGCTGCGAGCAACAGACGCGAGGTGTTCAACGACGGCGCGAACAGTCGCGCCGTCGATGTTCGCCTCAATCTCGGCTTCGCGCGCACAGATGAGATCGAGTAGCTCGTTTCACGCCATCGCCGGGGAAGAGCCGGCTTGCACGTCGAGCGCCTGCTGGAGCAGCCCCCTGTTGGCTAGGTACGCGAGCAGCAGCGGGCGGGCCGGCAGCCAGTCGGGGAGGCCCTTCGCCCATCCACGCGCCTTGAGGTACTCCTCGATCTGATCGCCGGAGAACTCGCCGAGGCGGTACTGGATGAAGGGCGGGCCCACGCCGAGCGCGTCTGTCATCTCAGCCGAGCTGTCGAAGTAATGGTCTCTGCCTGCCACGACGATCCCGGCCCCCGTGGGGGTTTCACGGATCATCTGTCTGACAAGTTCGACAGAGCGGCGCCTGATGTCGCGCATTCGGGTGGTCGGTCCCACCCAGCCTGGTGTCGCCATCTCGTCGAAACCGTCGAGCAGCAGGTGTGCGTAGCCGGCGCGCCACGCCCGCACAAGCTGGCTCGGCTCGGCGAACCCGAGGTTGCGGCCATGGCGCTCCAGCGCCTCAGCGGGGTTTCGCTGCGCGTGATGGTCGCGGAGGTTGAGGTGAATTGGGAACGACGCCGTGGTCCCCTTCCGGAATCGGGACGCGAGTCCGGCGAAGACCTCGCGCAAGGTCATGCTCTTCCCGGCGCCGTAATCGCCAAGCACTACGACGCGTCCGGCGCGGTCTACAGCCTCAACGACGTCTTCGACGGCTGCGGACGCGCTCCCGCGCGAGATCATGGTGAGGGGGATGTACTTCTCCTTGACCTCAATTGCACCTGAACTCGGGTCTCGTGCACTGCCGAACGCGTACTTGTCGCGATCGCGAAGGTAACCATGCGCATCCACGAGCTGGGCTCGGAACTGCTCAAACGACAGGACCCTTACGGAGCCGTCCTTCGGAGCTACCGCACGCTGATCGGCGGTCGGCTCCGACTGCGTGACGAACCACGCTTGAGCGGGGCGGCTCTTGGCGGTGACCTTCTTATAGAGCTTGACCAGCTTGGCAATGTCCTGTTGTGCCTTCTCCTTCGTCCGCCACGTTGTCGCCTCGACAGATGGGTGATCCACTCCGTTTCGAACACGCCATCGCGCTCTCGTCCGTCGATGATCGCGGCCCCCGCGTACTGGGATGACGGCCACAGCTGCCGAGCCACTCGGCGGACCTCGTCCTCGAAATCCCGACCCCCGACGGCCATGTCACCAATGTACGTCGGTCTTGCTGGAGAGCGAGCCGAGCGTCGCTGTCCTTGGTTATCCGTAATCCGAGTACCAGGAAGCCAGACGGCGCGCCACAGGGCAGGTCCGCGGTCGCCGGGCAGGAAACGCTGAGCGGCCAAGCGACTCGATCTACGGCGTAGCCCAGGAGCGCAGTGGCCAGGCGGGAGGGCGCGACGACCACGGATCCAGCGGCCCGCGGCCACCCAGCATCCCGTGACTGCCGCGAGCCCAAGGCGATGCCGGCCGCGCTCAGCCCCGAGACTGCCCGAGTGGAACTAACGATGAAGCGCCGCGACGGCCAACGACGACGCCGCCCGGCGCGGCGCGATCTACGGGTGCTGGCTCTAGTGATCGCGAGGCTCTTCCCGAGGTTCCAGTCGAGGGCAGGCAACGAGCGCGAGCGCTGTCCCGCTCCGAGGGTCTTCGACGACGGGCGCGAGCGCGCCAGAATCGATCCGTGCTCGGCGAGTGCAAGCCCCGAAGGCGCCCCAGAACGCGCGGCGGACCCGTAGCACCAAACGCCGGCAGCGCGCTGGCTCACGGCCAAACGTGCCTTCGTTGTCCCGCGGTTGAATACGGTTGGGTCGTGGTCGATGACCTCGCGTCCGCCGTTCGGTCCCTGCAGGAGTTCGCTCGCCCCGGTGAGCTCACGGCCAAGATCAGTGACCTGGAATGGGCGCTGTCGGGTCGGGAGCGTTCGGCCGTGCTCGAGAGACTCGCCCGTGAGCGCGTCACCGAGGCGATGCTCGCCGGAGCGGTCGAAGTCAAGCGCGTCGCCGGGGAAGTCAACGTAGCTATCCATGCGCTTGGAATACTGCTGGCGCTCCCGCACGTGCTCGAACCCGGTGAACGCATCGAGAGTCTCTCGCTCGGCGCTGGCAACACCGGGCGAACCTTCGATCTAGAGACCGACCGCCAGGTGGCCGAGTTCAAGTTCATCGCTTGGCGCGGCGGCGCCGAGTCGATCCGCCAGAACGGCCTCTTCATCGACATCTTCCGGCTTGCGTTGGCGGAAACTGATCGACGCAAGGTCGTCTATCTGACCGGCCTCGAGCACCCGCTCCGGTTCCTGCGCGGTCGACGAGCCCTCACTTCCGTCTTGAGCAAGAGCTCAAGTGCGGCCGCACGGTTTCGTAACGCCTACGGCGACCGGTACGTCGTGGTCTCGGACTACTGGCGAGACGTGAGTGGCAACGTCGAACTGGTGGACGTTCTTCCACTCGTACCAGCCCTCGGTGGTCTCCGTGAGGAGCCTGCCTAGCACGACGCAGATCCCGCGCGCCCCCGGCGTAGTGCCCCGCGATCGCTGGCCTGCCAGTGTCCCCTAGAGCAGCCTCGCTCGCTGCGCTCCGCTCGGCCGCAACCAATGGCGCTGCCGTAGTCGCGACACGGTCGTTGCCGGGCCGGCCAAGCCGGCCCTGTGCGCTCGCATCTCGCGGGAGACTTCGGGCCTTGAGGCGGCATGGAGGTGCGTGATGGGCTCGTTCGAAGATCTTCACCAGGACCGGATCAGCGGAAGCCTG
>JALZIJ010000034.1 GCA_030860375.1 Actinomycetota bacterium | reverse complement strand
GGGAGAAGCTCCAAGAGCGCCTGGCGAAGCTCGCGGGAGGTGTCGCGGTCGTCAAGGTCGGCGCCGCCACCGAGACCGAGATGAAGGAGAAGAAGCACCGCGTCGAGGACGCCCTCCAGGCGACTCGTGCGGCACTCGAGGAAGGCGTTGTCCCGGGCGGTGGCGTTGCGCTGCTGAACGCTCAGGACGCGATCAACCCCGAGGGGTTGGACGCCGACGAGGCCACCGGCATGGAGATCATCCGCAAGGCGCTCGAAGCGCCGCTGCGCCAGATCTCCGAGAACGGCGGGCTGGAGGGCTCGGTCGTAGTCGAGAAGGTCCGCGGGCTCAAGAAGGGCCAGGGCCTGAACGCCGGAACGGGCGAGTACGGCGACCTGGTCAAGGCCGGCGTCATCGACCCGACGATGGTCACGCGCTCCGCGCTGCAAAATGCGGCGTCGATCGCGAAGAACATCCTCACGACGGAGTGCATCGTCGCTGAGATGCCCGAGAAGGACGGCGCCGGAATGGGCGGCGGCATGCCTGACATGGGCGGCATGATGTAACCAGCGCTTTGGCGCTGTTTTCCGGAGAGGCCCGGGTCGCTTACGAGCGGCTCGGGCCTTTCTCGTTGCTTTCGGTCTGCGAGGACGGGAACGACAACGACGGCCACGCCCTGACCGATTTTCCGGACGATCCGGGCAGTGCACGAGAGCGCGGCAGCGGCCTCTCAACGCTCATCGCGCAGCGGATCTCGCCAGCGGATCCCCGGGTAGCGCGCAAAGTCTCGGTCGGCGCTGAGGAGCTCCAAACCCCACTCGATCCCGAGCGCGGCGAGGTGGGCGTCCATCGCGTGGTTTCCTCGCGCCGCTCCAGCGGCCAAGAGCCGCGCGAGGATCGCCCGGTGGCGCTCCGTCGGGACAGGAATCCAGACGTTGGCGCGGTCAAGCCACGTCTCGACGGTTGCCCAGGCGTCGGCGAGGGAGAGGGGATGCTCGAGCGCCCGAGGGTGGGTCGAGATTCGAATGAACGCCAGGGACGTGGGCCACGGCACGGCTACGAGTGGCTGGGACGAGAGCGTTTCGGCCCACCATTCGCGGGCGCGATCGTGTTGGTCGAATTGCCGATGATGTGCCCAGAGGACGAGGTTGGCGTCGACGAGGGCGGCGGATTCGGCGCGCTCAGCCACCGTTGAGCACGTCGAGCGCTTCGGCGGTGTCCGTCACGTCGATAAGAGGACGGCCCGTGTCATGGACGCGAGGCTCAAAAGGTGTGGGAAGCGCCGCACGATCAATCGTTCGAAGACCGACTTGGAGCACTTCGTTGGCGACCCGCGAGAGTGAGCGGTCGCGCTCGCGAGCAAGCTCGGAGAGGTGCTGGGCGATATCTGCATCAATATTGAGTGTCGTGCGCATCACTTATCATCATACCGTAAAGCGCGCCGGTCCGATGGGGTCGACGCTCAGGCTGCCAAGACGTCAGCCATGCGCTTTGGCTTTACACCAAGCGCCTCGGCGTCGGCAGTTCCTCGCTCGGAAACCATCGGGACCTCGAGGAGCTCGGCCTCCTCCCAGGTCGCAAAGGCGGCGTCTCCGACCACGCGTCGCACGCCATTTAGACCCAGGCGAATCAGGTTGGCCGGCACATGCACGGTCTGGCGCCGGCGGTCGATCGACCACGCGATCACCCTGCTCATCTCCTCATAGGTCAGGCGCTCGGGGCCCGCCAACTCATAGCGGCGCTTGCCCGGCTTGGCACCGTCGAGCTCGGCGATGACGCAGCGGGCAACGTCTTGGGCCCAGATGGGCTCGTACGCCGCGTCGGCACGACCGACCAGGGGTAGGGCGGGCAGTAACGAGAGGCGCCGCGTCAGAGTCACCCAGGGGTCGTTGCGGTCGTAGACGATCGAGGGAGCGAAGACGGTGGTGGCGATGTCAGAGCCTTCGACCGCCGCTTCCGCGAGCGCCTTCGCCCTGAAGAACCGCGTGCGCTCAAACTCCGTGGCGCCGATCGCGGAGAAGAAGATGAAGCGCTCCACGCCGGTCTCTTCGGCAGCCCGCAGGAGTCGGGCCGTGGCGAGGCCGTTCAACTCCTCGACCTTCGCGACGGGCTGATCGCGAATCGCCGCGGCGAGGTGGATCACGGTTTGGACTCCGCGGAGCGCTTGGCGGCGCGTCCGCGCGTCGCCCATCTCACCGAGGTCGCCCAGCGTGATCCGCACAGCCACTCGGTGGCGCCCAAGGCGACGCGGATCGCGCACGAGCGCGCGAATCTCCTCGCCTCCCTCGACGAGCATGGGGAGGAGCGCCTTACCGACGGTGCCTGTGGCTCCGGTCAAGAGGATCACAGGGGGGAGGTTAAGGGCATGCCTTGACAGGCATCCACTTGTTTGCGCGCGCCCTGCCGTAGAATGCGCCGCTCGCCGGCCCCCCGGCTTTCCACGAGCAAACGAGCCAAGGAACCACAGTGGCCTACGTGATCGCAGAGCCGTGCATCGGACAGAAGGACAACTCGTGCGTCGAGGTGTGCCCGGTGGACTGCATTCACCCGACGCCCGACGAGCCTGACTACGAGGGCGTCGAGCAGCTCTATATCGACCCGGACGAATGCATCGACTGCGACGCTTGCGTTGAGGCCTGCCCCGTCGATGCGTGCTTCGCCGAGGACCAGCTCCCCGAGGAGTGGTCGAAGTACACCGAGATCAACGCTCAGTACTTCTCAAGCTAGAACTCAGTTCTCGGCGGTACACGTCGCGAGGTCGGTCGGGCCCTCGGCCGAGATTCCCTTGACGAGGAGGAGGATCGCAATCACCGCGACGAGGACGGCGCCGACCCGGTTACCGAGGACGCCCCGCTCCTCGCCCGGGGTGCGCGGGCCAGCCGCGATGCGAAAAAGGAACAGCGTGACTGCCACCCCGACGACAGCGAGGCCGATAGCCAGGTGGTCATAAGAGCGCGAGCACTCCTCCACCATTCCGTTTCGCGCCGAGAACGTGTAGCTCCCGGACTCCCCGAACAAGAGGTAGAAGAGGAGCCCGGCGGGCGCCACCTTCGCGAGGATGTGAGAGGCGAGCAGCCTGTCAGCCATTCGCCTCGCCTACCCAACGACGCGTTGTCCCAAAACCTGGGAGCAAACACCGGTGGTCCTCTAGCTCTGGATGACCTTCAACTCGGTGCCCGAGACGGGCGCGGCAGCAGCCATCGCGGGCGGCTCGGACTGAAGGACGGCGAGCTCTTGCGGCGTCGCGGCGACGATGCCGCGCGCCGTCTGGCGGATCGCGATCGCGGCCGGGTCGTTCGGCTGCTCGAGGACGAGCGGGGCGCCCGCGTCGGCGTGGGCGCGAAGGTCCTCTGAAAGCGGGATCTTGCCGAATAGCGGCACGTCGAGCTCGTTTGCCAGGAGCTCGCCGCCCCCTTCGCCGAAGATCGAGAAGCGCTGGCCGTCCGGGGCGGTGAAGGCGGACATGTTCTCGATCACGCCAAGCACCTCGAGATCGACCTTTTGAGCCATCTCGGCAGCGCGGCGTGCGACCGACTGGGCGGCGGGCTGGGGCGTTGTCACGATCGTGAACTTTGCCTGCGGCAAGAGTTGGGCGAGGGTCATCGAGACGTCGCCCGTACCCGGGGGCAGATCGAGAAGCAAGAAGTCCAACTCGCCCCAATCGACGTCTTCCAAGAACTGCTGGATCGCCTTGTGGAGCATCGGCCCGCGCCACACAACCGCGGCGTTGTTCTCGACGAAGAATCCGATCGACATCACCTTGACGCCGGCGGGCCCCTCGAGGGGGATGATCTTGCGGTGCTCGTTTACGTCTGGCCGCCCGTCGACGCCGAGCATGCGCGGGATCGAGTAGCCGTAGACGTCGCAGTCGAGCGCCCCGGACTTGTGGCCCTCCGACGCGAGCGCAGCCGCGAGGTTTGCGGTCATCGTCGACTTGCCGACGCCGCCCTTGCCCGACGCGACACAGATCACGTTCTTCACCTGGGCGAGTGCGCCCTCGGGAAGCTTGTTGCGCCCCAGGGACTGCTGAAGGTTCGCGCGCTCGTCGTCAGAGAGGACGTCGAACTCGACCGCGACCGCGGTAACCCCTTCGAGCTCGCCCACGTTCTTCGCGACGGCGTCCACGAAATGAGAGCGGATCGGACAGCCGGGGGTCGTGAGCGAGACGATCACTCCGACCCTGCCGTCGTCGGCAATATCGATCGCACGAACCATGCCGAGCTCGACGATGTTCTTGCGGAGCTCGGGATCGATGACGGCGCGAAGCTTGTCCGTCACCTGCTCTTGGCTGGGAATGCTCATCGAGCCTCATTCTGACAGGGTTCAGCCGTGCCCATGAAGCGCACGAAGCTCGCGAGCCCGCAGTTCGAGGTCGACCCCGAGGATCCGGAGGGCTTCAAGGGGGGCATGGTCCGGCCGGGCCCGGATGTCGGTGCCGCAATGACCGGCGCGAGCTTTTACGACCTGCCGCCCGGCCAGGCGCTCTGCCCCTATCACTACGAATGGGGTGAGGAGGAATGGCTGTTTGTCACCGAGGGCTCGCCCACCTTGCGAGATCCCGACGGGAAGCACTCGCTCGAGCCGATGGACCTCGTCTTCTTCCCGGTCGGGCCCGAGGGTGCTCACCAGATAAGCAACGAGACGGACGAGCCGGTGCGCTTCCTGATGTTCTCGAACGTCGTCCACCCCACGGCGACGATCTACCCGGACTCCGACAAGATCGGTATGTGGACGGACTCCGAGCGCACGGACAGCCTGCTTGCGCGGCGAACGGATGGGCTCGAGTACTACGACGGCGAGGTCTAGAGGCCTAGGGGTCTCCGCTCCAGACAGACGGTGCGGCACGAGCGAGGGCAATAAGCGCTTGGGGATGCCAAAAAGAGAACGGACCCTCGAAAGGGCCCGTTCTCAGGAGGAGAGGTACTAGTTCTGCTCGCGGTGTGTCAGTTTTGCGAACAGACTTCTCCGGAGCCGCCCTCTCCTGGCGCTTTCCGGGCTAAGGGTGCTGTTACGAGCCGACGCGTGAGGTGACCGCGGACTGTGCGTCCTTGACCGCCTTCTCCGCACGGGTGCGGTTGGCCTTGACCTGGCGCTCGACTGAGTTGCGGCGCTTGATCAGGTCGCGCTCGAGTCGGTTGCGCGTGCCGCGGGCTCGTGTCTGGGCCTTGCGACGGGCCTGACCGCCACGACGCTCGAGCTTGTTGATTTCGCGCGCGACCTGCGTCCGAAGGCGCTTGATCTCGCGCTCGCGGCTCGCGGTGTCCGTGAGCGGCTTGACCTGCTCCGCGACGGCAAGAGCGGCACCGACGGGGACGTCGACGGTACGCTCGGCCGTCTGGCGGACGTAGGCAACAGCGGTCTCGGTGACATTCCGCTCGTTCTCGAAACGGGTTTGCGCGGCCTTCTTCGCAGCGGCAGTGCGCTTTGCCGCGACCTTGCGCTCGTTCACGGCGCGGGTCTGCGCGGCCTTCTTCGCGGCGGCGCTGCGGGTCTTCGTGGTGCTGTTCTTGGCGGTGGTTGCCATGGTGACTTCACTCCCTTGTGGATTTCATTTGTAAGGTGCTTACTTTTAAGCATGTTAGCAGATTATACGAACAGGTGTTCTTACCCACGGCGCTCGTGGAGTTACATCGAAAAACGCCCGGGTCACGCCTGGATCTAGGCTGCTGCGGGGGTGAGGACGCGCCTGACCCAGGCGTCCGCGTCCTCGAGCTCTTCGAGGGAGGGAAGGGCTTCCGGGCTCTCCCAGACGCGATCGAGGCCCTCGACGCCGACCTCGCCGGCCACCGCGTCGCACCAGCTCTTTCCCAGCTCGTACTGGCGGAGCTTTGCGCCGAGCCCGAGAATTCGGGCGACGAGGTCGGCAAGGCCCGTCCGCTCCGCCCTTCGCGCGGTCATTCGTTCGCGCATATGGGTAAGGCCTGATACGCCTGCGGATGCCTCGTCCATCACATGCTCGGCATAGCCCTCGACTACCGCCATCACCGCTTGGACCTGATCCATCACAGCGGACTGCTCGGGGCTTGCGAAGACCCGCGAAAGCTCCCCGCCCAGGAGGCGCCGCATGCCCTCGCGTGGGTCAGGACCGACCAGCTCCTTCGCACGAGCGAAGATCGCGCGGGCGTCGATCCCGCCCGTCGCCGCGTCCAAGAGCGCTGAGACAAGTCCCGCGATGTGGTCACGGAGCCACGGCACGGAGGCGAATTGGATCGAGTGCGTCTGTTCATGGATCGAGACCCAAAGCAGGAAAGCGTCGGGATCGACTTCGAGCTTTGCCGCGGCGTCCCCGAGGTTGGCGCCGACGAGGAGCATGCGGGGATAACCAGGATCGGGCCGAAGCGAGACCTGGTACTGGCCGAGCACGCGCTTCGACGCGTAGCCGACGACCGCCCCGGCTTCTGCGCCAGCCGTGGCACCGATCACCTTTCGCGCAATTCCTCCCAGCGGCCTCGGAAGATCGAGGTCGCCGGCGAAGCGCTCCTCCATCGGCGAAAACATCTTCGCGAGCTCAGCCAGGTTCGCGTTGATCCATTCGTCACGGGAGACGAGCTCGACCGGCGGCACCGGGGATGTGGGCACGAGGGTCGTGTAGGCAAGCGCTTTCGACAGCGCCTCTTCGCACGACGCGCGCACCGCAGCTTCGTCGAGTGGCGACTCGCCCTCGCCGGCCATGCGACGGCCGAGGCTCGCCGCCAGACCCCAGTCGACGAGCGACCCCTCGGGCTCCTCAGTCATCCGGCGAGCGTTCTTGTGCTGTTTGCACCTCGGCCAGCATTTCGTCGTTTCTGGCCGCTCGCACGGCGTAGCGGGCGTCAAGCCCGAGGTCCGCTTCGCCAAGCGCGAGATTCCCGAAGGCCACGGCGCCCCCCGCCTCGGTGACGATGAGCTGCGCGGCGGCCGCGTCAACCGAGCGACAGGGGCGCGCGCTCAGCATGCCGTCGAGCCGACCCGCGGCGATGTAGGCGAGCGTAATCGCGATCGATCCGATCACCCGCACCCTGTAGGCCTTGCCATCCAGCGCTGCGAGCACGGGGGCGATCCGCGCGGGCTCGGCGGACTCCAATCCGACAACCTCGAGGCCCCCCGGCCCATCCAGGTCAAGCGGGCGGTTGCCGAGCCGGGCGCCCTTGCCGCGCCTCGCGGTGAACTCCTCACCGGCGCCGAACTCATGAACGAAGGCCAGCTCGACGTCAGCCATCGACGTTCCTGATGCGATCGCGACGCTCAATGAGTGAGACGGGATCGTCCGGCGCGCGTTGAGCGAGCCGTCGATCGGGTCGATGACGACGCGCCATTTCGAAGCGGGGTCGCCGAACGCAACCGCGCCGCGCTCCTCGGACACGGCGACGAAGTCGGTTCCGGACTCTGCGTGGAGCCGCTCGAGCTCTTCGAAGACCGCGTCCTCGCATCGGCGGTCGAGGACGAGCGCGTGGTCGCCCCCCTCGCCGACGCCCTCGTAGAC
>JALZIJ010000192.1 GCA_030860375.1 Actinomycetota bacterium | reverse complement strand
GGCTCGAGCTCCTGCTCTATCTCGATCTCGGCCACGAAGTCAAGGTTAGGCCCGAGTGGGGCGGCTCTCTCCGCATACACTCTCCGGACCAACCCCGAGGAAAGGACTCCGCATGAGAACGAAACTTTCGATCGCCCTGGCGATCAGCGTCCTGGCTCCGTTCGGCGTCTCCGGATGTGGCGGCGACGACGAAGAGTCCTCGGGCGAATCCGGGGCCACCTCGAGCGAATCGAGCTCGACCGGGGGCGGCAGCACGATCGCCATCACCGCAGTCGCCGACGGCAGCTTCGCCTACGAAGAGGAGTCCGTCGAGGCAGAGGCCGGCGAGGTCACGATCGAGTTCGACAACCCTGCCTCGCTCGGACACGACGTGAACGTCGAGGGCCCCGACGGCGATGTCGGCGGCACGGACGTGATCTCCGAAACCACCACCACGGCCGCCGTCGAGCTCGAGCCGGGCGACTACACCTTCTACTGCTCCGTCCCGGGCCACCGCGAGGGTGGCATGGAAGGCGACCTCACGGTCGAGTGAGGAGGCGTGAGCCTCGCGCGTTGCCGACTGGCGGCGCGTAAGGCTGGTCAGCCCGCGAGCGCGCGGCCGACCGATTCGGCCACGCAGACCGGCTTCTCCTGCCCTTCGCCTTCGAGGGTGAACTTGGTGACCGACTGATACCAGCCGCCGTCGAGCTCGTCGACCGAGACGAACTCGGCAGTCGCCCGCACGCGCGTGCCCGCAGGCACCGGCGCGGGGAAGCGCACCTTGTTCCAACCCATGTTCACGCCGAGCTTTACCCCCTCGACCTTGATCAGCTGGATGCGGAAGCCGTCGATCATCGCGAGGGTCAGGTTGCCGTGGGCGATCGTGGTACCGAACGGACTCTCTGACTTTGCGCGCTCGACGTCGACGTGAATCCACTGATCGTCGCCCGAGAGGTCCGCGAAGGTGTCGATGTCAGCCTGAGTGACGTCGCGCCACTCCGTCGGGCCGACGGTTTCACCGACGAGCGCTTGCATGCCCTCGATACCGCTGATGGTGACCGGGAGGTCCACTAAGCAGAGACTATTCGGCTCCTCTCGCCCGTTGCGGCCAGCTGCTCGAACGCGTCCGCGGCGGCGGCGGGTCCGCCGGTTGCGTCAAAGCCCGCGGCGAGCCGGGCGGCACCGCTTTTCAGAGCCACCGCCTCCCGCACCGACTTCCGCAGCCGCTCTGCGTTCAGGCGCGGCAAAGGAAGCCGCGTGCCCGCGTAGACATCGTCCGCTTTCCGAAGCGCCCGCGAATCCGGGTCGAGTTCTTCCAGGCGACAGGCGGCGGCGGCGTCGACGACGAGAACGCCGCGGCGCTTGCGGTACGCCTCAGAGTCGAGATCAGAGGGCGCGCCGATCGCGCAATCAGGCCGGCGGCGCAAGGCCGCGGCAACGAGGCGAAGGTCGCGGAGTTGCTCGACAAAACACCTGCGTAATCCCAGCGGGTCGAATTTCATTCGCCGGATGACGGCTATTCGACCCGGCGCCGGGAGACCGGAGGGCCGGAGCCTCGCGGATCGAATTTCCGGCGGACGTGCGCTTCAACTTCGCCGGTGGCGACTTGCCGAGCCAATCGTCGTGCTCGACCGCCTCTACCTTGGATGAAATTCGCCGCGTCGAACCCCGACCCGACATCAGCTGCACCTGCGAGCCGAGCGTGCGGGAAAGCCACGTCGTGGCGCGGATCACCCCACCAGCCGCACCTCGAGAGCCGGCGGCGCGATCGCGCCCACGCCTCCCATCAGGCCCAGAATCCGGGCAACGTAGGCCTGTGTCTCGGGGTAGGGTGGCACGCACGAGCAGGCCGCCACCGGAGCGGGGCCCGCGTTGTAGGCGGCGAGTGCCAGCGAGACGTCGCCGAACTGCCCGAGGAGGTCCGACATGAGATGTGCCTGAGCGTCGATCGCAGGCTCGGGGTCGAACGGGTCGCGTAAGTCGTAGGCGGCCGCCGTACCCGGCATGAACTGGGCGATGCCGCTTGCACCGACGGGCGAGACCGCGAGCGGGTTGAAGTTGGACTCCGCAAGAAGCTGCGCGGCGAGCACGTTGCCGGGCACGTTCCAGCGTGTCGCCGCCCGCGTGATCGCCTCGCGAAAACGCGCCGGGACGAAGGACGGCAGCCCGGCCTCGGAGCCCGCGCCGTCCGGCCCGCGGGAATTCGCGGCGCTTACGTTCTCAGCAGCCGTCGAGCACGGCGCAGGCCCCGCCGTGTAGCCGTAGTGTTATGGCAGTGTTAATGCTATAGTTTCCTAAATGAAGGTCTGGGCTGGAATCGTGCGTGTAAGCCACATGGGATCTCGCGTCTCCGGCGCAGCGAACGTGCATACGGACCGCGAGCAAGTTTCGGCCATCGAGGCCGCTACGCCGCCAGGCGACCGCTTGGAGATCCTCCCCCCTGAACTCGACATTTCGGGTGGCTTGCCTCTTGAGAAGCGTCCTTCCCTGCGCTTGGCAGTCGACGGTGTGGAAGCAGGAACGTACGCTGGAATCATCGTCGC
>JALZIJ010000191.1 GCA_030860375.1 Actinomycetota bacterium | reverse complement strand
CAAGGCTTCACACGGGCGCGATTCGTCCCCTCGAGCTAGACGGCGAGCTCGGCTGAGGCGTTTCGGATGATGCGGTTGTCGCCCTGAGCCGCTTCGGTCTCGGTGATGATGCGGCCCTCGGCGGCCTCCGTGACCTTCGCGGTCACGACGACCTCCTGCTCGGGAAATCCCATGCCGCGGAACTGCACTTCAAGGTCCTTGAGCGCGAGCGGGTCGCCGACCGCCTCGCCGTGGGCCCTTGCGACCTGGGCCATCGACCAGAGGCCGTGAAGGATGCAACCGGGGAGGCCGACCTTCTTCGCGAACTCCTCGTCGATGTGGATGGGGTTCGGGTCGCCTGAAGCCTCCGCGTAGCGCTTGGTCAGACTCGCGTCGGGCGTGACGCGCATCTCAGGCAGCGAATCTCCAGCCTCGAACGTCGCCATCAGCCGACCCCTCTCACGATGTTGGTCCAGGTCGCACGGACCACCTCGGCGCCGTCCTGGTTCTCTGAAACCGACTCGAAGACGTAGAAGCCCTTGTCATCGCGCTCGTCGATGGACTTGCAGGTAACCGTCGTCGTGATCTCGTCCCCGGCGCATACCGGCTCGCCCCATTCGAAGCGCTGCCCTCCATGAACCATCGCGGCGAAGTTCATTTCGACCTCGGGATCGAAGATCGCCGGGCCCATCGCGGGCGAGGAGTAGACGACGCAAAACATCGGCGGGGCCACGACGTCCCTGTAGCCGGCCTCGCGCGCCGCCTCTGCATCCGCGTGGATCGGGCTCTTCTCGCCGACGGCATCGGCGTACTGCGTGATCCGCTCGGCCTCGACCTCGAAAGAGACTGGATCCCAGGTCTTGCCTTGCGCGTCGGTCTTCAGCGGCATGAGCGGGCGCGAGTTTAGACCCTTGTGGAGAAGGTGAAAGCATCGATGGCCGCTCCGATCAGGCCAATGCGTGGATCCTCGCTCACCGATCGAGCTCCAAGACGGCGAGAAACGCCTCCTGCGGCACCTCGACGCGGCCCACCTGCTTCATGCGCTTCTTGCCCTTCTTCTGCTTTTCGAGAAGCTTCCGTTTGCGCGTTACGTCGCCGCCGTAAAGCTTCGCGGTCACGTCCTTTCGAAGCGCCTTCACCGTCTCGCGTGCGAGGACACGCGACCCCACCGCGGCCTGCACAGGCACATCGAACTGCTGGCGCGGGATCGTCTTACGGAGGCGCTCGACAAGGTTCTTCCCTGCTTCGTAGGCCTTGTCGCGGTGAACGATCACCGACAGGGCGTCGACCGGGTCGCCCGCGAGGAGGACGTCGAGCTTGACCAGATCGGACTCGCCCATGCCGGTCGGCTCATAGTCGAGCGACGCGTAGCCCGCCGTGCGCGACTTGAGCTGATCGAAAAAGTCGAGGACGATCTCGCCGAGCGGCAGGTCGTAGCGGATCTGCACGCGCTGGGACGAGAGATAATGCATGTCCACGTGGGTGCCGCGTCGCTCTTGGCAGAGCTCCATCACGGCGCCGATCTTCTCAGACGGGCAAAGCACGCTGGCACGGATGAACGGCTCCTCGATACGGACAATCGAGCCGGGGTCGGGCAGGTCCACCGGCGAATGAACCTCAACGCGCTCGCCGCCGATCAACTCGACCTCGTAGCTCACGTTCGGGGTCGTGGCGAGCATCTCCAGGTCGTACTCGCGCTCGAGTCGCTCGCGGATGATGTCCATATGGAGCAGGCCGAGGAAGCCGCAGCGAAAGCCGAAGCCGAGCGCCTGCGAGGTCTCGGGCTCGTACGAGAGCGCCGCGTCGTTCAGCGCGAGGCGCTCGAGCGCCTCGCGCAGGTCGTCGTATCGCTCGGTCTCGATCGGAAAGAGTCCGCAGAAGACCATCGGCTTCACCTCGCGGTAGCCGGGCAGCGCCTCGGACCCCGATGAGGCTGACGTCGTGAGCGTGTCGCCGACGCGCAACTTGGAGACGTCCTTGAGTCCGGTAATCACGTAGCCGACCTCCCCGGCCGCCAATGCCGGCTCGGCCGTCATCTGCGGCTTGAAGAAACCAATCTCGTCGATCTCGGCCTGGGTCCCTGTTTGCATCGCGCGTATCGACTCGCCCTTGCGGAAGGCGCCGTCGACCGCCCGCACATAAGCAATCACACCTCGGTACTGGTCGAACTCCGAGTCGAAGATGAGCGCGCGCGGCTCAGCCTCAGGATCGCCCTTGGGTGGCGGGATGCGCGCGACGATCGCCTCGAGCACCTCGGGCACCCCCTGCCCGGTCTTCGCCGAGATATGAAGCACGTCCGCGGCATCCCCTCCGATCAGGTCGAGGATCTCCTCGGTCACCCGCTCGGGCTCGGCGCCCGGCAAATCCACCTTGTTCAAGACCGGGATCAGCTCGAGGCCGGCTTCGATTGCCGCGTAGGTGTTGGCGACGGTCTGGGCCTCGACACCTTGCGCCGCGTCGACCACGAGAAGGGCGCCCTCGCACGCCGCGAGCGAGCGTGAGACCTCGTAGGAGAAGTCGACATGTCCGGGCGTGTCGATCAGATGGAGGTGATACGTCTCGCCGTCTTGCGCCGAGTAATCCACCCGCACCGCCTGGGCCTTGATCGTGATCCCACGCTCACGCTCGAGGTCCATCGAGTCCAGCATCTGCGGCACATGGGATCGCGCGTCGACCGATCCGGTCACCTCGAGGATGCGGTCGGCGAGCGTCGACTTGCCGTGGTCGATGTGCGCGATGATTGAGAAGTTGCGGATGCGTTGCAAGAGACGGCTGAGTATGGCGGGGGGCGCCCTGCCCGATCAGCGGCGGCGAATGACGCTCAAGACCTGGTTCATCTCCGGCACCCTGAGCACGAGGAGCGCGCCGGCATAGGCCGCCGCTCCTGCCGCCAGCGCCACACCGAGAGAGACGATCTGGCCCGCGAGGCCGCGCCCCAGCGCCGAGTCCAGGACGTCCCAGACACCGAGCGCGACACCTGCAAGTGCGGCTGACGCAAGAAGGATCCGCGAGCCCGACCAAGCGAGGCGCCCGAGCTCGAGGCGGCCGAGGTGGCTGCGAAGGACAACGGCCTGGGCAATGACGCTCGCGATGGTGGCGATCGCCGTGGCGGCGACTATGCCGCCGACGCCGAATGGCTCGTAGAAGGCGAGCGAGACGCCCGCCGTGATCAGGAGGTTGCCGAGCGCGATCGCGGTCGGCAGCCACGGACGCTGGAGGCTGAAGAAGGTCCGCGTTTGGAGGAGGAAAACGCCGTTGAAAGGCAGCGAGAACGCGAACCAGAAGAGTGCCTCGGAGACGAGATCGGTTGAGCCCGCGTCGAAAGCGCCGCGCTCGTAGACGAGGCGGGTCATCGGCTCTGAGAGGACCACGATCGCAGCCGCGGCCGGCACCAGGAGCAGCAAGATCTGACGGATGCCGTTGGCCATTGTCCGGCGGAGGCTGTTGAAGTCGGCGCGCGCGGCGAAGCGAGCCATAGTCGGGAACAGGACGGTCGCAATCGCGACGGAGAAGACGCCCTGAGGGAGCATGTAGATGCGAAATGCCTTGTCGATCGCGGCGGGCGCCTCTTCTGAGACGAGGAAGCCGACCGTCGAGTTGATGACGAGGTTCACATTGATGAGTCCGAGGGAGATCGTCACCGGGAGCATCAGGATGAGGATCCTTTGGAGGTTCGAGTCGCGCAGGTCGGAGAAGCGGAAGCTGAACATCGCGACCACGGCCCGGCGCAACCCGTACGGGGTCTTTCTGAGGTCCCACGCCGGGATCGCGAGTTGGATCACGGTGCCCACCAGGACGCCAATCGCGTAGGCGTAGATCTCGTCCTCGGGCGGAAAAGCAGGCGCCAATCCCACGAGGACCGCGATGATCGCCACGTTCCAAAAGAACGGCGCAATCGCAAACGCGCCGAAGCGGTCGTAGGAGTTGAGGATGCCGACGAGCATGCCTGTGATGCCGAGGAGCAGGACGATCGGGAACAAGAGCCGCGAGAGCACTACGGTCAGGTCGGTCACGTCCGCATAGCGATCCGGGACGAAAAGCGGCATCACGACCGGGGCGAGCAGGATGAAGAGCGCCGTCAGCCCGCCGAGGACGAGGGCGACGAGGAAGACGAGCGAGGAGGCAAGGCGAAACGCCTCGCGGCGATTGCCCTCCTCGAGTCGCTCTGTGAAGACGGGCACGAAGGCGGCCTGGATCGCCGCGTCGGCGAAGAGGCTCCGAACCAGGTTCGGCACCTGAAAAGCGATCGTGAACGCCGACATCTGCGCCGTCACGCCGAAGTAGGACGCGGCGACGATCTCGCGCACGAGGCCGGCCACGCGAGAGAGGGCGGTTGCTGCCGAAAATAGCGCGGTGGAGCGGGCCAGACGCCCCGCGCGACTGGGTTCGGCATCTTCTTGGGCGGCAACCTGAGCGTCCGCGTGCGTCGCTTCACCGGGGTTTGGGTGCTCGCTCATGGCGCTATCCTCCGCTGTCGCTTCATGGCCAACATCGCTTCACAACGCAAGCGCAACGCCCGCTCCCTCCGTGAGCGGACCGAAAACCGTTTCTTTTCGGGCGCCGTCAAAACGCATTTCCGGCGCCTCGAGGCGGCTGTGGCCGAGGGCGACTCCGAAACTGCCGATGCTGAGCACCTCGCCCTCGTCTCGAAGATCGACAAGGCCGTGCAAAAGGGCGCTCTTCATCGCAACACCGGCGCCCGCAAGAAGGCTCGCGCCGCCCGCCTGCGCGCCGGCAGCTCCTCCTAGCGCCCGCGTCACCCTTCGCTTCCGCGCGTGGCCCTCGCCACGGCGAGCGCCAGCGCGACGTCTTGGGGGTAGTCGGATCCGCCGCGCGTCCACCACTCGAGGTCAGCGACCGCGCAGGTCGAAACCCTGAGCGACGTCGAGGTCGCGCCCTTCAGACGGCGCAAGAGGAGCTTCGCCGCGTATGGGTGCATGGGAAGCGACGCCTCCAAATCCCGGGGACTGTGCCCGGCATCGAGTCCTGAGAGGGCAAGGCGGGCCTCGCGAAGTCGCTTTGCCATCTGATACACGAGGGGCGTCACGGACTCACCCTGCTCGGTCAGGCGCGCTGCCGCAGCAGCAGCCGCCGCACGGTCACGGTCCACGATCGCGTCCGAAAGCGTCCACATGACCTCCTCAGAGGTGTCGGCGATCATCGCCTCCAGATCGTCGATGTTCACCTCTCCCCCGTCGCCCGCCCACAGCGCAAGCCGGTCGAGCTCGGTCGATAGCCGCATGGTCGAAGAGCCGAGCCTTTCCACCAGAAGGGCGGCAGCATCAACGGAGAGGCGAAAGCCGCGGCGCTCGGCGTCAGCCCGAAGCTTCAAGGGGAGATCGCGAGCCTTGGGCGCATCGCAGCGGCGAACCTCGCCGTTCGCCTTGGCGACCGCATCTAAGAGCGCTTTGGGAGCCTTGACGCGCGGAGGCTCCTCGCGCGCCACGAACACGATCGTGAGGTCGGGTGGCAGCGACTCGAGGGCAGCCACTACAGGCTTTGCCTGAGCGGCGCTCCAACGCTCGACGCCGTCCGCGAGGAGGAACCGGCGCGAAGCCATGAGCGACATAGCCGGAATCGCGCCCACGAGGGCCTCGGCATCAGGCGCGCCGTCGGCGCCGAACGACTCGAGTGCTCCCGGCCCTCCCTCATCCTCGGCGCGGGCGCGAAGGCGTGCCAGCATCGCGTCGATCTTGCCGATGTCATCGCCGGCGAAGAGGTAGACGGGAGCAAGGTCGGCCATTTATTCCTTGAGCAGCTTTAGCTGCGAAAGCAGCACGTGTCGGTGGATATCTGACCCTACCTACGGTTGCCGACGCTCCATCCGTCGCGACGCACCTCGATCACGATCTCTCCGCCCTCGTCCGTGCGCACGACTGGCACGCCGTACGCAGCAAGGGCCGCCGTAGTCTCGGGCGCCGGATGGCCGTAAGGGTTGTCCGCTCCGACCGACACCGCCGCGAGCTGAGGTGCGGTGCGCTCCAGTAGCGAGTCCAGGCCTGCATCCTCGCTTCCGTGATGGGCGACCTTCAGGAGATCGACCGGGCCGGATGCGTAGCTCGCGACCTCGGCCTCCGCATCCGCGGTAAAGAGGGCGTCGAAATCCCCACACCGGATGTGGAGAACCAGCGCAGTTTCGTTCGGGTTTTCTGCAAGTGGCATCGATGCGGGCGGCCAGACGGTTTCGACCCTGACCCGTCCCATCCGGAAGGCCGAGCCGGCTGTGAGCCGGCTCGCAGGAGGGCAGTCGAGGTAGCGGCAGCTCTGCGGTGCCTCTCCGGACAAGAGGAGCCTGCGAGCGGTGACGTTCCCCAAGGCGTCCGCGAGGCCGCCCGAGTGGTCGCGCTCGTCGTGCGTGATGGCAATCGCGAAGAGGCTCTCGACACCAAGGTCTCCGAGCTGCGCGCCCACCTCTGCCTCAGGCGGTCCGGTGTCTATGAGAAGCGGCGGCCGGCCTCGCGGCTCGACGAGGATGGCGTCGCCCTGGCCGACGTCGAGGATCCGGATTGTGAGCAGCGCCGGCCGAGCCTCAGTAGGGTCCCGGCGGCCCTCGACCAGCACGGCTCCCGCGACCACACAAGCGATGCCGGCAAGTGCCGCAAGAACCAAGCGCCGGGGCGCACGCGGAGCAGCCGTCATCGTCGCCCGCCGCTCGAGGGCGAGACAAGCCAGCCGGGCGCCCCCAACCAGAAACACCGTCCACGCGATCGCAGCGCCGGGCCCAGGCTCCGGCACGTCGAGCTGCGCCCACTCCGGGCCGAGGATGCGTGCAACCCAGCCGATGAACCCGGCGCACAGCCCGCCGAGCCAGGTGAGCGGCTCCACAGGCGCGCCGGGGATCTGGCCGAGCGCGCCGGAGAGCATCCCCAGCCACATCGCGGGCGCGATCGCAGGCAGGGCGACGAGATTCGCCGGAATCGCGGTGATCGAGACTGTGCCGAAGTGGTGGGCGGCAAGCGGCGCGGTGGCTAGTGAGGCCGCAAGGGTCATTGCCGCACCCTCGGCCAGGCCTCGACGCACGCCGGTTGAATTCGGTCCCAGCACTCGGATCAGCGCGGGCGCGAGCACAAGCAGGCCGGAGACGGCGCAGAAGGAGAGCTGCCAGCCGATGTCGCCCGTCGCCCGCGGGTCGATCGCGAGCGTCACCGCTGCCGCGAGCCCCAGCGCGTACCAGCGCGCCGTCGGCCTGCTTGCGAGAGCGGCGACGACGCCCGCGACACCCATCACACCCGCGCGCTGGATCGACGCCCCCGCACCCGCCACGGGCACGTAGACCGCGATGATGCCCGCGATGGCGAGAAGCCGAGCGCGGAACGGCACACCCGCGAGAGCGAGGAGGGGCGTCGCGAGGATCGCGAGCAGCATCACGTTCTGCCCGGAGACGGCGAGAACGTGCGCAAGCCCGGAGCGGCGAAAGTCGTCGCGCACGTCTTTGGGGATGCGGTCGTCCTGACCGAGGACGAAGCCGCGAAGGAGCGCCGCGGAGATCGGCGGTGTGCCGCGCTCGAGCGCCGACTCGGCGCGGCGGCGGACGTCGTCGAGCGCTCCACGGAATCCGCCGCGTGCATCGGATGTGATCTCGAGTGAATCGGCGGCGAGGACGCGTTGTGCCCCGGTGCGCTCGATCTGGGCACGTTCCCAGGGCGCCGGCTCGCGTACCGTTCCGCTCACGCTTACGATTCGTCCTTCGTCGAGCGTGCCAAGCGGCAGCCGCGCCTCAATCGCGACCCGCCCATCGGCGGCTTCGAGCGTGAAGCGCGTCAGCTCGCCGGACGTGCGGGGCGCCGAGACGACCGTCCCCTCCACCTCGATGTGCTCACCCGGGCCCCCGAGCAGCCGGCCTTCGTCGATCGAGGCCAATCGCGCCGATCCGATCGCGGCGCCGGCGAGCGTCGCAACGCCGACGACCAGAAAGAGCCAAAGGAAGGCAGCGGAGCGCCCGTGCCTTGGGCGAGCGATCCCGATCGCAATCGCGAGGGCCGCGACGACGCCCGGCGCGGCCGCTGTGTGGCCACCCGCCGGGCCCGCGAGCACAAGGCCCGCGACGAGTCCCACGAGCATCGCGGCGCGCCACGCGTAGCTGCGGTGCTCGGGCATTCTCCTACGGCTGGAGCCGCGCTCTGAGGGCCTCCATCGTCGCGGGACCGATGCCGCTCACCTGGTCGAGGTCGTCAACCGACGAGATGCCCCCGTTCTGATCGCGAAACTCGAGGATCGCTGCCGCGGTGACGGGCCCAATGCCTTCAATCGTGTCCAGCTCCTCGGCCGTCGCCGAGCCAAGACTGATCGGGCCGTCGGTGCCCGAGGCCGAAGTCGCGCCGGCGGTAGCACCGTCGGCGGCCTTCGCCGGCACCTGAATCTGTTGGCCGTCGGCAAGCGGGGCTGCGAGATTGATCGAGTCCGGCGCAGCGTCGGCGGTGGTGCCGCCCGCCCGCCCGATCGCGTCGGTGACGCGGGAGCCGGGAGGCATCTGAAAGACCCCCGGCTCTCGCACCGCTCCCGCGACGTGGACGACGAGGTCACCGTCAGTGGGCTCGAAGGTGCCTGGCTCAGCCGCCGATTCGGAGCCCTCCGAAACAGCGGAGTCGAAGACCGGAAGGCTTCCGTCAGAGGCGGAGCCCGCCTCACCCCCACCGCGGATCCAACGCGAGCCCAGCAAAAGCGCTACAACCGCGAGTGCGGCGTAGACGGCAAGCTGCGCACGGCTTAGCTCGGGCATGCGGAAAGGCTGCCCTCTTTCGACGCCCGCGTGTCAGGCCGCGTGCGCCGAATGGGTCACGCGGGTGTGCCCGAATCGCACGGCCTACTCGATCTTGAAGTCCGTGAGCCCCTCGGGCTCCTCGTCGCGTACGTCAACTCGCTCGACCTCCGCACCGGCCGGCCCCTGTTTGCAGAAGCCGAGGAGGGCTTCGAGGTCGGCCCGACGGCCCTCGAGCGCGGCCTCGACGGTCCCGTCGCCGCGGTTCGTGACCCAGCCCGCGACTCCGCGAGCCTCGGCTCGCCTACGCATCGTGTCGCGAAAGAAGACGCCTTGGACGTGGCCGTGGATGACGACTCGCTTTCGCCGCGATGGCCCGGGGCCCGTCATGGTCACTTGACGACGAGGTTGACGAGGCGCCCAGGCACGACGATCTCTTTCACGATCTTGCCCCCGTCGAGATGGCGGATGACGGCATCGCTCGCGCGGGCGAGGCGCTTGAGCTCCTCCTCAGGCGTATCGGCTGCGACCTCGATCTGGTCGCGGCGCTTGCCGTTTACCTGGACGACGAGCGAGATCGTCTCGGAGCTGAGCATCGCCGGGTCTGCCTCGGGCCAGGGCTCTTCCCAGACCCGGGTGCCTTCGATCGCCTCGTAGAGCTCGGAGCCCAAGTGGGGGGCAAAGGGAAAGATGAGAGAGGCGGCGGTGGCTGAGGCGAAGCGGACGGCTTGATCTCCCTCGGGCAAGCCGTAGAGGTCGTCTTTCAAACGGTAGGCATCGTTGACGAGCTCCATCACTGCAGCGATAGCGGTGTGAAGGGCGAAGTCGGTCGAGATGTCGTGCGTCACCTTGTCGATTGCCCAATGCGCCTTGCGAAGGAGAGGCTCCGGATCGCCGGTCCCGGGTCCTTCGTGCCCCTCGGCAGCCTCCTGCCCCAGCCGCCACAGGCGCGAGAGGAAGCGGAAGACGCCCTCTACCCCCTCGTCAGTCCAGTCGCCGCCGCGAGCGGGCGGCCCGGTGAAGCAGATAAAGGTGCGAAGCGTGTCGGCGCCGTAGCGCTCGACGTAGGAGCTCGGGCTGACGACGTTGCCCCTGGTCTTCGACATCTTCGCTCCATTACGCGTGATCATGCCCTGCGTGAAGAGATTCGCGAACGGCTCCTGGACGCCGATCAGGTCCATGTCCGCCAGCGCTTTGACGAAGAAGCGCGCGTACATGAGATGGAGGATCGCGTGCTCGACGCCGCCGATGTACTGGTCGACAGCCATCCAGTGGTCGGCAACCCCCCGGTCCCACGGGGCGTCGGAGTTGTGGGCGTCGAGATAGCGGATGAAGTACCAGGACGAGTCGACGAACGTGTCCATCGTGTCCGTCTCGCGCCGGGCGGGACCGTCGCATGAAGGGCACATGGTTTTGACCCAACTGTCGACGGCGGCGAGGGGGCTCTTGCCCTTCGGGGCGTAGTCGGTGACGTCGGGAAGCTCGACTGGAAGCTGCTCGTCCGGCACGGCGACAATCCCGCACTTTTCGCAGTGGACGACAGGGATCGGGCAGCCCCAATAGCGCTGGCGCGAGAGAAGCCAGTCGCGAAGCCGGTAGTTGACGTTCGGCTTGCCCCGCCCGTCCTCGGCAAGCATCTCGACGATCGCCTGCTTTGCCTCGGGCGAGCTCATTCCGTCGAAGCGCCCGGAGTTGACGAGGGCCTCGTCGTCGGAGTGAGAGACAAAGGGCTCGTCCGCGGATACATCTTCCTCGCCGGTCGGCTTGACGACCTGGCGTATGGGCAGGTCGAAGGCCTTGGCGAAGTCGAAGTCGCGAGTGTCGTGTGCAGGGACCGCCATGATCGCGCCGGTGCCGTAGTCGGTCAGGACATAGTCGGCAACGAGCATTGATATCTGCTCGCCGTTGACGGGGTTGGTCACGGTCCGCCCGAGGCGGACGCCCGTCTTCTCGCGGTCCTCGGCGGCGCGATCCTCCGTCGACTTGCGGGCGGCCTCGGCGACGTATGCGCGCACCTCTTCGGCGTTGTCGGTCTCGGCGATGAGTCGGTCGAGGTCAGGGTGCTCCGGCGCGAGGACGAAGAAGGTGGCGCCGAAGAGCGTGTCGGGGCGTGTTGTGAAGACGGGGAAGTCGATGCCGAGCTCCTCACAGCTGAAGACGACCTCTGCGCCCTCGGAGCGGCCGATCCAATTGCGCTGCATCGTCACGACGTGCTCGGGCCAGGACTCGAGGATGTCGAAATCGGCGAGGAGGCGGTCCGCGTAGTCGGTGATCTTGAAGAACCACTGCTCGAGTTGCTTTTGCTCCACGAGGGAGCCGCAGCGCTCGCAGCGGCCGTCGATCACCTGCTCGTTGGCGAGCACCGTGGCATCGACGGGACACCACTGCACGGGCGCGTTGGAACGATAGGCAAGGCCCTTCTCGAAGAAGCGGAGGAAAAGCCACTGCGTCCACCGGTAGTAGTCGGGGTCGGCAGAGGAAACCTCGCGCGACCAATCGATTGAGATGCCCCAGCGCTTGAACTGTGTTCTGAAGGACTCGATCGATTTCTCCGTCGCGTCGCGCGGGTGCTCACCGGTGCGGATCGCGTTGTTCTCGGCGGGGAGGCCGAACGCGTCGTAGCCCATCGGGTGAATGACGTGAAAGCCCCGGCGCCTGCGAAAGTGGGCGATCGCATCGCCGATCGCGTAGTTCTTGAGGTGGCCGACGTGTGGCTCGCCCGAGGGGTAGGGCAGCATCTCGAGGACGTAGGACTTGGGCTTTAAGGCGTCGAAGCCGGGCTCGCCCGGGTTGGGGACCTCCCAGGTGCGCTCGGAATCCCAGAGCTTCTGCCAGCGCGCCTCGATCTGCTGAGGGTCGTATCTGGCGGGCTCGTCACTCATGCGCGCCAGTGTAGATCGGTGATTCCAACGGCGTGCGGGGTGGGGACTCACTGTTCTAGGTCTAGGGCGGCGTATGCTGCCCAGGAGAGGCGATTTCTTCACTGGAGGCACGCATTGGGACGACTGATCAGGCTTGACCGCACGGGGCATACGACGCTCGCCGAGTGGACTGCCGCAGACGAGGCCGCGGCAAAGGGTGCGGCGGATGCGTTTGCGCTGGAGCTCGAACGCGGGCTCATCGCGTCGGCGACCCTCGCCGACGGAACCGCTGAAGTCGTTCGCGAGCTTCCGATTGACGCGGAGCTCGTGACGCTCCGACGGCCAATCGTCGGCGGCTGAGCCCGCGCGGACATGCCGGTCGAGACGCCTGCGAGCGCTCGTGCCGGGCTGCCCGAGGCAGAAAGGCTCGGGTGGAACCGGGAGCGGACGTCTGAGCGGACGCTCAGACGCGACGGACGGCGCTGGACTACATGGACGGCTTGGGTTGTCGGGCTGTTCTCGGCACCGGGGTTGGCGCTCCTTTGGATCGAGCCGCTTACGTTTCCGGTCGCGTCTTTGTGCTTCGCCCATGCTTGGGCGATTCCGACCTTGCAGGCACGGCGAGGCGCACGCGCCGTGGTCGCGATTGGTTCTGAGAAGAGCGCGGCCTCGCGCGCCGGCGAACCGACGGGCCCCGAGCGCGTAGCGCTCGGCCTCTTGGCGGATCTGGTCGGGCGCGTCGGGATCGACGTGTTGCGTACGAGTGGGCTGGCCCCCTACCGCGGGGAACTGGGCTTATGGCTTGTCGGCGAGCAGGGCGCCTATCTGGTGAGGCGCGGCTTGATCGGGCGCCGGGTGTTCTCGTGGTGCGTCCAGGTGGGGGACGCCGACGGCCTGCCGGCTGCAGACAAGGTGGCGCATCTGTTCCTGGCGCTTCGCGAGGACGAGGAGGGCTTTGCAACGGTCGCCAACCTGAATTTTTCAGGCGCCGAGTGGAGGCTCGGGCGCCACCTGCCTACCACTGAGCGGGCGGCGCTTCGGACAGACACAAACGACCCCGGCTAGTTGCTGGAATCGTTTGATCCCAAGCGTCTCCGCGCGGCGCGGTCGGATCGTAAGGACTCAGGCGGCGAGGGGCAGCTTGCGGTCGTGCTCGGCCTCGGAGACCACGGCGCCGACGAGTTCGCGGAGTGTGTCTAGCGCCGCCTCGTCGCTGAGGTTGCCGACGGCGTCGAATGCGTCGTCGGCCAGGGCGAGGGCGAACTCGGCGTCGACGACGCGGACTCCCGTCGCGCCGAGGATCTTGCGAAGCTCGGCTTGGGCCCAGACGGCGCCGAAGTGTCCGGTTGTGGCGCCCATCACGGCTGCGGGCTTACCTGCGAGGGACGTCGTTGATCGGGGTCGAGATGCCCAGTCGATGGCGTTCTTGAGAACGCCCGGGACGGACGAGTTGTATTCGGGCGTCGCGAAGATGAGCCCGTCAGCCTCGGCGATGAGGTCGCGGAGCCGACTCACGGGCTCGGGTCCGGCGCCGTGGTCGGCGTCGCCGTTGTAAGGCGGGACCTCTGCGAGGCCGCCCCAGATCTGGACGTCGACGCCTGCGGGCGCCTCCTCCGCTGCGATGCGGAGGAGGCGGGTGTTGTGCGAGTCGGAGCGCAGGCTGCCGGAGATAGCGAGGAGGCGCATGACGCTAGTCCTTGACCAGCTCGAGCTCGACGAGGAGCTTGACCCCGTCGCCGAGGACCTTCTTGCCGTTCGGCAGGTCCATGTTCCAACCGATGCCGTACTCGTGGCGGTCTACGGTCGTCTCCAATGAGAGCGAGATGCGTTCGCCCCCGAAGGCGTCGGTCAGGGGCCCCCGCAAAGCACCCATGGCTTCGACGGGGTTGGACTTACCGGCAATCGTGAGCTCGCCGCGGAGGGCGAAGCTTTCGCCGTCGGTGGAGAGGTCGTCCGAGACGAACTCGATGTGGCTGTGGCGCGCCGCGTCGAAGAACTCCGGCGACAGTAAATGCGCCCGGAAGTCGGGCTGGCTGACGTCGATGCTTTCGACGGCGACGCGACCTTCGATGCGGGTACTGTCCTCGTCGGCCGTCAGGGTTGCCTCCAACTCGCCGAAGCTTGTTCGAAAGAGGGAGAAGCCGTTGTGCTCGACCTCGAAGGACGCGGTCGAGTGGACGGGGTCGATCTTCCATGTTCCGGCAGGGATCTCGATCTTGGCTTTTGTGGTGGTCATTGTGAAACTCCTTTGCGCTAGCAATTATTGCAATCGCAAGTACTGTACCACACATCGTTGCGACGTCAACGGATTCGTTGTAAGCTCTCTCTATGACCACTGCGGCACGGATCGGGGAGGAGCAACTCGCCACCTGGCGGGCGTTCCTGCGGGCGCATTCGTCGATGCTGCGGAGGATCAGCGCCGACCTGGAGGAGGCTGATCTGCCGCCCCTCCCGTGGTACGACGTGCTGGCTGCGCTTCGCGACGCGCCGGAGCAGCGCCTGCGCCAAGTGGAATTGGCGGAGCGAGTGCTTCTCAGTCACAGCGGACTGAGCCGTTTGCTCGACCGCGTCGAGAAGGCGAGGTTGATCGCGCGGGTGACGTGCCCGGGAGACAGGCGCTCGTTCCACGTCGAGCTAACGGGCGAGGGCGAAGCGATGCTCGACAAGATGTGGCCGGTCTATGCGCGCGGCATCGCCGAAGATTTTCTTCCAGCGCTCGGCGCTAACCCGTGCGAGGTGCGCGCAACGCTCGAGTCGATCGGGCGCCAGTGCGACGCGGCGAAGGCGGCGGACGCCTAGTCCGTCAGTCGGGTAGGCCGTTCACGAAGTCGACGAACTTCTTCGTGTCGGTGACCGGCGGGCCATGTCCGAAGAGGACCAGCTTCGGCTCGAGGAGAGCGAGCTTGCGGGCGGAGCGGCGATTTTCTGCCGGGTCGGGGGTGAAGTAGTCCTTGGGGGTACGAAGGCCGGGGATGAGCGTGTAGACATCGGCGGAGTTGAGGACGTCGCCGAGGACGAGGACGCGGTCGGATTCGCGCCAGAAGGCGACGTGCCCTGCGGAGTGGCCCGGCGTGTCGATGACCTTGAAGGAGGCGACGTCGTCACCCTCGCGGAGGTGGCGGTCGACGTGGTGGGCGGGACCGGTCATGGTCTTGGCAAAGAGCTGCGCCATGAAGTGGTCCGGCTGGCGCTCGCCGATGAGCTTGGGGTTTTCCGCGGCGGCAACGTCTTGTTCGCCAACCCAGAACGGGACGCCAAAACGCTCGCAGACCGCGTGGCTTGCGCCTTGATGGTCGGGATGGGCGTGCGTCAGCGCGTGGGCGGAAAGTGGGCGGCCTTCCAGCTCTTTGAGGATCTTGCGGGCGTTGAAGCGGGTGGAGGCGTCAACGAGGACATCATCGAGGAGAAAGACGTTGATGGCGTTCGGCGGGAACCCAGCGAGTTGCCAGACGCCGTCTGCGTGTTGCTTCATGGGCGCAACGCTATCCGCTGACGCCGGCGTCGTGGTCGTGCTCAGTGCAAGCGGTCCTCTCCTGGTGGTGTGAACGGATCGTCGGGCAGTTGCTCGTTGAGCGGGGTGTCGAGGGGGCCGTCG
>JALZIJ010000267.1 GCA_030860375.1 Actinomycetota bacterium | reverse complement strand
CCTTCCTCGAGCACCCGAATCAGGTCCTGAGCCGCGAGCAGCTACTGGCCCACGTCTGGGGTTACGACTACGACCCGGGCTCCAACGTGGTCGACGTCTATGTCGGCTATCTGCGCCGAAAGCTCGGCTCGAAGTCATTCGAGACGGTGCGAGGCGTCGGCTACCGCTACCGGGCGTAGGGGCGGCGTCTACGCGGCGGCGCACGGTGCGCAGGCTAAAGCGCGTGCCGCAGATCGAAGGCCTTGAGGCCCTCCGGCCCGGCTTCCGAGCAGTCGAAGAAGCGGGGATTGACGCACTCGAACGCCTCGCCCAACCCCGCGAATGCCGGTTCGACGGAGAATTGGCAGTGTGGCATCGGCTCGCCCGTGACTTTGAGCCCGCCGAATCCACCCGAGTTCTCGGCGACCTGGAACATCTCCACGTCTACCTCCGCACGAAAAACCTTGCGAAGGCAACCCATGTAGGTGCTGCCGGTGAACCGGTCCTCGTACGAGTAGAGGTAGGTGCAACGCATCTCCAGACAGCCGCGCGGCTCCACCACCTTGTCGCAGAACGTTCCGCACTTCCGGCACTCGCCGTGCCGAACCTCTTCGCGTTGATGAAGCGCCACCGCTGAAGTGTAAGCGGGTGGAAGACGCTTTTGTCGCTGAAGTGAGGTGGACTCCTAAGCAGCCAGGGCTTGCGAGCCGAGGACTTGCTCGAGCTCTGCTCGAAGACCGTGGTTCGGGTCGACGCGGTACCCGTCGCCAAAGCGCAACCGGCGGGTCCCGTCGCGGGTCTTCATCTCGAGGGTCACTTCGGTGGAGCCGGGATAGGTCTCGAAGAGTCCCTTCAACTCTGCGATCAGGTCGGCTCGGAAACGAGCGGCGTCGATCGAGAGCGTGATCGCCTCGGGGGCAGCGGCCTTCCGCGCGCGGGCGAGCTCGGCCGCATCGGGCTCGAAGCGTTCGGCGACCTGGACGCGCAGCGACGTAACTCCACGATCCTTGTGCTCGAGGCGCCCGCTGACGATGACGACTCGGTCTAGCTCGACCGCTGCCGCCTGCTCGGATGAGGCGTCCCCGATGAAGAGCTCCACCTGCCCTTCGAGGTCATCGAGCTTGGCAAACATGACGTAGGAGCCGGAGCGCGTCCTGACCTTCTTCGCCTCGGCAACGATGCCGCCCAGGGTGAGACGGGAGCCGTCCTGCTTCTTCTCAAGCTCGGACAGGGCGCAATCGACCTTCTCGCGCAGAGCTTCACGCACCTCCTTCAGGGGGTGCGAGGAAAGAAACGTGCCGAGCGTCTCCTTTTCGAGCGTGAGCAGCTCGCGCTGCGCGAACTCGTCGGCCGGAACCGGCGGGCGCTGAGCGGCAAAGGCTCCGGCGAGCGGATCGTCGGCAGCGGCGTCATCGCCGAAGTCGAAGATGGAGCCCTGGCCGCGGAGTGCATCATCCTGGGCCTTCTGCCCGGACGCTTGCGCCTG
Organism: Actinomycetota bacterium; assembly: GCA_030860375.1. Lineage (GTDB taxonomy): Bacteria > Actinomycetota > Thermoleophilia > Solirubrobacterales > 70-9 > JALZKA01. The sequence goes on along the minus strand of JALZIJ010000267.1, from coordinate 5,875 downwards.
AGGCAGGACCTCCAGCATGCCCCGGCGAGATGCGCCAGTTGAGTCAAGCGCTCCGCACTTGACGAGGCACTCGATTGCGCGCTTGTTGACGGTGCGGGCGTCTACCCGCTCGGCGAAGTCCCAAATTGACTCGTACGGTCCTCCCCGCTCCCTGACGCTCATGATCACATCGACCGCACCCTGGCCAACGTTCTTCACCGCGTCGAGGCCGAAGCGGATCGAGTTGCCCGAGACCGTAAAGCCGTGCTCGGAGGAGTTCACGTCCGGGGGAAGCACTTCGATTCCCATCTCACCGCAACGGTTGACGAAGAACGGCACCTTGTCCTTGGTCGACATGACCGATGAGATCACGGCGGCCATGTACTCGGCGGGATAGTTCGCCTTGAGGTAGGCGGTGCGGTAGGCAATCAGTGCGTAACAGGCGGCATGACTCTTGTTAAAGCTGTAGTCAGCCGCCGCCGTCATGAGCGACCACAGGTCGTCGGCGACGCGACGCTGGGTGCCCGAGGCCGCACAGCCCTCGAGGAACTTGTCCTTCATCGTTGCCATTAGGTCGCGTTTCTTCTTGCCGATTGCCTTGCGCAGATCTTCCGCTTCGGAAGGCGTAAAGCCGCCGAGCTGCTTTGAGATCTCCATGAGCTGCTCCTGATAGATGCAGCAGCCGTGCGTGCCCTCGGTGATCGATCGCAGGCGTTCGTCGGGAAAGGTCACCGAGTCCGGCCTGCGCTTGCCCCGTGCGTAGTCGGGGATGTAGCGCATCGCGCCCGGGCGATAGAGCGAGACGAGCGCCGTGATGTCGTCGAACTCGGTCGGGCGCACCTGCCGGAGCGCGTCTCGCATGCCGTCCGACTCGAGCTGGAAGACGCCCACCGAGTCGCCGTCCGCGAGCATCGCGAACGTCTTGGGGTCATCCATGGGGATGGTGGGCATGTTGATCTCCACGTCGCGCGAGCGGCGGATGATCTTCACCGCATCCTCGATCACGTCGAGGTTGCGAAGACCCAGAAAATCCATCTTTAAGAGGCCGATCTCCTCGATCGGGCCCATCGAGTATTGGGTCACGATCTTGTACTGGCGCTCGGGCTTTCCGCCATCGGCGTTGACCGGAGCGGCGCCTCGGTCCTCAGCAAGCTGGAGCGGCACGATTTCTTGGAGCGGCCGGTCGGCGATGACGACGGCGGCGGCGTGGATTGAGTTGTTTCGGACGACGCCCTCGAGGCCTTGGGCCACGTCGACGATCCGCTTTGCGTCAGGGCTTGCGTCGATCTCGCGGCGGAGGTCCGCGTTCGGCTTGAGGCACTCCTCGAACGAGGGGCTTCGGCCCATGATCGGCTCCGGTATGAGCTTTGCGAGGCGATCGCCCGTTGCGTAGTCGTAGCCGAGGACACGCGCAGCGTCCCGCGTGGCCGCGCGCGGCGCCATCTTGCCAAAGGTGATGATCTGCGCTACCGATTCACGGCCGTACTTCTCTTGGACGTAGCGGATCACGCGCTCGCGCCCGCGGACGGAGAAGTCGATGTCGATGTCCGGCATCGACTTGCGCGCCGGGTTCAGGAAACGTTCGAAGAGGAGGTCGTTTGCGAGGGGGTCTATATCGGTTATGTCGAGCGAGTAGGCGACGATCGAGCCCGCCGCCGAACCGCGGCCCGGTCCTACCGCAACATCGTTCCCCTTCGCGTAAGCGACAAAGTCCCAGACGATGAGAAAGTACGACTCAAAGCCCATATCCGAGATTACGCCGAGCTCGAACTCGAGCCGCTCGACGGCCTCGGCGGGGAGCGGGTCTGAGTAGCGCCGGCGCAAGCCGTCGAAGGCGAGGCGGCGGAGCATGGCGCTTGGCTCCTCTCCATCGGGAGTCGGGAAGCGTGGCAACAGAAGCTTTCCGAGCTCAATCTCCGTCTGGCAGCGCTCGGCGATCTCGAGCGACATGGGTACGGCCTCGGGCCACGGTTCGAAGTCGCGAGCCATCTCCTCGGGGCTCTTCAGGAAGAACTCGTTCGTGTCGAAGCGAAGCTTTGGCTGCTCCAGCGTGGATTTCGTCTGTACGCACAGCAGCGCTGCGTGGTGGTGGTAGTCCTCACGGCGCAGGTAATGAACGTCGCCGGTGCCTACGAGCGGGCGTCCGACCTCGCGGGCCAGGCGCACGATCCCCTCGTTCGCCTTGTCCTGCTCAGGGATGCCGTTGACCTGGATCTCCATGTAGACGTTGTCCGGCCCGAGGGTCTGGAGGAGGTCGTCGAGGTGAGCGCGCGCATCCGCCGGCCGCTCCTCGATGATGCGACGGCAAAGGCGCGACTGAAGGCAGCCCGAAAGCGCGATGAGCCCGGGCGAATAGCGCTCGAGCATCCCCATGTCGATGTTCGCCTTGCCGCGCCCAAACCCCTCGAGGAAGCCGGCGGAGCTCAGCTGCACAAGGTTTTGAAAGCCTTCGTCCGACGCGGCCAGGAGTGTGAGGTGGTTGCGCTCGCCGCGCCGGTCAGCAGCGCGGTGGTCATCGATGAGATACGCCTCCATGCCGATGATCGGCTTGATTCCGGCTGCCTTGCATGCCTTGTAGTGGTCCACGGCGCCGTTCATGGCCCCGTGATCCGTGAGGCCCAGCGCGGGCATGCCGAGCTCCGCGGCACGTTGGGCCATCGGGTAGGTCATCCCATTCGAGGTCTTCCTCTCGATCTGGCAATGCCCGTCGAGCAGCGAGTACTCGCTGTGGACGTGGAGATGTGCGACAGATCCGCTGATCCCGGCATCTTGTCAGCGAGACCAGATGCCAAGGAGGACCATTTCCGCAATTCGCGGGCGCGGTTCGCCAAAAAAACGGCACCGCTTCTCGCCTTGCCGCACGGCAACACGCCGGCTACCTACACGCGCTCGACGAAGTCGATCAGCCGCCGCTCGGCCAGCGTGATCTGCTCGGCAGCTGCGGCCTCCAGGTTGAGTGCCTCGCGCATCCGGGTTTCGAGCTCAACCGCGTTTCGTGCCATTTCGGCAGACCGGGTCGCTTCGGCCTCAGCGGCTTTGGCTCTGCGCTCCAGCTCGGCGACCCGCCCACGCGACGCCTCGACGGATGTGACCGTGTCCTCGACGCGACGAAGCGCGTCGCCAAGGCGCTCACCCGCCTTTCCGTGGGCCGCTCGGATCTCGGAAGCGGCCTCGGCCGCCACGGCCTCTGCGTCCGCGACCGTCGCTTTGATCTCTCGGCTTGAGCGTCCCAGTCGGGCGTCGAGCTCCGAGATCACGCTTGTCGCACGCACTTCGAGCGTTTCGAGCGCCGAGGTGATGCGCCGCGACGTCTCGACTCGGGCTAGCTTGGCCTCCTGGCGGATCTTGCGACGGCCAAGCTCTGCGATTGCTTTCTCGAGCGTCTGCCGCGTTGCCTCCATGCTGCTCCGAAACGCGGTCCACTCCTCCCCCAGGCGCTCTGCACTCTCGGTGCGCACTTTCTCGAGCGCCTCGTCGAGGCGGGCCCGCTCGGCGCTCCGCGAGATCTCCGTGCGGCTCTTGTCCGTGCAGGCAATCAGAAGCTCTTGCGCCTCGGCAACCCCGGCTTTGATCTGGGCGCGGGCCTTTGCCAGCTCGGCGTCGAGCTCGTCTTGCACGGAGGTCGTCGCCACCTCGATCTCGACGGAGGTACGCCTCTTGAGAGTCTTTTCCGCCCTGACGAGGCGAGCTTCGAGCGCCGCTTCAAGCTTGCCCGCCGCCTTCGAGTGGCGCTTTTTCACTTGGCGCGAGAGCTTGCTGCGGGCGACGCTCAACTCCGACTTCACCGCGGCGGCATTCGCGGCCGCAAGATCGCCCGCCACCGCGGCGAGCCTTCCCTCGAGCAGGTCGATCGCCTCAGCGCGAACCGAATGCAAGACCTCGTCGCGCGCTCCGAACTTCCAGCTCGTAATCGACGCTTCAATCTGAGTTCCAAGCGCAGACTCGAACGCCGTCGCCTTGGCCATGAGATTGGACTCGAGCTCCTCCGCCCGCGCTAAAGCGTCGCTTCGCAACCTCCCGGAAACGGTTTCCATCTCGCGTCGAACGGCCCCTGCGAGCTCGGCTGACAGTTTTTCGGCGAGGTCTCCATGGCGGTGCTCGGCGGCGGCCTCGAGGCGTTGGCGAAGCGTGCCCTCGGCGCGGGCGACCTCGGTGCGCAGCTCCTCCACGAGGCGCGCCACGGCGCTCTCGTGCTCAGCGATCTGCCAGCGTTCGGCGTCGGCCGCCACTTGTTCGAGCCGCTTCGATATCGATGCCCGAACATCAGCGATCTTGTCGCCGAGAGGGTCCTGGGGCAGAGGCGGATCCTCCCCGGGGGGCAACCGGTCATCGCTCGAGGCCAAGGCCAGTCGACAATAAACAAGGCGTCGGCCGCCAACTGGCAACGTTGTCAGGACTACATCTAGACGTCGATCAGGCCGCCCATAAGCGCAAGCGCAACTGCCTGCGCGCGCGTACGCGCGCCGAGCTTAGACTTGGCGTTTCGCACATGGGTCTGAACGGTTGCGGGCGAGAGCTTCAGGAGCTCTGCGATCTGAACGTCGGTCGAGCCTTGAGCGAGGAGAGCCAGCACCTCGCGCTCGCGATGTGACGGACGCCGGCCTGGCGTGCCGTTGATGGGGGACCCCGTCTTACGCTTGGCCCGGGAGCCGGGCTCCGGCCCATCCTCGATCCGGGGCAACACCAAGAGGTGCCCCTCGGGAAGACGCAGGCTGTCAAGTGACCTCCCAACGATCTGCGAGCGGTCGAGTCCGAGGAGGCGAGATGCAGGCACATTGGCCTCCACGCAACGCTGATCCGCGTCGACGATGAGCACAGGCGGGGCCGCATCCGCCACGGCGGCGGCGGAACCGTCGAGACGCGCGGACGGGGTACTACGCCTGCTCGGGGGAAAGCGGTTGCTCACGGACACGGGTCGGACACGAAAGAGCAGAACATCGTCATCGGGCATAGTGGCGCGCCACTTGAGTGAAAAGCTCACGATCGGGCATTTTTGCCCACTCGGCGTGACTTCCATTACCGCAAATCGGTTAGTGGTACTCTCGCGCAAAGGGGGATGCACGGAAGGCTCCCCGGCGCACCGGACCCGAAAACCATGCCAGACCCCGACCCCAAAGTCGCACAACAGATTCGCCAACCCAAATCTGGGGGCAAGCCGCTCAGCGGGCGCGAGCGTGAGGTGCTCGGCTTTCTCGCCGAGGGGCTCTCCGGCGCTGCGATCGCTGAGCTACTCGTCCTCTCGCCCGAGACTGTTCGCACCCACGTTCGAAACGCCATGGAGAAGCTCGGTGCGTCTACCCGCTCGCAGGCGGTGGCCCTCGCGCTGGAAAGCGGCGCGATCGGCGATGCGCCCGTCGAAGAACGTCCTAACCGTCCTCACCCAGAGTCCCCTGCGCTGGGTACGCCCGGTTTCGGCACGGGCTCCGGCCCAATTCTTACCGCGCTCCTCGCCGGCGTCGTCTCACTGGCGGACGTTGAGTCGGGAGCGATTTACTTTGCCGAAGAAGGCGGCATGCTGCTCCGCCTTGTTGCGCACTCCACGGGCGGCGGGGGTCCCAGCTCGACACCTCCGCGGGAGCTCACGCTGGGCGACGGAGGCATCGGCCGGGTTGCGCTTGAGCGCCGGACCCGTCTGATCCCGGCTTCGAAGCCCGGTGCCGCCCCCTACCTTGCCTCGCCGATGACCTCCGACGGGCGCCTCGTCGGGGTCCTCGCTCTCGGCATCCGCTCTTCGCGGCCGACGAGCCGTCGTGAGGCTCTCCTGATCGAGGCGTTCGGCAACCGTCTAGCCGAGATCGTCACGACCGACCCCGATTCAACGGCCCTTCGCCTGGCCCTTCAGCGCTTCAAGGCTTCCTGGACCGAGACGCTGGATATTTAGCTGGCGGAACGAACT